>JAJDNS010000164.1 GCA_022340585.1 Acidobacteriota bacterium
CTCCGGCCAGCGGCGGGAGCAGAAGGATCTGGGCCACGAGAGCCGTGCCGACCAGGCGTGGGCGCTGGAGCAACCTCCAGAAGTCACCGGGAGTGAGGCGAACGCCCACGAGAGCCATCAGGAAGATGACGACCGCGGGAACCCCGACGCCTGTGACAGTGTCGACGCCCATGCGTTCCAGCGCGCCGCCCGCCGGCGCGACGCGGCGCGGACCCCGGCGTACCGGCGCCCGCACCGTGCGAGCCAGAAGCCCGGGAGCGGCGCCGAGGACGCGGCGGCCGCCCGCGAAGCCCGGGCTCAGCCTTCCTTCTCTTCGTCCGCTGCCTTTTCGGGCTCGTCGGCTGCTGCTTCGCCTTCGTCGGTGTCGGTCGCGGGCGACGCTGTCGGCCTTGCCGCCTCCTCGTCGCCGGGCCCGGAGTGCTCGGGCATCAGCGCGGGCATGCCGGGGATGTCGTCCTTCTTGTACCAGCCCCCGGGGCTCAGGATCTTGAGATCTCGGTCATCGCCCTCGATCCCGATCCCGGCCTTCAGAATGCCGTACTTGGCCAGGGCCTTGCCAAAGATGCCGTCCGGTCCCATCGCCGCGCGGAACCGGACGTCGAGCTTCTCGCCCCGCACCCCGAAGTGGCGGATGGTCGTCGTTCCTGACGACACATTGACCACTCCCTCGCCCGTGACCTCGCTGATCATCAGCAGGTTCTCCTGCCAGCCCTTCATGGGTTTGTCCCTGGCCAGGAAGGCCACGAGCGGTCGCGTGTCGCTGAAGGTCAGCTCCATCGTGGCGTCGATTCCGGCCTCGTCGCCCAGATCGACAGTACCCTCGGTCACCTCGAATCGGCCCTGCCAGGGGGGGAGGTCCTCGACGGCGCCCACGCTCTGGAAGTCGAAGTCGTGGAGCTCGACCCGGGTGTGGTCGATGCCCAACTTGAGCTCCTTCATGTTGCCGTCGGGCACCTCGATCGTCACCTCGACCCCGCCGGCGGTGTCGACTCCGGCGGCGTCGACGATCAAGTCTTCAGTGACGATCTTGACCTGCCCGTGAACCGCGGCGCCCTCCTGGATCTCGAAGCCGCCGTCCACCGACCCGCGGCCGCTCTTGACCGTGAAGCCTCCGCCCGGGGGCAGCAGGCCGTTCATGAACGTGAGGTCCGGGAACTCGGCCGTGCCGAGCCCGAGCTTGCCCTCGAAGTCCTCGGGGGGCATCAGCATCAGGTCCGCCGGGGAGCGCGCCTCGATCACCAGGTCCGCCCCCTTCATCACCGGCTCGCCCTCGGCCTGCCGGCGCATCCCGTAGTCCGAGAACGCCACGCGAACGTCCGCGACCGCGACGTCGCCGTCGCCCGGCACCGCTTCCAGGCGCGCACCCGCCTGCCCCTCGGCGATGAAGCCGGCGAACTCAGCGCCGAGCGTACCCTCTGCCAGCTCGATGTAGCTACCGGCCATGATCTTGCCCTGCCGGACGTCCAGGCTGGCCTTCATCGGCCGAGACTCGGACTCGAACTCCAGCCATCCGGCCTTCCCGAAGTAGGCGTTGAGGATCTGCCCCGAGCTCATTCCCTCGACCTCGAGCTGGGCCGTGATCAACGCCACCAACGCCTTGCCCTTCGTCTGCTTGGTGAAGAAGGGCGCCATGCTCCCCTCGACCCGGAGGGCCAGGTCCTTCGAGACGGTGGTCCCCCCGATCTCGAGCTGCGCGTCCGGGTACCGCACGTCCGCGCTCCAGATCGAGATCTCCCGGTCCGAGCCCGGGCCGATCGTCACGCTGGCCGCCACCCGGCCCGAGCCAGTGATCTTGATGCCGTCGATCCAGACCTCCCGAACGTCACGGATCTTCGCCCCGGTGAAGGCGATGGTCATCCCCTCGCCTTCCTTCTTCGGGGGCTTCCCCTCCGCCGCCCTCTTCTCCGCCTTGGCCCGCTCCTCCTCCTCCTTCGTGGGACCGTCCCAGGGCTCGAGCTCGATGCCCTCGATCGGAGGAGCGAACTCGGCCCTCTCCACCGCCTCCTCCGTCGTCTTCGGCCGCTTGCGGAAGCGGAACTCCACCCCCTCGGCGTTGACGCCCATGACGTGAACGCGCTTCTTGAGGAGCTCCAGCGGGTTGACGAACCCCCGCGCCTTGTCCACCACCACCTCGAGCTGGTTGCCCCGGCCCTGATTCACCACCCGAACACCGCTCACCCGCGCCACGCCGGGGACGAAGGACCACGCGCTGTCGAAGGTGACCATGGTCTTCTCGGGGTTCTTGTTGATCCAGCGGTCCACCTGGCCGCTCTGGACCAGGATGATGCCGGCCAGCACGTAGACGATCTCGAATGCCAGGAGACCGCCCAGGATCCACTTGAGTACGCGGGGGATGTTCTTCATGCGACACCTCCTGCCTGACGACCCGTCTCAGCCCTCGATTGGGACCGGTGGCCTCGCGCCGGAATCGAAATGCCGTTCGATGCCGTCGCCCGGCCAACCCTCTCAGCGACCCGGAGTTTGTCTCCTCGAAGACGGCGAGAACCTCGGCTTCGCGCCAGCAGCAATGCCCCCGATGCCGGCACGGCACCGGGTTCGACGATTGAGATGGCGCATCATAACGCCTCTCGCCGCCGGCGGGGGGAGATATCGCACCGCTGGCGTCAAACGGCCCGAAGCGCCCTCCCGGAACAAGACGGCGATTCCTGCGCTGGGACACAAGGGGCCCCCTTCCCGGTGGTATCCTTCGAGCGGATCTCCGGGGGGGACTGTGATGAAGACGTTGTTCGTGCGAGTCTGTGTGCTCTGCGTCGCCGGGCTGCTGTTGGCCACGGGCCCGGTACTGGCCCAGGGCCCGCCCCGGCCGACGACGCCATTGCCCCCGGAGGCGGCCAAGTCTATGGGGCAGCCGCCCCTCTTCAAGCCCTACCTGGCCGGGCAGTTCACCTGGAACCGAGAGACCGATCAGTCCGGGGGGGCCGGCATTGCCGGCATCTACAAGGACCTGGTCCTGCCGGTCTCGGGGGCCCTGGGGGTCTCCGCCGAGGGGTACGTCGGCGGATCCGGAAGCGAGTGGGACGGGGGGGGGCGCCTCTTCCTCACCAGCCGCTTGCTCTTCCTGAACCTGGGCGTCGACTACAACGCCCAGATGGAGAGCGCGGACTTCATCGTCGGATTCAACCCCTACTTCAGGCGGGGAGGCCTCTTCGGACACGGGGGCAACCTCCGCATCGAGTGGATACCCACCCGGGGCCATTCGTTCAACGTCGGCTTCCAGATTCCCCTCGAGCCCCACATGGGCGAGACCCGCCCGCGGCGGACGCACGTGGAGCTGCCGAAGGGTCCCAAGGTCTCGTCGAGCACGCTGCCCTCCGAGTCCTTTGACGCCCTGGAAGACATGCGCCACGCCGGACGGTGGCTCATCGTCAACGCCAATCTCTTCACCGATGAGGACAACGCGACCTACGAGGGGGCGATGGAGGACTTCCGGAGGCGGTTCCAGGAGGTCAGGAACCGCTTCATCGCGACGGACGAGGATCATCCAGAAGGACACACCTTCGTCCGGGAGAGTCGGCACTACCACGAGGCCATCGACCGGGCCTTCGCGGCCGCAGTGGGCGAGGACCGGGGGCGGGCGGTCGCGGACCAGGCTCGGGAGATCCTTCTCGACGACGTCCTTCTCCCCTACGACCGCCTGTTCGGGCAGTTCAAGGACCCGGACACCCTGCTCGGGCTGGGGGGGCAGGCGCGCCTGCGCCTCGGTCAGGCCCTCGACGCCCGCGGCGGCTTCTCGGCCGACCAGCACGCCGCTGCCCTGGGCACCTTCGACCGGCTGGTGGACCTGATCGAGACGGGGCGCCGGCTCATCCTCGAGCACTGGGACGAGGACACCCGAATGGTCTGGCTGCCCCTCACCCTCGCCGTGCGGGACGAGGACCACGACAGCGAGGAGGAGCTGGCGGCGCTCATCGAGCGGGCCCTGGGGCGGCGGTTCGACCGGGGCAATACCGTGCTTCCCACGATGGCCTCCCGCTTCGCCATCGAGCTCGTGCGGTCCATCCGCGCGGCCCAGGACTACCACGTCCTCTGGATCCACGACTACGCGGGCCGGGTGAACGGCGAGCCCGACTCCATCGCCCATCGGGTGTCGATCGAATACCTCGAGACCCTGGCCGAGCACGTGCGCCGGTACGACGAGACCGGCCGCATGCCAACCTTCATGATCTTCCACACCCAGTTCTTCTACGAGGGGAGTGGGAGCCGCTTGTTCCTGAGCCTGCTCGAGGATCCCATGCACCACGAGCTCAAGCTGGGCAAGGGCTACGAGGACATGGAGAAGGCGGTCCGGAAGGCCCAGGAGGAGCTGCGGCAGGCGGTGGCGGGCTCGGAGAGGCTGCAGGCGGAGGCGGAGCGCAACGGGGGCGACGGCTGGATCCGCGACGTGGTCAAGGTCCACGTGAGCGTGACCTTCCCCGCCGATCTGTCGTTCCGGACCCCGAAGATCGTGCAGTTTCTCCCCTTCGCCCCGGACAGCTTGATGCTCGACCACCGCAAGCTCTTCTTCTACGACGTCAGCGAGCAGGACCCCCGGCGCGGCGAGGCCTGCTTTACCGGGACCGGCGTGGGCTCCGAGTACGCGGGCCCGACATGGGACGACCGGGGCATCCTGACCTCCGGGCCTGCGCTCCTGGGGCTGCGCGACGCCGCCCGTCGGCTCCTGCTCTCACAGGGTTTCGACGAGGAGGAGATCCCCCGGGGGTTGCGCCCGAAGCCGCGTCCCGGGAACTACGACGAGCTCGTACAGGAGCTCGAGGACAGCGGTCGCAGCGCTCTCGGCATGAACGTGCACAACGAGGTGGGCTTCGGGGCCAAGGAAAACACCGTCGCCCAGGCCATCCTCTACACCATGGCCCCGAAGGACACCGTCATCGTGGTGCCCGACTCGATCTGGACGAGCCCGGTCTGGGCCGGCCAGCTCGTCGGGGCCGCTCTCCGCGGCTGCCACGTCTACGCGGTGGCCCCGTCCCAGGACAACGCCCCCGCGGCCGGCCTGCCCGTCCTCGCCGGGGCCCGGGAGATCTTCGGTCGCATGCTCGAGGCGTCCCAGGTGCTCGGGGAGGAGATCGCCGCGGAGGGTGGCCACCTGCGCGTGGGGCTCTACACCCGCGCCGCCCCGAGCGACAGCGCCGTCTCCGCCCTCCGCGAGATGAGTCAGAGGCTGAAGGACCACCCCTGGCTGCCCGAGGAGTTCCCGATGCCGCCCAACCTGGCCCGCCTCCTCGGCGAGCAGGCGGACGAGCTGGAAGCGCAGGGATACGAGCCCCGGCACATTGCCAAGGGGACGCGCGAGGGTCGACCCAAGATGCACCGGAAGACCCAGCTCTTCGCCACACGAAAGGCTCTGCGCGCCGTCGCCGACATGCCGGCGCTCGTGGACGGGCTGCGGCGGTACATCGATGAAGCTGCCACGGGGAGCGCCGATCCCGCGTCGCTCCTCGAGCAGGGGAGCCCACTCGGCCCGGCGGGCCCGGTCCTCCGCAGCCTCATCGACGACCCACCTCCGGAAGCGAAAGACGCCCTCTACTTCCTCACCGTGGGGTCGAAGAACCAGGACGACCGGGGCGCCATGCTGGACGGGGAGAACTCGTACGTCGTGGTCGGGCCCTGGAGCCTCGTCTACTACCCCGACTTCATGGGCCTCATGGCGAACACGACCTGGATCGAGAGGCAGGAGCAGCTCGACGAGCTCATCTCGGTCGAGGAGGCCAAGGCCCGCAAGCTGGGACGGATGATCCGGAAGGTGCTGTAGCGGGCTATCGCTCACCCATGATGTAGTGCTGCAGCTCGTCGATGGCGAACTGCTGGTCGTCGATGACCGCCTTCACCACGTCGCCGATGGACACGATTCCCACCAGCCGGCCCTCTGACACCACCGGCAGGTGGCGGATGTGCTTCTGGGTCATGAGCCCCATGCAGATGTCGACCGATTGCTCGGGGGCCACGCACACGACCTCGGTGGTCATGATGTCCCGCGCCGGGGTGTCCTTGGAGACGCGTCCCAGGAGGACCACCTTGCGAGCGTAGTCGCGCTCGGAGAGGAGCCCCACGATCTGGCCCGAGGCCTCGGTGATGACCAGGGCCCCGACCCCCTTCTCCGCCATCCTCTCGAGGGCATTCAGGACGCTGTCGTCGGGCCCGACGGTGTGGACCTCGTCGGAGCCCTTGGCTTCCAGGATGTGCTTGACGGTCTTCATCGCGTTCTCCTCCCCCACGGATGCGTGACGCCCGGCAGAGCCACCGCCTCGCCCCGGAATGCAGCCCGCGCCTCGTACTCTCTGGGACGGAATGACTAGAAGGTAGGCCGAACCCCGACTTCTCGTCAACTCCTGCTCACCGCTCGCCCTGGTCGGACCCGCAGGCGGTTCAGTCCTCAGTGCTGTCTGACTCTCAGCTCCACCCGTCTCACGTTCGAGGCGGCGAGCCACGGCGGGTCGGTCCACAGGACCTCGCCCGATCTTCGGTCGACCTGGCCGAAGCTCAACACCCCCGTCGGGCAGCCCTGGACGCAGGCCGAGCAGCGCACGCACTCCGGGTCCTCCATGGGCAGGCCCTTGTTGGCGAAGTTCATGACGTCGATGCCCTGGTGGCAGACGCTGGTGCACACGTTGCACGAGATGCACTTCTTCTTGTCCGCGAGGATGCGGAAGCGCGAGAAGCGGGCGTAGAGGTGCATGAGGGCGGCCAGGGGGCAGGCGAAGCGACACCACACCCGCCCCGAGTACCAGAAGTAGACGCCATAGCCGATGACGCCGGCCAGGAAGAGGTCGACGAACCAGGCGTAGTCCGCGAAGCCGGCAGAGAAGACCCGTCCCGCCTCCGACTCCGGCCAGACCCAGGCCGCGATCCGCAGGATCATCAGCGCCGTGACCACGGCGAGGATGACCTGCCCCACCAGGTTGACGCGGTTCCACCCCGGGCCGTGGGGCATCTTGTGCCGCTGCCGGTCGCCCAGGGTCTCGGCGAGAGCGCCGCAGGAGCAGATCCAGCCGCAGTAGGCCCCCTTGCCCCAGAAGTAGACGAGCCCGGGGATGAGCACGAACGTCTGCGCGATGCCGATGACCAGCCAGCCCCAGAGGGGCTGGGCGGTGAACCAGTTGTAGACGTTGAGGGGCCAGGCCAGGATCAGCCCGTAGGCCCGCCAGTACTCGCGTCCGTGACCGTAGCCCACGGCGGGGAAGAGGGCGTCGGTGACCGCGCCGACGAGCCCGCCGTCGAGCCAGCCGTTGTGCCCGAGCCAGGGCAGGAGGATCTCGGGGAGGAGGAAGAGCGGCAGCCACTGGACGGCCATGAGGGTCAGGGTCTGCACCCTGACGTAGGGCGTCCTCCGGCGCCGGATCCGCCGGATCCCGAAGATGAGCACGAGAAGCGAGTAGGCCAGGGTGTAGTAGAACGACGGCCCCGAGGCCGAGATCCGGAGCGTGCCCAGGAGCGTCTGGGGATCGCCGAGAGCGTGGCCGAGCGCGTCCCCGACCTCGGCAAGGGCGGCCCACCACCCGGCCGGGCCCGGGTTCAGCCAGTCCGGGAGCTTGCCCAGGAAGGGGATGGCCTTGCCCCCCTTCCAGTGGTAGAGCCACGTGCAGAACAGGAGGAAGGCCCCGAGAGCGGCCCACCCGCCGGCGGTCATCTCGCCACGGATCGGCACCCCGGACCGGCGGAAGAATCCCAGCGGCGCCTCGCGCCCGATCATGGTGAAGACCGCGTCGTTGGCCAGGGACTCCTCGCGGCCCTGGCTGTCGGTGACCACGACCTCCGTCTCCCGGATCTCCTTCACCCTGCTGCCGAGCATCAGGCGGACGGTTCCCGCCTTGCGGTGCTGGCCCAGGAACCCCCCGGCCGCGGTCGTCACGCGCTCCGAGGAGGGCTTCTCCACCGCGACCTCGGCCATCGGGTCCGCGCTCAGCGCCCGGAGCTTCTCCACGTTCTCGGGCTTGGGCCGGCTGAGCTCGAGCTTGCGGTAGGAGAGGGTGACGTGAGCGCCACAGGCGCCGAGGGCGATGGCGGTCTCGAGGGCCGAGTCGCCGCCCCCGACCACGAGGACCTGTTGCCCGCAGTAGTCCTTCGGGTCGTGGAGGCGGTTGGAGACCTTGTCCAGCTCCTCCCCCGGGACCCCGAGCGTCCGGAAGTTCCCGGATCGGCCGATGCCCACGATCACCCGGCGGGCACGGAGGGTCTCGCCGTCCGCCAGCGACACCTCGAGAAGACCCCCGGTTCGCGCGACGCGCTCGGCTCGGGCCGTCCGCGGCTCGATACCCGCCGCGGCCGCCTCCTCACGCAGCTCGTCGAGCAGCCCCTCCTTGACCGAAGAGCGCTCCGTGAACTGCAGGTCCCCGACCGGGACCATGTCGGTGGGGTACGTGTAGATGGGCTTGCCCCTCGGGAAGTTGACGACGGTCGAGAAGGGCTCCACGGCCTCGAGGATCACGAAGGAGAGCCCCCGCTTCCGCGCCTCCAGCGCCGCCGCCATGCCCGAGACACCGGCGCCGACGATGGCGAGGTCGAGGGTCCCGCTCTCCACCGTTCGCCGTTCGAACGCGGGGTCGGCGACGATCGTCTGCACCGCCCGCGCCCCGCTGTCCGAGGAGAACTTGAGGAGGGGCACCCCGGTGAGATCCCCGACCACGAAGAGCCCCGGCACCGCGGTCGAGCCGTCGGGCCGGACCTCGGGCATCCTCTCGACCGTGCCCGCTGGCCACTGCGTGTGCAGCCAGCGCACGTAGCGCGCGAACGGGTTGGTGGAGGTCATGGTATGCACCCGGTGAGTGAGAACGAACTTGAGTCATCTTGCCTCCTCCACGCCCGAAGCGGCAAGCCGCCGGCTGTTTGCCGCGGTCGTTTCCAGGGTGTATGAATCCCGCATGAGCCTCCCCGCCTCCACGACACGCGGAGCACGGCTGGGCGGAAGCGCGCCCGGAAAGGAGGAGGAGAGGCGGCACCTGCAGGCGCGGCTGGCCTTCTTTGG
>JAJDNS010000005.1 GCA_022340585.1 Acidobacteriota bacterium
TGTAGAGCCACTTGTGGGGGTCCATGGCCACGGAGTCGGCCTCGGCCAGCCCGGCGAGGTCGCCGGGGGCCTCTTCGCTCAGGACGGCCAGCGCCCCGTAGGCGCCGTCGACGTGGAACCAGAGATCGTTCTCCCGGGCGATGGCCGCCAGGCGCGGCAGCGGGTCCACCGCGCCCGTGCTCACCGTTCCCGCGTTGCCGACGAGAAGAAAGGGCCGGTGTCCCTCGGCGCGGTCCTCGTCGAGTCGTCCGAGGAGGGCCTCGACGTCCATGGTCAGGTCCGGCCGGACCGGGACCCAGCGGATGCACTCGGTCCCGTGGCCGAACAGGTCGGCGGCCTTCTGGATCCAGGTGTGGGTCTCGGTCGAGGCGTAGACGAGCAGCCGCCCCGAGTCGCGGGGGAGCCCCTCCTCCCGCAACGCCTCCCCACCCCTCGCCCGGCGCGCGGCGAGGAAGCAGGCGAAGTTCGCCATGTTGCCCCCGCTCACGAGGAGGCCCTCGGTCCCGGCCGGCATTGCCAGCAGCTCTGCGATCCACCGGACGCTCTGGGCCTCGATCTCGGAGGCCACGGGAGACAGCGGCCACGCCCCCACGTTCGGGTTCACGGAAGCCGCCAGCAGGTCGGCCAGGGCCCCGATGGGGGCCGCCGAGGACGTGATGTAGCCGAAGAACCGGGGGTGGCCGTTGAATGCGGAGTGATCGAAGACCAGGGGGGCCGTCTCCGCGAGGAGCGTCGCGGCGTCCGTCCCCGTCTCCGGCAGCGCGGGCGGCAGGAGGGATCGCACGTCACGGGGGCTCTCGTCCCGGGCCACCGGGCGTCGGGGAAGCGAGTCGAGGAAGGACGCGATCTCGTCGACGAGCCGGTGACCGGCCTCCCGGAAGCTCTCCGGCGTCATCTCGACCGGGGCGGCCCTGTGCGTCAGGTCGGTCGTACCCATCATCACTCCTCTTGAATGTCGCTGGTCGAGCCCAGCGCCAGCGCGGACAGCTCGCGCCAGTCCCTCACCGGCCCTTCCGTCCGCCACACGTGGAGGTGGCTCGCGGTGAGCGGTCCCGGTAGCTGGGGCGACAGCTCACGAGCGAGGTCGGCCCTCGGCCCGGACGCCAGCGACCCGTACACGAGACTCAGGTGGGGATCGAAGGTCTCCGCGGGCTCGCGGCCAAAGTGGCGGGCCGCGAGGGCGTAGGCGTCCCAGAGGGCCGACGTGAACACGACGCGAAAGAACAGACACCGGAAGTGCGCGTCCGTGCCGTGGGCCCCGGAGAAGGCGAGGGGCAGCGGTCGGAGCTCGGAGGCGACGACCCGGGCCCGATCGAGCACCTCGCTCTCGGGTCCGGACAGCCCCGGGAGCAGCGTCACGTGAGGGGCGAACGGGGCGGTGCCGAGGCGGTCGGCCAGACGCTCGATCAGACCGCGGAGATGATCGCGGGCGGGGCCGTCCGGCATCAACCAGAGGGACTGGCCCCTGGCTCGCGGCTCTTCCATGCTGCTATTCTCGGTCAGAACCGCCCCGCCCGTCCGGACGAGGCGGCGCTCCTGCCAAGGCGTCCGGCCGCAGGCCGGTTCGGTCCCCGGGAGAACGGATGCAGGTTCGCGTCGGCACCAGTGGGTTCAGCTACAAGGAGTGGAAGGGCAGCTTCTACCCCGCGGACATCAAGAGCGCGGACATGCTCCGCTACTACGGCGAGCGGTTCTCCGCGGTGGAGGTCAACAACACCTTCTACCGGATGCCCAGGGCGTCGATGCTCGAGGGCTGGGCGGAGCAGGTCCCGCCCGACTTCCTCTTCGTCCTGAAGGCGTCCCAGCAGATCACCCACCGCAAGCGCCTCAAGGACGCCAGCGAGCCCCTCGCGTACCTCCTCGAGGCCGCCGCCACCCTGGGCGACCGGCTGGGGCCCGTCCTGTTCCAGCTCCCCCCGCACCTCAAGAAGGACGTGGACCGCCTGCGTGACTTCCTCGCCCTCCTCCCCGACGGACCCCGGTTTGCCTTCGAATTCCGCCACCAGACGTGGTCCGACGCCGAGGTCCACGCCGCTCTCCGGGAGCGCAACTGCGCCCTCGTCTGCGCCGACACCGAGGACGCGGGGGAGAACGGCGCTCCCATCGTACCCACCGCCGCCTGGGGCTACCTGCGCCTGCGCCGCTGCGACTACACGGCGGAAGAGCTCCGGCCGTGGGCCGACCGCGTCCGCGCCCAGCCCTGGGAGCGGGCCTTCGTCTTCTTCAAGCACGAGGAGGGACGGCCGCTGGCCTGGGAGACCATCCGCGCGTTCAAGGACGAGCTGAGCTGACGCCGGGCCCGCGGGACCGGCCGATCAGTCGCCGCGTCGCTTCATCGACGAGACCATCCACCCGATGATGATCGCCGGGTAGAGCTGGCCGATGATGCCCTCGAGTATGGCGAGCCGGCGGGCCAGGGGGGTCACCGGGGTCACGTCCCCGTAGCCCACGGTGGTCAGGGTCACGGCGCTGAAGTAGCCGACGGCCTGCTCGGTGAGCTCCGGGACGTCCGCGTCGAAGTGCAGCGACCCGGGCCTCAGCAGCTCCAACAGCTCGAAGGCGAGGGCGAAGGTCATGCCGATCAGGAGATAGGAGGCAATCGCCCCCTCGATCCGTCGGCGGGTGATGGGACCAGGGCTCAGCGTTCGCAGCAGGACCAGGAGCGTGAGGATGCCGACGACGACGACCGCCGCGAAGGCAGCCACGACGGGGGTCCCGGGGAGATCGGGATCGGGTCCCATCCACCTCAGGACGACGGCGCTGGCCGCGAGGACGCCGACGGCGAAGAAGGCGATCCCCCGAGAGGCCACCGTGGCCAGACCGGTGAAGAGCAAGGCGGTGAAGGCAATATTCAGGGCCAGGGTGCCCAGGCCGGAGCCCAGGGACGGGAGCACGAACATGTCTGCGAAGAGGATGATCAGGAGCCAGGTGAGGGCCTCTTCGCTGAGCCAGGCGCCGGCCCGCTCGGCCCAGCCGGCCGGCCGGTCGCGAGCCGGCGGTGCGCTACCACTCATGTCCACTCCCCCTTCCGCATCCCATCGTCGGGTCGCGCCGACGGCGGGTGACATTGTATCGTTCGGCCCCGCGGCCCGGCCTTGTCGCGGAGCCGGGGGCCGTCGTAGACTGCGGGCGCCTCTCTCGCCCTGGGTGATTCCGATGACACCGAGCCTGCCCCGGACGCACGCCCACCACCGGACCGCCGGTGCGCTCCCCGGTGGGTCGAGGATCGCCCCGTGAACCCCACCGCCGAGCAGCTCCAGGAGCACATCGAGTCCCTGTTACGAGAGAGGAAGTTCTGGGACGTCCGGGCCGCCCTGCGTGACGTGGCCCCCGCCGACGTCGCCGACACCCTGTCGCTCCTCGAGCCGGAGCAGGCGGCCCTCGCCTTCCGTCTCCTGCCCCGGGACCACGCCGGCGAGGCCTTCGCCGAGCTCGAGCCCGACCGCCAGGAGCACCTGATCGAGGAGCTTGGAGCCGGGGCTCAGCCGATCGTCGAGGCCATGGACCCGGACGACCGGGCGGAGCTCATCGACGAGCTCCCCCCGAAGGTCGCGCGACGCCTTCTGGCGGCGCTCAAGCCCGCGGACCGCCGTGAGACCCAGGCCATCCTCGGCTACCCGGCGGACAGCGTGGGCCGCCTGATGACCCCCGACTACGTCCGCGTCAAACCAGACTGGACGATGGAGCGAGTGCTGCGGCAGATCCGCCAGTTCGGGAGCGACGCCGAGACCATCTGGTACGTCTACGTCACCGACTCCGCGGGCCGTCTCATCGACGACATCCGGATCCGCAGGATCCTCCTGGCGGACCCCGACGAGACGGTGGAATCGGTGATGGACCACCGCTTCGAGGCTCTGTCCGCCTTCGACGACCGGGAGGAGGCGGTGCGTCAGATCGCCCGCTACGACCGGTTCGCCTTGCCGGTGGTGGACAGCCAGGGCGTCCTGGTGGGGATCGTGACCGCCGACGACGTGGCCGACGTGGCGGAGGAGGAGGCGACCGAGGACATCCAGAAGCTGGCCGGCATGGAGGCCCTCGAGGAGCCCTACATGCGGGCCAGCGTGATCGACATGGTGCTGAAGCGGGGGCCCTGGCTCCTCCTCCTCTTCATCGGGCAGATGGCAACGGTGGCGGTGCTCGGGCACTTCGAGATGCAGCTGGCGGCGGTGGTCGCGCTGTTCATCCCGATGATCATCTCCACGGGCGGCAACACCGGTGGCCAGGCCGCCACCCTCCTCATCCGCGCGCTGGCCCTGCAGGAGCTGAGTCCCGGCGACTGGCTCCTCGTCGTCCACCGAGAGCTCCTGGTCGGACTCTCTCTCGGCCTCGGTCTGGGTGGGTTCGGTTTCCTGGCCGTCCTCTTCTGGTACTCCCTGGGAGTGGCGGCGACCGCCCACCCCGTCCTGGTGGCGACATCGGTGGGGCTGGCCATCCTGGCCATCGTCCTGTGGGCGGTGCTGCTCGGGGCCATGCTGCCCCTCGTCCTCCAGAAGCTGGGCCTAGACCCGGCCACGGTCAGCTCGCCCATGGTCGCCACCCTCATGGACGTCTCGGGCCTGGTGATCTACATGATGGTGGCGGTGACGATCCTCCGCGGGACGGTCCTGAAGTAGTCCCCGGGAGCGCGTCGACGGGCCTCGCCCCCCCGCGCGGCGGGAATCGCCGTACCATGAGAGGTATGCGAGCGTTCCTGATTCTCCTGGCGGTGCTCGCCGTCGCCTGCGGGAGGGGCCAGCCGACCGAGGAGCCGGAGACGGCCCCGAGCGTCGTCCTCGTCTCCATCGACACCCTGCGTGCCGACCGGCTCGGCTGCTACGGGCACGAGCCCTCGGTCACCCCTTCGATCGACGCCTTTCGCCGGGACGCGGTCCTGTTCGAGCTCACCATCGCCCAGGCGCCGTCGACTCTCTCGTCCCACGCGTCGCTGTTCACCTCCCTCATCCCCCACCACCACGGGGCGTCCCGGACCCGGAGGCTGGCCCTCGCCCCCGACCACCTGACCCTGGCCGAGGTTCTCCGGGACGCGGGCTTCGCCACCGCCGCCTTCCACGGGGGCGGCCAGCTCGACGCCGCGTTCGGGGTCGGGCAGGGCTTCGAGATCTACGAGACGCCGGGCCACCAGCCGGACCAGCCTCCGGGCGAGGAGGCCTTCAGCGATCGTTTTCGCCCGACCGTGGACCGGGCCCTGGCCTGGCTCGTCGAGAAGCAGCCGTCGCGCTTCTTCCTGTTCCTGCACACGTACGAGATCCACCACCCGTACACGCCATCCCCGGAGGACCTCGCGGCGGTGGAGGCGAGCTACAGCGGCCCGTTGCCCTCCCAGATCTCCATCGACCTCCTGAACGGCATCAACGCGGGACGGACCCCCATCGGCCCCGAGGACCTGCGCCACATCGAAAGCACCTACGAGGCCGAGCTCCACTCGGTCGACACCGCCTTCGCGGTCCTGATCGAGGGCCTGCGACACCTCGGGCTGTACGAGAAGTCCCTCATCGTCTTCACCTCCGATCACGGCGAGGAGTTCGGCGAGCACGGGATCGTGGGCTGGCACAGCCACACCCTCTTCGACGAGCTCCTGCGCGTCCCCCTCCTCGTGAAGTACCCCGACGCCTGGCACGCGGGTGAGACGCTCGACGAGCAGGTGCGCCTGCTCGACGTGGCGCCGACGATCGTCGCCGCGGTGGGACTGGAGCGGCCGGCCGTCTTCCAGGGCGCGAATCTCACCCACTTCGCCGCCGGGGGACCGCCCCCGTCTCCGTACGCCCTGAGCGCCCTCGACGAGGGGGCAACGTCGCTGCGCACGCCGGAGTGGAAGAGGATCGGCCGGAAGCTCTACGACCTCACCCACGACCCCGGCGAGACGCGGGACGTGGCCGCGGAGAACGCCGGGGTCGCCGAGAAGCTCCGCCGGATCAAGGTCGAGCTGATCACCGAGGGCCCGGCCATCGGACCGGTGGAGGCCCCCGTCTCGCCGGAGCTGCGCGAGCGGCTGGAGTCGCTGGGCTACGTCCAGTAGCCGAGCGCGCCCGGCCCGCCCCGGTTACAATCCCCGAGTTCACCTTCAACAGGAGAAGCCGTTGAGCCTGTCGGCCGGGCAACTTGTGGGCGAGTACGAGATCCTGTCGCCACTGGGCGCGGGGGGAATGGGCGAGGTCTACCGGGCACGCGACACGCGTCTCGACCGGGACGTCGCCCTCAAGGTGCTGCCCTCCGCCTTCACCGAGGACCCGGAGCGCCTGGCCCGCTTCGAGCGAGAGGCCAGGCTCCAGGCCGCGCTGAACCACCCCCACGTGGCGGCGCTCCACGGCCTCGAGGAGAGCGAGGGTCGGAGCGTCCTCGTCATGGAGCTGGCCGAGGGCGAGGACCTCAAGCAGCGGCTCGAGCGGGGCCCGATCCCGTTGGACGAGGCCGTCGTCATCGCGCGCCAGGTGGCCGAGGCCCTGGAGGAGGCCCACGAGAAGGGGATCGTCCACCGGGACCTGAAGCCGGCCAACGTCAAGGTCTCCGACGACGGTACGGTGAAGGTCCTCGATTTCGGCCTGGCCAAGGCCTGGACGGGTGAAGCGCTGCCGGGCTCGGCCCCCGACCTGTCGCAGTCGCCGAGCGGACACCTGCTGTTCGTGAAGGAATCGGTGCGGGGACAGGCCGGGAGCACGTCGGGTCACGGCGGGGTCGGGACGGCGGCGGCTCCGGCGTGCTTCTCGGTGCGGGCGCCTACCCCGCAGTGTCGCCCGACGGCCGGCAGATGCTGTTCCAGAGGATCAACCCGGAGACCCAGGGCGACCTCTACCGCGCGCCGCTGGACGGAAGCGAGGAGCCCACGGCCTTCCTCGTCGAAGGCGGCCACGCCACGCGCTCGGCCTTCTCGCCGGACGGGCGCTACGTGGCCTTCGTCGTCGAGAGGGGCGGACGGCCGGGCCTCTTCCTCCGCCCCTACCCCGAGGGCGAAGGCGTGTGGCAGGTGTCGACGGAGGGCGGCGACCACCCGCGCTTCTCCCGGGCCGGAGACCGTCTCTTCTACACTCGTGGATCCGAGGTCATGGAGGTCACCCTGACCCTGGGGCCCACACCGCAACTCGGGACGCCGCGACTGGTGGTCTCGGGCGAGACCGACAAGCTGCACCTCGACTCGGGCTACGACGTGGCCCCCGACGGGAGCGGCTTCGTTGCGGTGCGCGAGGTGCCGGATCAGGGGACGGCGGTCCCGAACCTCACCCTCGTCCAGAGCTGGTTCGCCGAGTTCCGGAGCCAGGCGGGCGTCCCCGAGAGCTGAGCCCTCCCGGCAGGTAGAATGCGGACGGCCGCTTCGGCGGAGGGAGTGCGATGAAAGACCTCGTCCTGACGC
>JAJDNS010000212.1 GCA_022340585.1 Acidobacteriota bacterium
CACCCGCCCCATTCCCCTCAACAGACCTGACCCCAGCGTGCGAGGGCATCCCATGAGCTGGAGCTTCGTCGTTCGAGCACGCGACCCGCCTACGCCGCCCTCAGTCGCCGCGCCGCCCCTTGAACCAGCGCTTCAGGGTCCCGCCGCTCTCCTCGGGCTCCGCTTCCACCGGCGGCTCCAGCTTCCGCAGCTCGGCTCGGGCGGCCTGGTGATCGGGCTCCAGCTCCACGACCTTCCGGTACATGGTCCGGGCCCGGCTGGTCAGCTCCTGCCCGGCGTAGATCTGCCCGAGGAACAGGTAGGCCGGCGTGCACCCGGGGTCGTCCTCGAGAAGGCGGAGGAGCGCTTCTTCGGCTCGCTTCTGCCAGTGGGGGTTCTTCATGTACGCCCGCGCGAGAAGCAGCACGCCTCGCGTCCGCAGGGGACCCTGGACCTGGGGGAGGAGGGGCTCCACCTTCTGGATCACGTCCCAGTAGTCTTCCTCTGCGAACCGGGCCTCGGCCTTCTGGAGAGTGACGGCAGGGTCGAAGCCGGAGTGTGCCGGCCCGGGTGGGAGCGGAGGGGGCGGCGGATGGGGAGACCGCACTTCGCCGTGGGCCGCCGGGCGCTCCGGCGCCGGCGTCGGCGTCTCCGGCGTCCTCAGCTTCGAGGGCTCGAAGGCGACCTCGTACTTCTGCCGCGCTTCCGGGTCCTTCAGGGTCTCGTAGGCCGCGGTCACGCGGAGGAAGACCTCTTCCCTCTTCTCCTCCACGTCGGCGAGCTCGGGCGGACGGCGGGCGTCCGGATGCAGCACCCGGGCGAAGCGCGCGTAGGCCGCTCTCACGTCGTCCTCGCGGGCGGACCGCTCGAGGCCCAGGACCTCGAAGTGGTCCTGCTTCAGCCGCGCGTGCGTCTCGAGAATGAGCTGCCGCAGCTCCTGGGAATCCCGCTCCGCGGCCCGAACGCGGGCCGTGTCCACCTTCGGGGATGCCGCCGGCGGCGTGGTTGTGGGCGCCGGTGTCGCCCTCGACGTCGACGTCGGCGTGGGAACGGGCGTGGGCATCGGCGGGGACGCCGGATCGGCCGCCGTCGCGGCCGCCGACCGCGGCGGAGTCGTCGCCGGCCGCGGGGAGGGGATCACGTGCGGCCTCGTCCCGGTGGTCACCGGCTTCGTGCTGCTCGTGGTCGCCCGGGACCGCCCGTTGGTGCCCGGGGGGCTCGTCCGGTGGCGCGGCATCGGCTCCTGGTAGTCGATGACCCCGGTGCACAGCAGCCCGAAGAGGCTCCGCTCGGTGTCCTCGGTGGGGACCGGGCTGAGGCTGATGACGTCGCGGGCGCTCAGCGTCCCGTCCACCCGCGACATGACGAAGCCGTCGGTCGGGGTGAGGGTGATCTTCTGGGCGCGGAGCATCGGATCGGAGGACAGGGCGAGCTTCCGCTCGGTGTCGCCGAGGACCGTCCGCACCAGCGCCGGGTCCTGCACGTACCGCGTCGCCTCGAGGATCACCTCGCCGGTCGAGAGGGTGCAGACCGCCGTCAGGTCCCGGGCGGTCTCCGCCGTCTCCTCGAAGGAGTGCGAGCCCGCCGGGCCCTCGAGCATGGTGAAGAGGATCTCCCGCACGTGGAGGCCGATGGCCTCCTCCAGGCGCTCCTTCTCCAGCAGCCCGTCGCCCACCAGGACCTCGCCGAGGCGGCGCCGCTCCTTCAGGACGGTTTCGACCGCCTTCTCCCGGTCCTCCTCGGTGAGCATCCCGTAGCGGACCAGGAGGTCACCCAGGTGCTCGCCGTCGGCGTCGCTGGTTCCGTAGAGGATCTGCCCCTTGATGATCCGCAGGCTGCGGCAGCTGCGGCCGGCGGTGAAGTGCAGGTGGCCCGACTTCCCCCCGACGTAGATCTCCCGCAGAAGCCGGAAGAGCTTGCTGGGGTCGGCGGGCTTGCTGGTCGGCTTCGCCGCGGGCCGGACCGCCACCCGGGAGGACGACGAGTAGTCCCCCACCGTGCACGTCGCGTCCGGGCCGGTCTTCGGAGTCGAGAGCCCCGGGTCGCTGTTCGCCGCGGGAAGCCCCTTGCCCCGGCCCGCGAGCACCCCCGAGTCGTCGAGGCAGGCGGCCAGCGCCGCGGCGAACTCGGCGCTCGTCTGGTACCGCCCGTCCCGGTCCTTGGTGAGGGCCTTCTCCAGGAGGGGACGCAGCCGCTCGTGCTCCGGGTCCGCCGGCAGCTCGATCTTGGGCTCGTAGTGGTCGATGGCGTACAGCGTGGCCATGATGGTCTCGGCCTCGAAGGGCCGCTTGCCGGTGACCAGCTCGCACAGCAGCGAGCCCACGCTGAACAGGTCGCTCCGCCCGTCCACCGGCTCGCCGCGGGCCTGCTCGGGAGACATGTAGCCCGCCGTCCCGAGGATCGAGCCGTCCGCGGTGGCCGACGCCGAGGCGAGGTGGGCGATCCCGAAGTCCATGATCTTCGCGGTACCGTCCTCGGTGATCGAGACGTTGGCGGGCTTGATGTCGCGGTGCACGATCCCGAACTTGTGGGCGTTACCCAGCCCGTCCAGGACCTGGATCACGATCGAGATCTTCTGCGACAGCGGGAGCGGCGGCTCCTGGTGCATGAGCTGCAGCAGGTCCTGTCCCTTCAGCAGCTCCATGACGATGTAGGGAGCGCCGTCGGTGTGGTACCCCAGGTCGAACACCGTCACCACGTTGCCGTGGGTGAGGCGGGCGACGGCCCGGGCCTCCCGCTCGAAGCGCTGCTTCTGCTCGGGGTCCTCGGCGATCTGGGGGAGCATCACCTTGACCGCGACCTCGCGCTCGAGGACCGGGTCGAAGGCCTGGAAGACCGCGCCCATCCCCCCCCGGCCCAGGAGCGACACGACCTCGTACTTGCCGATCCGCTCGGTCGGCATCGACGGCGGGGTCCCCGAGATCGGCCCCGTCTCGGCGGCGTCATCGACCGGGTCGTGTCCGGACCCCGGACTCGGATCGCTGACCAGCGGCGGCGCAAGTGGGGACGATTCCGACATCGCCTCCCGCATTTGCAGGGCCCGTGCCGGGCGGGCCGCCGACTCGCGAGAAGGCGTAAGCTATTGATTCATCGAGTCTTCGTTCAAGGCGCCACGACCACGGCGCCGAGAGAAGACGGCCGGATTTCGGTCACGCGAGATCCTCTTCACCGAGCCCGAGCGGAGTTGGCTCCGCGTTTGCAGCCAGGTGGGTCGGAGAAGGTGATGGCCGATCTGAAGACACTCGCGAGTGGCCTCCTCCCCGGGGAGGTGACCCCATGACGTGGACGACTGTGGCGCTGTTCTTCGTCGTCTGGTGTCTCGTCTCGGTGGTGGCGGGGTTCGCCTTCGCCTTCTTCTTCGGGGGGATGAACCGGATCCACCCCGAGGAGCTCGAGGCGGGCCGCCTGCGTTTCCCGCGTCGAAGCGACAAGAAGACCGACCCGCGCCGCGCCCGGCGCCGGGTGAAGGCCGGGACGCGAGCGGTCTATCGACCGGCGGCGGCCGGCGGGGCCCCGGACCCGCCCCTCGACGAGAAGTAGCCGCTCCTCGATCACTCCCTTTCTGCATAGAATGGGGTGGGGTGCGTGTGCCGACTCCGGCGCCGCGGAGGGGAGTGGAATGAAACGAAACGCAGCGCGACTGGCCGTTGGCGTGCTCGTGGGCCTCCTGACACCTGAAGCGGCTTCGGCCACCGTGATCGGGCTCCCGGCCGGCACCGGTCTGGGGACCGTCGGCATGGCGGACCCCAATTTCCAGCTGGTGAGTGCGCCCCTGCTCAGTGACGAACAGAAAGACCTGGGCGCGGTGATCATCGACCCGGCGCTCGTCCCCGTCCAGTGGGGGCTGGCCGTTCCCCCCGCCCGGTGGATCGGCGTCATCGACGCCGACGCCCGCACCACCCCGGGCACCCTCAGCGATCCCTGGAGCAATGACTGGGCGTACGCCTACGTCTACCGCACGGAGTTCGACATCGTCGGCAGCCCGATCGGCACCCGGATCGAGGGGATGTTTGCCGCCGACAACGAGGCCCGGATCTGGGTGAACGGCGTCTATTCGGGCTTCCAGACGGCGGGGTTCGTGCGCAGCCCGTTCCTCCTCACCGAGGACTTCGTGTCCGGACTGAACGTCATCGACTTCCACGTCATCAACTGGCAGGGCCAACCGGGCCAGTCCTACGGCAACCCCACCGGGCTCCTGGTCGAGCAGCTGGCCGAGTCCCCGTCGTCGCCCGTGCCCGAGCCCGGCACCCTGCTGCTCCTCACCGTGGGCCTGGGCACCCTCGCCCTGCGCCGACGCCGCTGAGTCTGGCCGCCTGAGGACGGCCGGCCGCCTCGACCTGCTGGGCAACTGCCTCGCAACGAGTGGCTCGGCGGTTCTGGCGCCCGTTCCCACCAACCGCACCCTGCGGGGGTCGGCGGTTACCTCCTCTTCGCGTGGCGGGCCTCCAGAAACGCGATGTCCTCCGCGTCTCCCGGTGAAGAGCGGTGAGCCCGCGCGATCTTCTTGAGGCGCAGCAGATCGGCCTCCGAGGCAATTCGCAGGGTGGCGGAGCGCACCTTCAGGGTAGTCGCGTGCCTGGCGAGCGTGGCGGCCGGGAGGGGAAAGTCGAAGAGGAGGTCGATGCGGAGTCCCGTCACCGGATTCAGGAAGTGCACACTGGATGGGGCGTCCAGGCGGAGCCGGGCGACGGCCACGCGGCGGTTGTCGATCGTGGCCGTCACCTCTCCCGCTGCGTCGACCCGGGAGGCGAGCTCGAAGCCGCGATCGTAGAGCACACCGAGAAGCGGGCCGAGAGTGGCGTCCGAGCGGGCGACGACGAGGTCGAAATCGCGGGTCACCCGGCGCGACCCGAGCACCACCAGGGCCATGCCGCCCACGAGAACCGGCTCGAGGCCGAGGCTGTCGAGCGCCTCGACCACGTTCCCGACGTCCTCGAGGTGGGTGGGCCCCTCCTTCACGTCACGACCCATCCCGATAGAGTCCGGGCAGGCGCCCGTTGAACGTCTTCATGCGGCGGACCTTCGGAGGCCCCCCGCGTAGCTCGAGAGCGGCCGCCGCGTACGCGAGGTTGTCGGCGATCCGCCGCGCCGCCTGCAGGGAGCGGTGGCGAGCCTGTCCCCCCAGCGACGCGATCTGCCGTCGCCGCTCGGCGGAGAGCCGTCTCGCCCGAGCTCTTCCACCGCGCCGCCCCATCGTGCGTGCCATCTCCTGCAGCTTCACGCCTTCATTTTTGCTTAGCGCCAAGTAGAAATGCAAACGGTGTGTCTCGACCACCCCGCCTCTCCGTTCGCCCTTCGTCTCGGCCCGGAGCTTGCCGTCCTTCCACGATGTCTTGATCTCGGAGGTGCCGTTGTCGGTCTTGTACTTCCTGCCGTCGGGTGGAGCCGCCGCGTCCAGCCGTCCAGCTCGTCAAGCACGATCTCGTCACCGGACTGGATCACCGCGAGCTCCTCGGCCGGCTCGAAGATCGCCCCCATCGACTCGCGGGCGTCGCCCCCCGCCATCCCGCCGGGGGGCGGCCCCATCGGGCCGCCGCCACGACCGCCCTCCTCATCCTCGAGCAGCAAGGAGCCGCCGATCCTGGGCCTATAATCCGACGTTCCTTGCGGGGCCGGCGGGTCGCGGGGTCCTTTGGGGGAGGAGGCACACAATGAGCGAGAAGCGTCGGCTCGTCCGACAGGTGCGGCGTGGGTGGCTGCCCGGCCTGGTCGCGGTCGTGGCGCTGGGCAGCTGCACTTCGGGATCCGGGGGAGGCTCGTCGGGCGCGGGCACGGAGCCGGCCACGACCGGACTGGTCGCGGCGGAGAAGGTCAAGGCCTGCGCCGGCTTCACCGCGGAGACGGCGGCGGGCCTCCTGGGCGTCCCCGCGGCCTCGATCACGGATCACAGCAGCGACCTCTACGAGAAGCTCCGCAGCTGCAGCTTCGAGGACAAGGAGCATCCCGGCACGTACGTGACCTTCTCCCTGAGGCTCGACGACAGCGTGGAGGAGGCGGCCCACGAGATGGCGGTCTTCCGCGACCACCTGGGGGTGGCTCGTGCGGTTCTTCCCGACGCCGGGGATGCGACCAAGGGCGCCCCCGTCGAGGAGATCGCGGGCCTCGGAGACGAGGCGATCTGGGCGCGCGTCAACGGCACCCTCAACGTGCGGTGGGGAAACGTGACGATCCAGGTGTCCCTGCCGGACGACAGAGACGTGCAGAGGCGAATCGCGGAGAAGGTTCTGGAGGGTCTGCGCTGAGATGCCTTTCTCCCCCGCAGGCGGGGGACGGCGTCACCGGAAGCTCGCCACCGGTATCAGCCGGTGTTCCGCACCGTGTGCCGACGGAGTACGGCAGCAACGCCGCCTGCCACTGAGCCGGTGAGGAAGCCCATCCACAGGAACTTCGGCCAGAAGGGCATCTCCAGCATGTTCCTGTAGTCGTAGTGCGTACCCCAGCGCCCCAACATCGCCAGGAACATCACGCTGACGACAGGGATGCGACTCGCAAGTCCATAGGCGAGAAGCGTCTTGAAGAGAGCCGGCCAGCCCAGCCACTGAAGTGCCGCCGCGACGACCATCACAGACCACGTGAAGATCAGCCTCTGGGGAAACCCGAATGAGAAGATCCCACGCAGCCAGAAGTGGTACAAGGCAAAGATCGCCAGTCCGGCCAACGCGAATCCCAGGGCACGCGTCGTCTTTACCGGCGCTCTGACGTGTCGAGAGGTCGCTCGCCATAGAGGATCCACTGCTCGTCGGGGGAGATCGCCTGGAGCTCCAGAAGGATGGGTCCGTCGCGCCGGAACAGCTCGGTCGCCTCCTCGAGCCTGGCCGGCACCTCGGGGTTGAGACGCACCGGCGCGGTCGGGGCTTTGTTCCTCGTCGATGTCGTAGACGGTGCAGATGTGAGCGTGGTTGAGCGCGGACGCGGCCTTGGCTTCGCGCCGGAAGCGTTCCCGGGCCTGATGACTGGAGAACAGCCCCTCGGGCAGGAACTTCAGCGCAACCTGTCGCCCCAGGCGGGTATCCTCGGCTCTATAGACGACACCCATACCCCCGCCGCCGAGCTTCTCCAGGACGCGGTAGTGGGAGATGGTCTGTCCGATCATCGAGAACCCTGTTTGCCGGGGCTCAGCGGAAGTCCTCCACCAGCATCAGCTCGGAACGCAAGGCGGGCCGCTCCACGTGAAGAACCCATCTCTCGTCGGGAGAGACCGACAGGTTCCAGTAGCTGAACGGACCCTCCTTCCGGTACACCTCGCTCGTCTCGCCCGACTCGAAGTCCAGATACCGGATTGTGTAGGTCGCTCGGAGACCTCCCTCCCCCGAACGCGTCGTGTAGTAGAGCCCGCCACGCCCGCGCGCCCAGCCCCGGAAGGTGCCGCCCGCGGAACCGCTGACGACGGCGGTCTCCTCACCGCCGTCCGTGGGCATGCGCCAGAGACCACCGGAGGGTCGTTGGTTCTTGGAGTAGTAGAGGTACCGGCCGTCCCAGGACTCCGCCGAGAGATCGCCGCCGTGGCGGGTGACCTGAACGGCGGGCCCTCCCTCGACCGGGATCTTCCACACCTGGTGGCTCCCGCTTCGGTCGGAGCAGAAGTAGATCCAGCGCCCGTCCCGAGACCATTCCCCGATGAAGTCCGCGGCGGGGTTTGTCGTGAGCTGGCGCGGGACACCCCCTTCGGCATCGACGACGTAGATGTTCCAGTCGCCGGCCTCCATCGAGTCGAACACGATCCGACGGCCGTCCGGGGACCAGCGGGGCCACCCGGTCTCCCTGGGGAGGTCGGTCAGCTGGACGGGGTTCGAGCCGTCACTGTCGCAGATCCAGATGTTCTCGACGCCGGATCGGCCGGAGCCGAAGGCGATCTTGTGGCCGTCCGGAGAGTAGTCCGGACAAACGTCGCTTCGGCTGGAGGCAATGAACGCCTCGGCAACCTGCCCCGGCTCGGCGCGCCGGCCCGGGACACGCCAGATGTCCTGTGGGTCCTCGGTGTCCTTCGCGTACACCAACCGCCGTCCTCGGATCGAAGGGAAGACAGCGTCCTGACCGATTCCCGTGACAGGCCGCGGGCGGCCTCCTCTCGCGGGAACACGGAACATGCGGGGACGATCCTTCCTGGTGGCCGAGAAGACGATCTCCTCCCCGTCCTGTGTCCACGTGAGGCCCCAGAACCCGGTCGAGGAGGTGCTGAAGCCGGCGGGGACGAGCCGGCGGGCCGTGCCTCCACTTACGGGCGCCACCCAGATCTCACCAACGGCGATCTCCGGGCTCTTGGTGGGAATCCGGAACAAGGCCGATTGGCTTCCGTCCGGGGACAGAGTGAAGGACAGATCACCGAATGCCCCTTCCGGCGGAGAGGTGAGCGAGCTCCTCTCCAGCGTCGCCAGTGAGATCCGAGTGATGCGGAAGGGCTCGTCCTCGGACGATTTCTCGGTGAGGAAGAGCGAGTCGCCGTCCGGCGACCAGGCCAAAGCCGGAAGCATCCAAAGGGGCGGCAGGACGACATCCTCGACAAGCCTCTGTTCCTGCCCGCCCAGCGACGGGACGGTGTAGAGGTCCAACTTCCCTTCGACCTGACGCACGAAGGCAATCCGACGTCCATCGGGTGACCAGGCCGGATTCCGATCATCGGCCGGGTCGTCCGTCAAGCGGATCGTCCGTGCGCCCACCCCGAGGGGCTTGACGTAGATGTCCCAGTTGTCGTTCTCAGGCCCCGCCCAGCCATAGGCCACCTTCTCGCCGTCCGGG
>JAJDNS010000057.1 GCA_022340585.1 Acidobacteriota bacterium
CAGCGACACCAGCACGGCGACGAGCCAGCTCCTTCCGCGTCCTCCCATCGTCACTTCCCGATCACTCGAGCAGCGACGGCCAGCTCGTGACCACGTGCATCCGGGCGCGCTGGCCATGGTCGATGGCGACCTTCACGAGAAAGCGCTGGCCGTCGGCGCTGGGCGCGTAGTCGTCGTAGACCGGGCCCTCGAAGCCGCCGATCTCGAACAGCTCCGTGGGCAGGTCGACCTCCGCTCGGTCGTCCCGTCCTCGGAACGCGACGCTCATCAGGTGACCGTCGGGGCTCGTGAAGAACATCTCCCCGCCGTCGCCGCGCCACTTGGGTTGTCCCCCGCCGTCGATCGACACGCGCACACGCTCGCCGTCCCGGTGGTAGGGCTCCACGTAGACCTCGGAGCGCCCGGATTCCTCCGAGGTGTAGGCCAGCCAGCGCCCGTCCGGCGAGATCTGGGGCTCGTCGACGCGGAAGCCGGAGCTCTCCAGTTCCTCGGGCTCGCTGCCGGCCTCGGTCGACAGCGTCCAGATGCTCTGCCGGGTGTAGTCGTCGACCGCCTGCCGGATGAACAGTAGCGTCTTCCCGTCCCGCGACCACGTCTCGGGAAGGTCGTGGTCCTCGGTGTCGACGAGGACCGTCTCGGGGTCGGCGGCCCGCAACCCCTTGCGACGCAGGTCCGCCTGGCCGTTGTCCTTCACGGCGCTGAACGTGAGGGAACGGCCGTCCGGAGACCAGACCGGGTTCCGCTCGTCGCCGGCCCCGGTCGTGACCCGGCTCGCCGCCCCGCGCTCGACGTCCATGACCCAGAGGTCCCAGCCGCTCTCGTCGCTCGCGATCTCGAGGGCCACGTTTCTCTCGTCGGGCGACAGGACGATCTGGCCGTAGTCGCCGGGTGCTCCCACCGTTCCAACCGATCCCCCCTTCCGGTCCAGCCAGGTGAGCTGGACGTCTCCGCTCACGGTCTGCCCCGTCATGTAGGCCAGCGTCCCCGCCGGAGACGCTCCGAACCATCCGACGCCCGGGTTCTCGCCCCAGACGCCCACGGACGACGCGATGGCGACCGGCTCCCCGGTCAACGCACCCCGCTCGGCGTCGAGCGCCTGGGCGAGCAGGGTGGTGCCCTGCACGAAGAACGCGTACCGCCCCGCGTGCTGGAGGCGCGTCGTCCCGTCGAGGAGGCGTCGCCTCTCTTCCGGGGCGCCGAGCGGCGCAAGGTCGACGCCCGGGGGCGAGTCCGCCTGGCCCCCGGCGAGGAAGGTGACGTCCTGTCCGCCCGGCAGGAGCTGAGGGAAGGCGAGGAAGGCCTGACTCTCCGGGGCCGCGACGGACGTGATCGGCTGCGGCTCCCCGCCGGACGCGGCGACCGTGTAGAGCGTATCGGGGCGGGCGGCGCCCGCGGTGAAGACGATGCTGCCGTCGACGTTCCAGTCCGCACCCCCTACGTTCGGCCCGGGCACGGCGCAGATCCGTTGGATGGTCCCGTTGGCGAGGCTGAGCTTGCGGAGCTCATCGCCGGCGAAGAAGCCCACGAACTGGCCGTCCGGGGACCAGAAGGGGCCCCCGCCCCCTTCGGTTCCGGTCAGCGGACGGGCGTTCACCGCCTCGAGAGGGCGGGTCCAGAGCACCGCGGACTCGTTCTCGTCGGTGGCGCCCTCGGGGACGGCCCGGAACACGATCTGGCTGCCGTCCGGAGACGGGACGGGCCAACCCCAGCTGTGGAAGGTCCAACCTTCAGGCGCGTCAACCACGAACCGGCCAGCGGGAGGCCGCGGGGGTGGCGCCTCGCGCAGGTGGGCGAACGCCAGCGTGGCCGCAACCCCGGCCAGGACGAGCGCGACGGCAGACCAGGCCCAGCGCTCCTTCCTTCTCGACAGGCGTCCCGTCTCGGCCGGCGTCCCGACGTCGCCGCCTGCGGCCTGCTCCGGGGTGCCTCTTCCCGCCCGCACGTCCTGCAGCTCGAGGCGCGCGGCCCCGATGTCCGGGAGGCGCGTGCGCGGGTCCTTGCGCAGGGACCGCTCCAGCAGCCGGTGCACCGCCCCGGGGGTCGCCTCCGGCAGCGCCTCGAGATCGGGCTCCTTCGTCACCACCGCCGCGATGACGTCGGTGACCGTGTCGCCGGCAAACAGCGCGTGACCGGTCAGCATCTCCCAGAGCAGCACGCCGAAGGACCACACGTCCGCCCGCCTGTCGACGGGCTTGCCCCGGGCCTGCTCGGGCGACATGTAGGCGGCGGTGCCCAGGATCACCCCGGCCACCGTCCCCGTGTGGGCAAGGGTGGGGGACTGGGAGAGCGCGGCCGACGGCGAGCTGCCGTCGGGCTCTTCCCCGCTCCAGGCCTTGGCCAGACCGAAGTCGAGGACCTTCACCTTCCCGTCGGGTGTCAGCTTGACGTTGGCGGGCTTCAGGTCGCGGTGGACGATGCCCTTGTTGTGGGCCTCCTCGAGGGCCTCGGCGACCTGCTCGGCGATCTCGAGGGCCTCGTCGACCGGGATGGCCCCGCGCGCGAGGCGCTCCTTGAGGTCCTCGCCCTCGACGAGCTCGAGGGCGAGGAAGGGCGTGCCCCCAGCCTCCTCGAGCCCGTAGATGGCGGCGATGTTCGGGTGGTTGAGGGCGGCGAGCAAGTGCGCCTCGCGCTTGAAGCGTGCGAGACGCTCGGGGTCCTGGACGACCTCGGGGGGCAGGACCTTGATGGCCACGTCGCGACCCAGCGTCGTGTCGGTGGCCCGGTACACCTCGCCCATCCCGCCGGCCCCGAGGGCGGCGGTGATCCGGTAGTGAGAGAGCGTCTGGCCGATCATGGGAGCTTCCTCGGAATTCTGCGCCGGTCCGACGTCTCCGGGGGGGAACCGCCGCATTGTAGTCGGACCAGGCCCGGCAGGCCACCGGCCCCGGTGGGGAGGCTCGTCGGCGGCCGAGCGCCCGCGGGCCCGCGCCTCACTCCGGCATCAACCGCATCAGCTCGTCGAGCCAGTGGGTCACGATGTCGATCCGCCGGGGAACCGCGGCGTCCGGGATGCGAACCGCCACGACGCGCTGCCCGTCCGGGGTCACGTCGTAGTTCCTGGCGCTGTTCCCCAGGTTGTCGAACGCCAGAGAGAACAGGGCCCGGGACGGCTCGAACTCGAACCTTGAGCCGGTGCGGGTGGGCACCACGCGCACCTCGTCGCCGTGGCGGTAGAAGATCTCCCCCGAGCCGTGGGCCCAGACGGGCTCGGCGCCCCCGTCCGCCGAGATCTGGTGGCGTTCCCCAGGGCCGGGGAAGGCCTCGACGTAGATCTCGGGCCGCCCGGTCTCGTCCGACTGGTACGCGATCCATCGACCGTCGGGTGAGAAGGTGCCGAAGTCTTCCTCGTAGGTCGACGCGCGCAGGGGCTGCGGGGGCGCGCTCTCGTCGAGAGGGGCGACCCACACGTTCTTCCCCGTCTCCGGCTCGGTCAGCGTGTAGACCACGTGGCGGCCGTCGGGGGAGAGGCCGGTCGGGACCGTGTCGAGCTCGGCCTTCCAGAGTGGCTCGTCTTCCGCCGAGCCGCCCACCCCGATCCGGTGGATCTCGAACGGGGGGCGGTCCAGCACGAACAGGACCGACCGCCCGTCCCGCGACCAGAAGGGGCGAAACTCGGTGCGGGGCCCGCTCGTCAGGCGCGAGAGGGTCCCCTGGTCCAGCGAGAAGGTCCAGAGGTCCAGGCTCTCCCCCAGGATGGCGGTGACCAGGGCCCCCCCGTCGGGAGAGAGGTTCACGCCCCGGAATCGCCGCTTCTCGAGGACCGCCGGCCGCGATCGGCCCTCCCGGTCGACCCAGACGATCTCCCGCTCCGGGTCGGCCACCGACCCCGGCAACCAGGCCAGGGTCCCGTCTACCGAGACGTCGAGAAGCGACAGCGCCTCGGTTTGCGCCACGTACACGTCGTCGAGGACGCTCTGGGCCGGGCCCGTCACGGTGGCCCCCACCGGATCGAAGGGGGCGGCGAAGAGGCGATCGCCCTTCACGTACAGGAGATGACCGCTCGGCACGTAGCGGCCGAAGAAGCCTCCGTCCACGACGTCGCGGACCTCGCCGGTCTGGAGGTCGACGGCCTCGACCCGGGAGGTGTCGAGCGGGGTGCAGAAGGCGGTGAAGATCGCCGTCCGGCCCCCGGGGAGGATCTGCGGCCACCAGTGGCCCAGCTCGCCCCGGGTGCGATCGGGGGTCGTGATTCGTTCCGCGTCCCCGCCCTCGGAGGGAATCCGAAAGAGGCCCTCCGAGTACATGGGCGCGAACAGGATGCGACCGTCCTCGCCCCAGGCCGCCCCGCCCGCTCCGTTCTGCTCGGCGAGGGCGAACGGACGTCCGCCCTCGGCCGCCACCTTCTTCAGCTTGTCCCCGGTGATGAAGCCCAGCCATTTCCCGTCCGGGGAGAAGAAGGGGGCCCGGCCTCCTTCCGTCCCCTCGATCCGCTCCGAGGAGGCCTCGCCGAGGCGACGCCGGACGAGCCAGCGCCGCCCGTCCTCGATCACCGGCAACACGAGGCTCGAGCCGTCGGGCGAGAACACCAGCATGGCGTCGTCCGACGTGCCCACCTGCTGGGCCGGCGGCAGGGGAATCGAGAGGCGGAGGGGATTCGAGGCCTTCGGTCGCGGCCCCAGGAGGCTCATGGAGAGCGCCCCGACCCCCAGGGCGACGAGAACGCCGAGAAGCAGCCCCACGCGGCGTGTGCGCGATGGTGTGGAAGCGACCTCGCTGGCCACTGCCGCCCCGGCTTCCTGCGCGCGCTCGACGTCCATGCGGACGTCGCCGATGTCGCGCAGCCGCCGGCGCGGGTCCTTCTCGAGGCACCGTTCCAGGACGCGGCGCAGGTGGCGCGCGCCCTCGGGCAGCTCGGTCCAGTCCGGCTCGCGAGTCAGCACGGCCGCGAGCACGTCCGACACCGTCTCGCCGGTGTAGAGCTGCCGGCCGGTGAGCATCTCCCACAGCAGCACCCCGAAGGCCCAGATGTCGGCCCGCTTGTCCACCGGCTTGCCCCGCGCCTGCTCGGGCGCCATGTACGCGGCGGTGCCCAGGATCAGCCCCGCCGCCGTCCCGGTGTGGGCGAGCGTCGGCGACTGCGAGAGGTCGGGGGTCGAGCCGGACACGCCCTCCGCCGCGTACGCCCTGGCCAGTCCGAAGTCGAGCACCTTCACCCTGCCATCCGGCCCGAGCTTCACGTTCGCGGGCTTGAGGTCCCGGTGGACGATGCCCTTCTCGTGCGCCTCCTCCAGTCCCTCCGCGATCTGCTTCGCGATCTCGAAGGCCTCGTCGACGGGAACTGCGCCGCGCGCGAGTCGCTCCTTGAGGTCTTCCCCCTCGACGAGCTCGAGGGCGAGGAAGGGTCGGCCCTCGGCCTTCTCGAGCCCGTAGATGGCGGCGACGTTTGGGTGGTTGAGCGCGGCCAGCAGCTTCGCCTCGCGCTCGAAGCGGGCCAGTCGCTCCGGGTCTTGCGCCACCTCGGCCGGCAGGACCTTGATGGCGACCTCGCGGCCGAGCGTCGTGTCGGTCGCGCGGTAGACCTCGCCCATTCCGCCCGCCCCGAGGGCGGCGGTGATCCGGTAGTGCGAGAGGGTCTGGCCGATCAAGAAAGCCTCCCGTGCGGGGAGCTTCGCCTTCCTCGCCGAACAGCGAACCTGCGGGGGATGCTCAACGAGCGAGACCCACGGTCTTCGTCCAGTCCAGGGCGATGCGGAGGTCCCGAATCGGGGGGCGGTCCGGCTCCTCGACGGCGAGGAGGCTACCGTCGCCCTCGACGGCGAAGGCGGTGTGGTCACCTTCGTCCAGACCGGTCAGGCGGTCGTCGAAGAGGGCGCGGGGAGCGGCCATGGTGGGCGGACTCTCGGGGCCCAGGGTCACGCTCATCAGGTTCCCGGAGCCGCGATAGAGGATCTCGCGTGAGCCGGGGCGCCACACCGGCTGCACCCCGCCATCGAGCGAGACCTGCACCTTCCCGCCGGGTCTCGGAAAGGACTGAACGTAGACCTCGTTCCGGCCCGTCTCGTCCGAGACGAATGCAAGAAGATGTCCGTCGGGGGAAACGCGAGCGCTCGACTCGTTGAACTGCCCGTTCAGCACGGTTCTGGCTTCATCGGGGTCGCCGAGGTCGACCAGGAGAACGTCCCAGCCCGTCTCCTCGTCATCGACGGTGACCACGATGCCCGCGGCCGTCCAGGACGCCACGTGGAAGTGGCGCTCGTCCGACCAAAGCAACTCCTCCGGGCCCGACCCGTCCGAGCGCCGCCGGAGGAGGGCGCGCTTCTCACCCGGACGCGAGCCCGCCCACGCGATCCACCGCCCGTCCGGCGACCAGACCCCGGTCTCGTCCTCGCCGGGCGCGGACGAGATCCGGGCGAGCGTCCCGCGCTCCAGCGCCAGCACCCAGAGATCCAGCTGCCTGTCGATCACGAGGCGGGTGCCGTCCGGCGAGAGGCGCGGGTCGAAGCCCCCTTCCGTCACCTCAGGCGCGAGGGGGGTGGTGCGGCCGTCCCGCCCTGTCCGGACCAGGTGGGCGCCGTGTTCGTCCTCGAGGCGGGTCACGAACACCAGAGTGCCCCCCAGGGAGACGTCGAACCAGTCGACGTTGCCTTCGCCGGTGACCGCATGGAGCGGGACCGGCGGGCCCACGAGCTTCGTGCCCCCGACGTCGAATCGTTGCGCCATCAGGCCCCCGGAGGCCCGGTAGACGACCTGGCCACCCGCGAGAGGACGCGGTTGGGATCCGCCGGAGACGAGCACGTGACGCTCCCCGGTCTCGAGGAGCTGGACCGCCACCGCCTGGCCCCCCTGCCCCACTCGCTGGACGCCGTGATCGGAGGCGTTCTCGTGCCCGGTCGTCAGCAGGAGCGCGGAGACGCCGGGGATCGTCGAGACCGACGCCACGAACCCCCGAGCGTGCTCGTCGGTCGTCGGCAGCGGCTCGAGCGGGCCGCCTTCGGCGCGGACACGGAGGAGCTCCCCGGGGCGGTCGGCCGTCGGCTGGGTGATCACGATCCAGCCGTCGTGCGTCCAAGTACCGACGGAGTCGCGCAAGTTGCCCTCGGCCACCGTGACCACGGGTCCCCCGTTCGCCGGCACCTTCTTGAGTGGTCTGGTGGCTCCGAAGAAGGCGATCCACTCGCCGTCCGGGGAGAAGAAGGGGGCCAGGGCGTCCTCGGTGCCGGGGAGCGCTCGCGCGGCGGGCTCGTCGAGAGCCCGGACGTAGAGCAGGTGGTCGCCGTCTTCGTCCACGCCACCGAACGCCACCCGCGAGCCGTCCGGTGAGACCGCGAAAGCCCCGTCGAGCCGCGCGGGGGCCAGAGGGACGGACAGATGGAGAAGCCGGACCGGGCCCCGCGAGGAAAGCCACCCCATCGCCAGGCCGGCGGCGGCGACCGCCAGCACCGCGGCCAGGGCCCAGGCCAGCCGCTCACGGCCGCCTCGTTGCGCGTCTCTCGATGCGCGCGTCGAATCGGCCGGGCCCGCGACGAGCTCCTGCCGCGCCTCCTCGATCTCCAGCCGCGCGTCGCCGATGTCGTGGAGGCGCTCGCGGGGCTTCTTGCGCAGGCACCGTCTCAGGAGACGATCCAGGCTCCGCGGCGCGCCCTCCGGCAGTCGCTCCCACGCCGGCTCCTCCTTCAGGACCGAGGCCAGCAGCTCGGAGACGTTGTCTCCGGCGAACAGCCGCTGCCCGGTCAGCATCTCGAAGAGGACTGCGCCGAAGGCCCAGATGTCGGCCCGCTTGTCGACGGGCCGCCCGCTCGCCTGCTCGGGAGACATGTAGGCGGCGGTCCCGAGGATGAGGCCCGCCGCCGTCCCCGTGTGCGCGAGCGTCGGCGACTGCGAGAGGTCGGTCGACGAGGCGCCCGAGCCGCCATCGCCTGTCCAGGCCTTGGCGAGACCGAAGTCGAGGACCTTGACCTTGCCATCGGGAGTCAGCTTGACGTTGGCGGGCTTCAAGTCGCGGTGGACGATGCCCTTGGCGTGGGCCTCCTCGAGGGCCTCCGCGATCTGCTCGGCGACCTCGACGGCCTCGTCGACGGGGATCGGGCCCCGGGCGAGGCGCTCCTTGAGGTCCTCGCCCTCCACGAGCTCGAGAGCGAGGAAGGGCTTGCCGTCGGCCTCCTCGAGGCCGTAGATGGCGGCGACGTTCGGGTGGTTGAGGGAGGCGAGGAGGTGGGCCTCGCGCTTGAAGCGACCGAGGCGGTCGGGGTCCTGAGCCACCTCGGCCGGCAGGACCTTGATGGCCACCTCCCGATCCAGGTTGGTGTCGGTCGCCCGGTAGACCTCGCCCATCCCGCCTGCTCCGATGGCAGCGGTGATCCGGTAGTGGGAGAAGGTCTGGCCGATCATCACTCCACCAGCGACGGCCAGTTCAGGAGGACGTGGATGCGTTGCCTCTGGTCGTCCATGGTGGACCGCTTCACCAGGAAGCGCTGGCCGTCCGCGCTGACCGCGTAGTCGTCGTAGTCGGGGCCCTGCACCACCGCTCTCAGCTCGTTCGCCGGGATCAGCACGGTCGGGATCCCGACCTCGGGGCCCGTGGCTCCCGCGCCGACGCCCACGGCCATCAGCGCCCCGTCGAGGGACAGGTAGAAGAGCTCCTTCCCGTCGCCGCGCCACCTCGGTTGCCCGCCGCCGCTGGCGGAGACGCGGACCGTCTCCCCGCGTCGACGGAACGGCTCGACGTAGACCTCGTACCGTCCGGATTCCCGGGAGATATACGTCAGCCACTGCCCGTCGGGGGACACCTGGGGCTCGTCGACCGCGAAGCGGTCCTTCATCCACGGCTCGGACGGGCCGTCCCCGTCCATGGGGAGGGCCGAGAGGGTCCGCTCCTGCCCAAGGGTCATGAAGATCAGGGTGTTTCCCTCGCGGGACCAGTTCTCCGCGATGTCGCGCTCTCCGGGCGTCTGTCCCGCCCCTCCCGGCAGGGGCGCGGCGGGCTCGGCTCCCTGCAGTGACCGGCGTACCAGGTCGTCATCGGCGTCGCCGTTGTTCCTGGAATAGACGAGCTCCTGGCTGTCCGGCGACCAGACGGGGTCCCGCTCGTTCCCGGAGTCTGTCGTGAGGCGGTTGGCCACGCCCCGGGCCACGTCGATCACCCACAGGTCGAAGCGACCCTCGTCGTCGGAGATCTCCACCGCGACCCGCCGGTCGTCCGGCGAGAGGGCGATCTGGCTGTACCTCCCGGGCTCCCCGAGGGTCCCGAGCCGCTTCCCGTCCCGGTCGAGCCACTCGAGCTGGACCTCCGTGTCCACCGCCGACACCCAGGCCGCGAGGCCGGTGGAGACCGAGAACGAGCCCGCGGTGGGGTCGACGGGCCACGCGGCGACTCCCGAGGCGATGGGAGCCGCCTCACCCCCCGTCAGCAGGTGCTCCGCATCGAAGCGCTGCGCCAGCAGGAGACCGTTCTGGGCGAAGACCAAGTGGCCCGACGCGGCGTACCGGGGAGTGGCCAGGGTCGGCAGGAGGCGTTGCCTGTCTTTCGGCGTCTCGAGGGCGGTCACGTAGGTGCCGGCGTACTCGTCCTTCGAGCTGGCCACGACGAAGAGGATGTGGCGGCCGTCGGGCAGGAACTGAGGCCCCCAGTGCCACATCTCGCCTCGCGCCTCGTCGAGGGGCGTCAGGAGCTGAGCCTCCCCACCCGCCGCCGAGACCTGGTACAGGAGCGACGACGCGTCGCCGTCCGCGAAGACGATGGTCCCCTCTTCGCTCCACGTGCCCCCGCCGAACCCCGTGGCGGGACGAGCGCAGACTCTCTGGACGGTCCCGTTCGCGAGGGCGAGCTTCCGAATCTCACTCTCCGCGACGAACGCGACCGAGGCGCTGTCGGGGGCCCAGAAGGGGTACCGCGCGTTCTCCGTTCCCGGGAGCGCGCGGATCCCGGGCGTGTCGAATGATCGAATCCAGAGCTGGCGCGGGCCGCCGGCACGAGCCGCCGTGAGCACGATCGCGCGGCCATCGGGCGCCACGGCAATGGGATTCAGGGCGTCGAAGACCAGATCCTCGGGCGTGTCGAGAACGAAGTGCGAGGCGGGTGGGGCGTCGGGAGCCTCGTCCGGACTCCGGAGGAGCGGGAATGCGGCGAGACCGGCCAGCACCGCGGCGACGCCGGTCCAGGCCCACCGCTCGCGCGTGCGACGCTGACGCTCGACTCGCGCCGCGGCCCCGGTCTCGCCGGCCGGCGCCACGACCTCGGTCGCCGTGCCCGCGATCGCGTCCTGGAGCTCGAGGCGGGCGGCCCCGATGTCGGGCATCCGCGTGCGCGGGTCCTTGCGCAGGCAGCGCGAGAGCAGCCGTCGGACGGCCACGGGCGTCCCCGCGGGCAGGGCATCGAGGTCGGGCTCCTCCTTCACCACCGAGGCGATGACGTCGGTGACCGTGTCCCCGGCGAACAGCGCGTGGCCGGTCAGCATCTCCCACATCAGGACGCCGAAGGACCAGACGTCCGCCCGCTTGTCCACAGGCTTGCCCCGCGCCTGCTCGGGCGACATGTAGGCGGCGGTGCCGAGGATCACCCCGGCGATCGTCCCCGTGTTCGCCATGGTGGGGGATTGGGAGAGGGCGGCGGAGGGAGAGCTCCCGTCCGGGTTTTCGCCGCTCCACGCCTTGGCCAGGCCGAAGTCGAGGACCTTGACCTTGCCGTCGGGCGTGAGCTTGACGTTGGCGGGCTTGAGGTCCCGATGGACGATGCCCTTGTTGTGGGCCTCCTCGAGGGCCTCGGCGACCTGCTCCGCGATCTCGAGGGCTTCGCCAACCGGGATCGCCCCCCGGGCGAGGCGCTCCTTGAGGTCCTCGCCCTCGACCAGCTCCAGGACGAGGAAGGGATGGCCGTCGGCCTCCTCGAGCCCGTGGATGGCGGCGATGTTCGGATGGTTGAGGGAAGCGAGGAGATGGGCCTCGCGCTGGAAGCGGGCCAGGCGCTCCGCGTCGCCGGCCACTTCAGAAGGGAGAACCTTGATGGCCACCTCCCGGTCGAGATTCGTGTCGGTGGCGCGGTAGACCTCACCCATCCCGCCGGCGCCGAGGGCGGTGGTGACGCGGTAGTGCGAGAGAGTCTGACCAATCAAGGGCCCTCCCGACCGTTGTTGAAGGTTTCCGATGTCTTCGGGGAAGCTGAGGCATTCTAGTCATTTCGGGCCGACGAGACCACCCGCCAGGCGGTCGGAATCCGCGACCACGCCCCGGACTCGCGGAACCGGTGGGTTCGGTCACGTCTTCAGAAGACGAAGAAACTCCGCCCACGGGCCGACTTCGGGGTGACTAGAAGAAGATGAGCAGTCCCGCGGTGAGAGACACTCCGAGGTCGGGGTCGCCTCGGCCCACGGCGCTCGAGACGTTGAGCTCCAGGGTGGGCATCACCCGGACGAACGCCCGGGAGAGGCCGACGCCGGGGAGAAGGACGAGGTTCGTCTCCGGGTCGACGGGAATGGCGAAACGGGCGGCCAGATAGACGTTGGGGTGGAGCGCCCAGACGAGCCCGGGCGTCAGCGAGAAACCCGAGTAGGAGCCCCGCACGAAGGTGGGGCCCAGGTCGAGCTCGAGGGCGACGGTCGGGGTGAGCTGGCGGCCGTAGCCCCCGAGGGTCGTCACATCGTGAGGCCACCCCTCCCAGGTCCCGCCCGGCGGCCGGTAGTCGAGCGTCGTGCCGACGAAGCCGGCCACGTAGTTCGCCGGAGTGCTCGATCCCGACTCCTCGGCCCACGCGGGGACGCCGAAGACGATCAGGACGCCGGCGAGAACGGCCCCCGCTCGAATCATGAAGCGAACGGTACACCCGGACGCTCCATTCGTCTTCCTGCTTCCCTGCGCGGAAGGAGAATGGGACGCTGCGACCTCAGAGCTGGGGGCGGGGGAGGGCCACGACCTTCCAGGGGAAGACGCCTCTCCGGCGCACCACGCGGCGGAAGATCTTGTCCTCCGCGGCCACGTAGAGGGTGTCCAGTTCCGGTCCGCCGAAGACGACGTTGGCGAGGGCGGAGTCCTGGGGCCGGGCGATGATGGCGGTGACGCGGCCCGGCTGGTCGCACACCTGGATCCCCGAGCGGGTGGCCACGTAGAGGTAGCCCTCCGAGTCGAAGGTCATGCCGTCGGCCGCCGCGTCGAGAGGGGTGTCGGATGTCTCGAGGCGGGAGAAGGGCTGTCCGTTCCGCAGAGACCCGTCGGGCTCGACCGTGAAGGACCAGACCCACTTCGTGGCGTAGTCGGCCACCGCCAGAAGCCGCTGGTCGGGCGAGAGCACGATGCCGTTGGGGTAGCCGATGCCCTCGTGGACCACGCGTTGCCGTCCCTCCCGATCGATGAAGCGGATCTGCTTCTGGCCGGGAGACGTGAACCAGATCTCGCCCCGGGCGTTCACCGCCAGGTCGTTCGAACCCACGCCCTCCGCCACCACCGTCTCGGTGCCGTCCGGGTCCCAGGCCACGATCCGCTGGCGTCCGTTCTGACAGGCGAACAGCCGCCCGTCGGGCCCGAACATCAGCCCGTTCGCCCCGCCCGAATCCGCCTTCCATAGCTCGACCTTCCCGGTGGCGTGCTCGATCCTGTAGATCTTCCCCGCGCGAAGATCGGTGAAGAAGACGTTGCCCCTGGCGTCCACCGCCGGTCCCTCGGTGAACTCGTAGCCCTCGGACACGAGCTCCCAGCCGTGAGTGGGGTCCAGGATCTGCGTGACGAAGTGGCGGTCCGAGCCCTCGCGCCCTGTGGACGCGACGATCGGTCGCGCCCAGTCCCGCCACAGCCAGCGCAGGGCGTCGGGGAGGACGGCCGAGCCGTGGACGTGGTTGTGTCCCTGGTCGCCAGTGACGAAGGAGGTGTCGTAGCCCGCGTACTCGAGGGCGCTCGCCATGTCCTGGTTGGCGATCCACCAGCTGCCGGCGTAGAGGTTCAGGTCGCGGCTGCCGTCCTGCAGGAAGACGCGGAGGGGCTTCGGCTCGGTCTTGCGGATGAGGGAGGGATAGGCCTCGCCCCCGCGGAGGTTGGTGTAGGAGCCGATGAAGGACAGGACCCGCCGGAAGGCGTCGGGGCGGTTCCAGGCGACGGTGAACGCGCAGATCCCCCCGGACGAGGAGCCCCCGATGGCCCGGAGGTTCGGGTCGGCGGTGAGGTTCAGGTCCTTCTCCACCTCGGGCAGGATCTCCTCGAGGAGGAAGCGGGCGTAGCGGTCGCCGAGCGCGTCGTACTCGAAGCTCCGGTTGAAACGCACGGGGGTCTCTCCGGCGGGGCCGGGCACGACACCGGGGTCGATGAAGATGCCCACCGTCACCGGCATCTCACCCCTGTCGATCAGGTTGTCGAGGACGACGGGCACGCGCCAGCGGCCGTCTTCCTTCACGTACCCGCCGCCGTCCTGGAACACCATCACCGCGGCGGGGGTGTCCTCCCGGTACTGTGCGGGGACGTACACCCAGTAGTCGCGCACGGTCCCGGGGAACACCTGGCTCTCGAAGCGGTGCGCGGTGACGGTGCCAGCGAGGACTCCCGCCCGGCGTTCCGAGTCGGGGGTGAGCGGGTAGTCCGTCTGGGCGCCGAGCGGCCCCGCCGCCGCGAGGGTGCCGGTTACCCCCAGGGCGAGGAGCAGGGCAGGGCGGTGGAAGGGCATGGGGCGCATGCTACCCCGGAACCCGCCGGGTCGCGGCAGGTGCGCCGGTCCTGGGGACGAAACGAGGACCTCAATCAGGCGGGTATCGGCCGAGGAGGTAATCCGGCCAGGTGATCGTCCCGTACCGGCGGTCGGGACAGGTGTTCTGCCCTCGACGGAAGGCGGCCGCGGCCGCTCCCGGGACCGGGAGAGGCACGATCGCCCTCGAGAGGCCGCGGGCCTGCTTCCAGGTCGAGGCGATCTCGCCCATGGTGAGCACCTCCGGGCCGCCGACGTCGTCGGCCCGCCCGCTCGGTCCCGCCTCGACGAGCTCGACCATCCGATCGGCCACCTCCCCCGAGTCGACGGTCTGGAACCGGAAGTCGGTGGGCACGAGGGCCACGAGGGGGAGGGCGAACAGGGCGGGGAGGAAGCGCTGGTCGAGGAGCTCATGAAACTGCGTCGCTCTCAGGATGGTCCAGGGCACGCTCGCGCCCTCGATGAGCCCCTCCGCCGCCCGCTTGGCCCGGTAGTAGGCGAAGGGGAAGTCGTCGATGCCGACGATGGAGATATAGAGAAGATGCGCCACCCCGCCCCCCAGGGCAGCTCGAAGCAGGTGGCGGGTCCCCTCGACGTCGACCCGGCGGGGGGAGAGTGGCGTCGAGGCCGCATGGATGACGGTTTCGATCCCCTCGACGGCGGCGGCGAGCCCGTCGCCCGTGGCCAGCTGCGTGCGCGTCCACTCCACCTCCGCGGGGGTGCCGGGCGGTCGTGGCCCCCGGCTGGCCACGCGGACGGTGTGGCCCCGGGGGAGGAGACGCTCTCGAAGGCGGTGGCCGAGCCCACCGCTGCCGCCGGTGATGAGGATCCTGGCCATGGACCTTCCTCTATTCTCCGCGAGATCCTCGTCTTCGCGAGGCGGCGGGGAGACTCCCGCGGGTGATCTGGCCTAAGATCCTCCCGGACCCGCCACGGGCCGCTCGAGGAGGAGACGACATGGACCAGGACCAACCGGGCGCGAGCCGCCGCCACTTCATCACCACGACCACGTCGGCCGCCGCCGCCGCCGCGATCGTGCCCCGCCACGTTCTGGGCGGCACCGGATTCGTGCCCCCGAGCGACAAGGTGAACGTCGCCGTCATCGGGGTCGGCGGCCAGGGGCTGCACAACGTGCGGGCGCTCTTCCAGGAGAAGGACTGCCAGATCATCGCCATCGCCGACCCCGCCGAGGAGTGGGACATGAGCCGCTCCTACCACGGGGGGATGGCCGGCCGGGGACCGACGCGGGCGGAGATCGAGGAGACGTATGCCCAGAGGACGCCCCTCTACGGGTGCGCGGTGTACGAGGACTTCCGGGTGATGCTCGAGGAGCAGAAGGCCATCGACGCGGTCCTGATCGCCACCCCGGACCACCACCACGCCTACGAGTCGATCTGGGCGATGAAGGCCGGCAAGCACGTCTACTGCGAGAAGCCCCTGACCCACAGCGTGGACGAGGCCCGCATCGTGGCCCGGGTCGCCCGGGAGACGGGCGTCGCCACCCAGATGGGGAACCAGGGCCGCTCCGGCGAGGGGCACCGTCAGACCGTGGAGTGGATCCAGGACGGGGCCATCGGCGCCGTCAAGGAGGTTCACACCTGGAGCGGCACGGCTCGTCCCTGGAGGCCGTGGCTGCCGGGAGAGGACGCCCCGGTGCCGACGGGCCTGAACTGGGACCTCTGGATCGGTCCGCGGGAGCCGCGTCCCTTCCGTCACGAGTACACCCCGGGAAGCTGGCGGGGCTTCTGGGACTTCGGGAACGGGACGATGCCCGACATGTCGGTACACCACATCGACCCGGCGTACAACGCCCTCGACCTGCGGACGCCGGAGACAATCGAGGCGTCGGCCACGATCGTCGACCCGGAGAGGACCCCGCGGGGGATGTTCGTCACGTACCGCTTCGCCGCGCAGGGCGACCGGGGCCCCGTGACGCTCTACTGGTACGACCACGGCCTGATGCCGCCCACGCCGCCCGAGATCGATCCCGACGACCCCCGGCAGCGCCTGGGCGACGAGGGCAACGGCATCCTCTTCGTGGGGGAGAAGGGATACATCACCTGCGCGGGCTGGTCCGGCATGCCCCGCCTGCTGCCCCTCGAGCTCCACCGCGAGTACGAGCGGCCGCCGAAGACCCTGCCGCGGGTCGCGGGCCACCACGCGGACTGGCTCCAGGCCTGCAAGGGCGGCACCCCCGCGTGCAGCAACTTCGACTACGGCGCCCCCCTCTGCGAGCTGACGCTCCTCGCCAACGTGGCCCTGCGCTCGGGCACGCGGCTGCAGTGGGACGCGGCGAACATGAAGGCGACGAATGCCCCCCAGGCGGACGAGCTCCTGAGGGACACCTACCGCGCGGGCTGGGAGCTGCCGCTCTAGAACGAGCGCGGGCCCGTCGCGCCGGCCATTCATTGGCCTTCGACGACCGTTCATTGGCCAAGAACGACACTTCATTGGCCTTCGACGACAGCTCGTGGCGGCCTCGAGACCGGCCATACGTCCACGAGGTTGTGTTGACAAAGTAGCTACGCGTAGCTACTTTCATGTGATGCGCTCTGTCGGGGTCAAGGTACTCAAGAACAAGCTCAGCGAGTACGTCCGCCTCGCGTCCACCGGCGAGACGGTGCTCGTCACCGACCGGGATCGCGTGGTCGCCGAGCTGGGGCCTCCCCGCGCCGGGCGGGCGCCGGCCCTGGCCGACGCCCTCCTGGCCGAGGCGGTGCGCGAGGGCTGGATGGATGCGCCGCTCGTCGTCGCCGAGGGGCCGCCCCCCCGGGAACCCGTCGCCAGCTGGGACGAGCTCAGGCGGGAGCTCGACGCGGACCGCGAGGAGCGGTGATCTATCTCGACACGTCGGTGGCGCTGGCCCACCTGCTGGCCGAGGACCGGCAGCCGCCCGAGTCGTTGTGGCAGCACCCTCTCGTGTCGAGCCGGCTCCTCGAGTACGAGCTGTGGACACGGCTCAAGGCCCGCGACCTCGGTGCCTCTCACGGCGAGCTGGCCCGCCGGCTGGTGGAGAGGCTCGCCATCCTGGAGCTCGTCCCCAACGTGCTGATGCGTGCCCTCGAGCCCTTTCCCGTCTCCGTTCGGACCCTCGATGCTCTTCACCTCGCGTCCGTCGAGTTCCTGCGTGGACGAGGTGTCGCGGTCGAGCTTGCGACCTACGACGAGCGCCTGGCCGCCGTCGCCCGGTCCGTCGACATTCCGCTCGCGCCTGTCTGACCCCGCTGGAGCCGCGGGGCTGTCCGATGGGCCTTGTTCAGGGCGAGGCCGGTTTCAGAGTCCGGTCGAAGCCGAGGACGACGATCAGCGGCGTGTCCCCCGCGTCGGCGGGCCGAGCCAGCAGGAAGCGCTGCCCGTCCGGGGTGACGTCGTAGTCCCGCCAGTCGTCGTTGATGCCGGCGGTGAACAGCTTCCGGGGGGGGCCGGTGGAGAAGTGGTCTTCCGATGCCGTGACCGGCGCCGCCATGATGTCGCTGGCCGGCGATCGGTAGAAGATCTCGTCGCCGCGCGGGGAGAAACGCGGGCTGGTTCCTCCGGCGGTCGACACCTGCCAGGGCGTGCCGGGGCCCTCGAAGGACCTCACGTACACGTTGTGGGCCCCGCCGATGTCGGAGGCGTAGGCCACCCAGCGACCGTCCGGGGAGATGTCGGCTCCCTTCTCGTTGAAGGGCGTGGCCAGCCACTCCTCCGGCTCGGATCCCCCGGCCACGTCGACGACGAGGATGTCGTAGCCGGTGTCCGTGCCGGTGCGGCCGAAGAGCACCCGCCTTCCGTCCGGGGTCCAGCAGTCAGGCCCCATCCACAGCGAGTTCCCCGAGGCCACGAGCTCCCTCGCCTCCTCCGGGGCGTCGACGTCGGCGATCTGCAGGCCGAAGGTCTCCTGGGACCGGGTGCGCGCGAAGACCACCCGACGCCCGTCGGGGGACCAGATGGCGGTGGCATCGTCGGCGGCGTCGAAGGTCAGGGGTGTCCCCACCCCGCGCTCCGCATCGAGGACCCAGAGGTTGCCGGCGTTGACGGCAGCGGCGTCATAGCGACCGGCGAGGACGTGGCGGCCGTCCGCAGAGATGCGCGGGGCCAGCTGCCAGTAGTCGCCCGCCGCGAGCGTCCCCTGCACCGCGCCCGTGCGATCCACCCAGACGAGATCCGTGGCGCTGGAGGGGTCCGCCCGGTACGCCAGGGTGCCGTCCGCGGACACGGAGACCGAGCGGAGGCCCGAGATGTTGGAGCCGGTGGGGATCTCGATTCCGATGGAGACGGGTTCTCCCACGAACTCCAGGCCATGGACATCGAAGGGCTGGGCGAGCATGGTCGACCCGCGGGCGAAGATGAGGTGTCCGGTCGGCGCGTAGATGGCGGTGGAGCTCGCCCCGGCCAGCCGCCGGCTCTCCAGGGAGCCCAGCGCCCCCAGTCGCAGCTCGCCGGGCTCCACGCCGGAGCCGGTGGAGGCGAAGAAGAGGAAGTGTCGGCCGTCGGGCAGAAAGCTGGGAAAGCGGTGGGTCCCCTGCCCTTCCCCGAGCTTCGTGGCGGGCTCAGGTGGCGCGGAGCCGTCGGCGGGGACCCTCATCAACGGCCCGAAGAACGACGGCGCGTACACGATGGTCCCGCTCGGGGACCAGGTTCCCCCGCGGGCCTCCGTCGACTGGTCGGCCTCCGCGAGGGGACGGGGCGCTCCCCCCACCAGGTCCACCGTCTTCATCTGGCCGCTTGCGAAGAAGCCGAGGGATCGCCCGTCCGGGGACCAGAAGGGGAGACGGGCCCCCTCGGTGCCCGGCACCTGGCGCGCGTTCAACGACTCCAGCGATCGCACCCAGACCGCCGTCTCCCCGCGCTCGTCGCGGGCCACGACGGCGATCGTCGACCCATCCGGAGACAGCGCCAGTCCCCGCTCGAGGCGGGTGCCGGGAGGGGGCGCCGCCTCGAGGCGCACGGTGCGCGTCGGGGATCGCTCGGCGGTGCCCCTGCCCGGGACCCACAGAAACGCGGTGACCAGGCCTCCACCGACCACCGCCCCCAGTGCCGACCAGCGTGCCGCCGTCCCCCAGGTCGTCGAGCGACCTTCCGGCGGAGCTTCTCCCCCTCCTTCCGGCGCGGCCTCGAGGTCGAGCAGGACGTCGCCCATGTCGCGGGTGCGCTCCCTCGGGTCCTTGCGCAGGCAGCGCTCCAGGACCCGTCGCACGTGCGCCGGGACGTCGCGGGGCAGGGCCTTGAGGTCCGGCGCGCTCTTCAGGACCGAGGCGAGAGTGTCGGACACCGTCGAGTCCGAGAAGGCGTTCCTTCCCGTCAGCATCTCCAGCAGGACGACACCGAAGGCCCAGATGTCGGCCCGCTTGTCGACCGCGTGGCCCCGAGCCTGCTCCGGGGCCATGTAGGCGGCGGTGCCGAGGATGACGCCGGCCAGCGTCCCGGTGTGGGCGAGGGTGGGAGACTGCGAGAGATCCGGCGACGAGCCGCCTGCCCCGTCGCCCGCGTACGCCTTTGCCAGGCCGAAGTCGAGGACCTTGACCTTCCCCTCCGGCGTGACCTTGATGTTCGCGGGCTTGAGGTCGCGGTGGACGATGCCCTTGCTGTGCGCCTCCTCGAGGGCCTCGGCGACCTGCTTCGCGATGGCGAGCGCCTCGTCGACGGGAATGGAGCCGCGCTCGAGGCGCTGCTTGAGGTCCTCGCCCTCGACGAGCTCCAGGGCGAGGAAGGTCTTGCCCTCCGCCTCCTCGATCCCGTGGATGGCGGCGATGTTGGGGTGGTTGAGAGAGGCGAGAAGGTGGGCCTCACGCTGGAATCGACCCAGGCGCTCGGGATCCTGCGCCACGTCCGGCGGAAGCACCTTGATCGCGACCTCTCGTCCCAGCGTCGTGTCGGTAGCGCGGTAGACCTCGCCCATCCCCCCGGCCCCGAGGGCCGCGGTGATTCGATAGTGCGAGAGAGTCTGGCCGATCAAGGGGTCCTCTCCTCGTCGTCGTCGTCCCCGGGGGCTCCGAGCTGCAGACCCTCGACGAGCACGAGCTGGCTCGGTCCCCGACCGATGCCCTGGACGACCAGGAAGCGCTGGCCGTCCACGCCCACGTCGTAGTAATCGGTAAAGCCGTTCAACGGGGGATTGAGCTCGGTGCCCAGCTGATCGCCGCTGAACAGGGCCCGTGGCGCACCGGCCTCGAACCCCCCGGCGGTGCGGATCGGCACCGCCATCAGCGTGTTGCCCTCGACGTAGAAGAGCTCGTCGCCCCTTCGGCTCCAGGTGGGCCGCTCACCTCCGTTCACCGACACCTGCCACTGTCCCTCGCCCTCCGGGAAGGGCCGCACGCGGATTTCCCACCGACCAGTCTCGTCCGACTGGTACGCCACGTACCGTCCTGTGGGCGAGAGCTTGGGAAGCGCCTCGTTGGCCGGGGTGCGGAGGAGCGGGCGGGGCGTTGCCCCCTCACCCAGCTCCATGACCCACAGATCCCGCTGGGTCTCGGGCGCCAGCGCGTAGTAGAGGAGGTGGCGCCGGTCTCGGGACCAGTCCGGGGCGAAGATGCCGATCTCGCTGGCGACGAGGGGCTGGGACGGCGCGCCTCCCCGGGCCGACGTCACGTCGATGTTGCCCGTCCCGATGTTCGAGTAGGCCACGCGATCCCCCTCGGGCGACCAGGCCGGCCTGAGGGCGTCCAGGTCGAAGGTGAGGCGGGTCCTCTCTCCCGAGGCAGCGTCGAGAACCCAGACGTCGCTCACACTGTTCTCGACCAGGCACACGGCCACCCTGTCTCCGTCGGGCGACAAGGCCGGATCCGTCATTGAGGCGAACGGTGGCCCGAGGTGTCCCAGGACCGCGCCCTGCCGGTCCACCCACGCCAGGCGCCACGGCTCCGGCGACCGCGATGCAAAGAGAACGGTGCCGTCTTCCGAGACACTGGGTCCCCCGGCCCTGTCCGCCACGAGTGCGGGCCGTCCCGTGATCGTCAGGGTCTCCGCCGAGAACGGCGCGGACCAGAGGCTCGTCTGCCGCCGGCTTTCGCGCTCGTAGAGCAGGTGTCCCGAGGGCGACCAGGCGATGGCGGGGATACGGTAGGCATCGGTCTCGAGCAGCGTCCGCTTGGCTCCGTCGACGAGGACCAGCACGTCCGCGGCGCTCCGTTTCATCACCGTGAGCAGCAAGGCCTCGCCCCCGGGAAGGAAGCGCGGAGAGGCGAAGTAGTACTCCCCGGCATCCTTGTCTGGCTCGAGGAAAGGTCGGACCTCGCCGCCCTCGGCTGGGACCTGGAGGGCCCGGCCCGTCCACCCTCCGGTGACCACGGCCACGACCAGGGTCCCCCGGGGACCCCACGTCCCACCCCCGAAGTCGCCTCGTGGGAGATCGGCCAGCTTGCGCGGGCGGCCGCCTCCGGCGCGGACCCGGAAGAGGCCCTCCCCCGCGCGGAAGGCCACGTTTTCGCTGTCGGGCGACCAGAAGGGAGACTCGGCTCCGTCGCTGCCCTCGACCTCCCGGGGGACGAGCTGGTCGAGATCGCGGACCCAGAGCCGACCCTCGGCGGTGTAGGCGATGCGCCCCCCGTCCGGTGAGAGGGCCTGGTCGTCCCGGATGGTGCGGCCCTCCGAGGGGAGCGGGAGGTATCGAACCTCCGTCGACTCGGGCTCTCGCGGTGGGGCCGGCTTGAGCAGCCATCCCGCGGCGAAGAGTGCCGCCGCGGCCGCCGCGCCGGCCACGATCCGGGCTCCGCTCCCGGTGCGGGGTCCGCCGGTGGCGGCCGAAGGCTCCGACTCCGGTCCCAGCATGGCGGGAGCGCTCGAGAGGAGCACCCGGGCTTCGCCGATCGCCTGGAGGCGCCGCCTGGGATCCCGATCGAGGCAGCGGCGGAGCAGCTGGCGGACCCCGGCCGGCGTCTCCGCGGGCAGCCGCGACCAGTCGACGTCCTCCCGGACCACCGCGGCCAGCACGTCGGTGACCGTGTCGCCCCTGAAGAGGGCCCGTCCCGTCAGCATCTCGAACACGACGACACCGAACGCCCAGATGTCCGCGCGCCGATCCACCGCCCGTCCCCGGGCCTGCTCCGGGGCCATGTAGGCGGCGGTGCCGAGGATCACGCCGGCCTCGGTGCCCGTGTGGGCGAGCGTCGGCGACTGGGAGAGACCATCCGAGGAGTCGAGCGTCGGGTCGGCGGTCCAGGCCTTGGCGAGGCCGAAGTCGAGGACCTTGACCTTGCCGTCGGGGGTGAGCTTGACGTTGGCGGGCTTGAGGTCGCGGTGGATGATCCCCCGCTCGTGCGCCTCCTCGAGTCCCTCGGCGATCTGTCGCGCGATCTCCATCGCCTCGTCGGCGGGAACCGCTCCCCGCGCGAGGCGCTGCTTGAGCTCCTCGCCCTCCACGAGCTCGAGGACCAGGAAGGGCTTCCCGTCCGCTTTCTCGAGACCGTGGATGACGGCGACGTTCGGGTGGTTGAGGGAGGCGAGGAGCCTGGCCTCGCGCTCGAACCGCGCGAGGCGCTCAGCGTCCTGCGCAACCTCCGACGGCAGCACCTTGATGGCCACCTCCCGCCCGAGCTTCGTGTCGGTCGCTCGATACACCTCGCCCATCCCGCCGGCCCCGAGGGCCGCGGTGACGCGGTAGTGGCTGAGCGTCTGGCCGATCAAAGGGCCTTCCTCCGAACGACGCGCACGTCGGATGTCTCAGGGGGAACGGAGGCATTGTAGTCGGACCGGGCTCATCAAGCCACCTGCAGCGGCATGGGCACGACGTCTTGTCGCGCCGACGAGAGCCAGCTCGGGCAGCCGCACGTTCGGATGGCTGTGGCCGTCCGAGGGTTCGCGCGCCGATCACTCCAGCACTGACGGTCGACTCTCCGCGGGGCGTCCTGGTCCGGCACCCGAGTGGCGAGGCGCGCCGGCCGGGTCGGCGTTGAAAAGGCGGGCCGCTGTCGGGTACGCTGCCGCCACTCGCCCAGGATGAAGCCCATGGCGCCCTACCGCTTGCTACGCGGCCTGCTCCGGATCTCGGTCCGTGTCTTCTTCCGCCGCATCGAGGTCGTCGGTCTCGAGCACGTGCCCAGGACCGGGGCCGTCGTCTTCTTCGGCAACCATCCCAACTCGCTGCTGGATCCGGCGCTGATCTGCTGCTTCTGCGAGCGCGTCGTGCGCTTCGTGGCCAAGGATGTGCTCTTCCGCAGCCCGCTGTTGCGGCCCGTGCTTCGGGCCATGGGAGCGGTGCCGGTGCAGCGCCGGGCCGACCATGGCGAGGCGCCGCTCGCCAACGAGCTCGCCTTCGAGCGCCTGTTTGCCGTCCTCGGCGCGAGCGGGGCCATCGGAATCTTCCCGGAGGGCCTCAGCCACGACGCCAGCCAGCTCGCTCGCTTCAAGACGGGCGCGGCGCGCATCGCCCTCGGCACACGCGAGCGCCACCCGGGCCTCGCCCTGAGGCTCGTCCCGTGCGGGCTCACCTACATGACGCCGCAGCGCTTCCGCAGCAGCGTGCTCGTCCAGTTCGGCCCCGCCCTCGAGATCGCTCCACCGTCGGCCGCGGCCTTCCGCGCCGACCCACGCGGCGCCGCCCGGGAGCTCACCGAACGAATGGAGGCGAGCCTCCGGGCGCTCACCGTGAACGCCGAGGACTGGGAGACGTTGCGTGTTCTCGATGGTGTGCGCCGGCTCTACCAGCCGCCGCGGATCAGCCTCGACGAGCGTGTCGAGCTCGCGCGGCGCTTCGCGACGCACTACCCGAGCCTGCGGCACGAGCCCGAGATCGAGCGGCTCTACGGGCACGTCGCCGACTATCTCGACCGCCTGGGGAGCGTGGGGCTGACCGACCGCGACCTCGGCCGCGAGCTGCGCCCGGGCGAGGGGCTGCTGCGGCTGCTGCGCCACCTGGTGCTGGTGCTCGTCTGGCTGCCGGCGGCCCTGGCCGGGGCGCCCGTGCACCTGCCGGTGGGGCTCCTGCTCGGCATCACCGGCGAGCGGCTGTCGCCGCGCAAGGACGTGATCGGCACGACCAAGTTCGTGGCCGGCTTCCTGCTGCTGGCGCTGGCATACCTGGGATTGCCAGCTCTGCTCGGCCTGCGCTTCGGCTGGCGCGCGGCGGCCGTGGCGCTCGTGCTGCTGCCGCTGTCCGGCTACGGCACCCTGCGCGTGCTCGAGCGCGTCGTCGCGCTGCGACGGCTGGCCAAGACGTCGTTGCGTCTGCTGTTCCTGCGCCGGGAGGTCGAGGCGCTGCGAAAGGAACGGGCGGCGCTCGTCGACGACGTGGTGGAAACGGTCCAACGCTTCAAGCCCGAGGGGCTCGAGCTGCTCTTCCCGCGGCCGTCGCCGCTCGCCTCCGCCGAGTGAAGCCCACCGTCGTCTTCCTGCACGGGCTGGCCCGCTCGCACCGCTCGCTGGCGATCCTGCGCCGCGCCGTCGAGGACGCCGGCTACCCCACGTGGGCGCGCAGCTACCCGTCGCGGCGGCTCGACCTCGCCGCGCTCGCCGACTGGCTGGCGCAGGCGATTCGCGAGGATCTCGGCGAGGGCCCCCTCTTCGGGGTCACCCACTCCCTCGGCGGAGTGCTGGTTCGCCACCTGACCGACCGGCTGTCCTGGCGTGGCGTGGTGATGCTGGCGCCGCCCAATCGCGGCAGCCGCGTGGCCGGCGCCTTCAAGGACAATCCGGTCTTCCGCTGGTACTTCGGCCCCGCCGGCCAGCAGGTGGAGCGCGCGGAGGGCTGGCCGGCGCCACCCTCTCCGTTCGGCGTCATCGCTGGCACGGCGAGCCTCTCGGCCGCGGCGCCGCCCGGCTGGCTGACACGGGCCCTGCGCCTGCTGCCGCCGGACGAGCCGAGCGACGGCACGGTCGCCGTCTCGGAGACCCGCCTCGACGGCATGGCCGACTTCACGAGCGTCGCGGCCAGCCACGCCTGGATCATGAACCACCCGCGGGTGCCGGAGCTGGTGCTCGGCTTCCTCGAGCACGGTCGCTTCCCGCCCTACGCCGGAGAGGTGAGGCGATGAAGCGAGCGATCGTCGGGCTGGCGCTGGTTCTGGCGTTGTCTGTGGGCCACGCCTGGGCCGAGGAGCCTGCCCTCGCTCCCTTCCCCACGGCCTGGGAGGATCAAGTGGGTGGTCCCGCGGACCTCTCCTTCCTTCTCGACGCTCCGGCTGGGCGAGACGGCTTCG
>JAJDNS010000062.1 GCA_022340585.1 Acidobacteriota bacterium
GCGGCCAGCCGGATGCACACCTTCACTCACGTGCCAGAGAAATACCAGGAGATGGCCCGTGAGCACACCAGCTACAACGATCTCCACGGGGCGGGCATGATCCAGCACGACGAGCACGTCGGCATGGTGCTCGACAAGCTCGACGAGATGGGCGTCGCGGACAACACGGTCGTCATCTACTCGTCGGACAACGGTCCCGAGCACGTGACCTATCCGCACGGCGCGACGACCCCGTTCCGCGGGGAGAAGATGACCACCTGGGAGGGCGGGGTCCGGGTCCCGATGCTCGTGCGCTGGCCCGGCAAGATCGAACCGAGAAGCGAGCGGAACGGGATCCAGAGCCACGAGGATGTGTTCACCACCTTGGCGACCATCGCCGGTATCCCGGATATCCGCGAACGCATCGCCGAGGGCGACAAGCTGGGGACCGACACCGTCAAGAAGAACTACATCGACGGGCTCAACAACCTCGACTACTGGCTCGGCAAATCCGACGAGTCGGCTCGCGACGAATACATCTACTACTCGGAGTCCAACCTGCAGGCGATTCGGGTGAACCAGTGGAAGATGCACTTCTACGTTCGCGACGGGTATTACGGCACGACCAAGAAGCTCGAACTGCCCTACCTCTTCAACATCCGCCAGGATCCCTACGAGAGTTACGGTATGGACCCGATGCTCCAGCACAACATGTTCCAGCACAAGACCTACATGTTCAATGCCGCCCTGGAGCGCATTCAGGAACACCTCGCGACACTTCAGGAATATCCTCCCCAGCAGAAGCCGGCGACCCTCAGCATCGGCGAGATGGTGAAGGGTATCCTGAACTCGATGCCGACCGACAAATGACGAGGCGGTAGGAAGCAAGGCCAGGTGGCCCCGCCGCTAGTGCGGAGACTCCTTCAGTGCCCGGCCTCCTCGACGGAGGCCGGGCGCTCAGACCCGCGAATACCAGCGCCGAACCCCGGAACCGCGTTCGCAGGCTCCAGGTCCGGTTTTCGGAAATTCCCGACGATCTAGTAATCCCGCCCAGCCCCGATTCAAGATAGTCGATAGGGCTTTGTATTCCTGAACACCACCGTGGTGCGGCCTGAGGAAGCCCCCGAGAGTACCGATCGGTGGCCTATGGGGTGGTGTGGAGCCCATAGCCCGGGAGAGGCGAGAGGATATTGGGGCTCGGGGTCTGCGGGAGAGGCCCTCGGTCGACAACTCCCCCCTTGCTCCGGTGGATTCAGCTGCGGATCCGACTCTCAGGCGATGTGGGCCACGGTGGGCTGGGTGTGTGGGGGAGGGCGGGAGACCCTGTCGCGTTTGCGGATGTGATCGAGGATGCGCTTGATCACGCTCGTCTCAGTGATGAAACCGACGACGCGCATCTCGGCGCCACACCGAGGACACACGAGCGGGTCCACTTCGTACACCCGCCGGATGACATTGGCCCACCGGCGCCTCAGCGCCGCTCGCTCGGGCGGAGCCGGAACAGGCTCCTCAGCCTCGTCAGGCTGACGGGCGAGCGCATCCTATACCACACCAGCGCCTCGAATCCCCGGTCGTCCCCGGGATGGGCGTACACGCGGTTGTGGACGGAGAAGCCGCTGCGCTGCCACGACAGCAGCAGATCGATCCGGTCCTGACCCAGCAGTCCCCGGCGCCGGAGCAGCCCCACCACCTTGTGGCGGAACAGCTCCTCCGCCGCCCCCTCGTCCACGTACGGGACCGGGACCCACTCTCCGGAGCCCGTCCAGCCGCCTCGCGTCACGAGGGCGTGCACGTGGGGGTGGAAGTTCGCCCGGCCCCCGAAGGTCTGGACCACGGACACGACGCCGGATCGGAACCCCTCCTCCTCCCCGGCGGCCGCGGCCAGGAGCTCTTTCGCCGTCTCCGCCGCGGCCCGGGACAGCTCTCCCAGCAGCTCCCGGTGGTGAAGGAAGTAGACCCGCAGCATCTTCGGGATTGTGATCACACACTGGGCGTGGCCCACGTCCTCGACGACCTCGTCTCGAAGCGCTCCTCCCACGCGTCCTTCACGTGCTCGTAGAGGGTATCCAGCAGGCCCCAGAGCGCCGTCTTCCTGGGGTCCCGCGGCCGGTAGATGCGACAGGCGCTCCCCACGTCCCGCCCGAGGCCGGTTCGGGGAGAGACGCCGGCGGCTCACGCCGGCGGACGATCCGCCGGCGCGGGGACCAGTCTGGATCAGTGAGGAATCGTCGAGGCTTGGCGCCATCGGGACCTCCGACTGTAGTAGCATCTGCCCTCGGAATCCCACTGGAGGAGGTGCCGCATGAACCGTGTGCAGGGAACATGGCTGTCCCTCGCTCTTCTGATCATGGTCGCTGCCGGCCTGGCGACGCCGGCCCCCGCCCAGGACGTCGGGAGCCCGGATCCCGAGGCTCTCGAGAAGGCCTATCCCGGGCGCCCCTACTCCCCGTACGCCGGGGGCGCCGTGCCCAACAGGGTCTTCTGGGGCGACACCCACCTGCACACCTCCTACTCCATGGACGCGGGGGCCTTCGGCAACCGCCTCGGGCCAGAGGAGGCCTATCGCTTTGCCCGCGGCGACGAGGTGGAGTCCACCACCGCCGGTCCAGCACGGCTGGCTCGGCCCCTCGACTTCCTCGTCGTGGCCGATCACTCCGACAACATGGGCTTCTTCCCCGACCTGTTCGCCGGAGACCCCGCGATCCTGGCCGACCCGACCGGGAAGGAGTGGTACGAGAAGATCCAGGAGGGCGAGGGGATGGAGGTCGCCATCCAGATCATCGACTCCTTCTCCCGGGGCACCTTCCCGGAGAAGCTGATGTACTGGCCGGACGGCAAGATGTACCGCTCGACCTGGGAGAAGACCATCGCCGCCGCCGAGAAGTACAACGACCCCGGCGTCTTCACCGCCTTCATCGGATACGAGTGGACGTCCCAGGTGCCCCCGGGCCAGAACCTGCACCGGGTCGTCATCTACCGCGACGGCGCCGACAAGGCCAGCCAGACGGTCCCCGCCACCACGTATCCTCCGCAGGGCAGCACCGACCCCGAGTACCTGTGGAAGCGCCTGCAGGACTTCGAGGACACGACCGGAGGGGACGTCCTGGCCATCGCCCACAACGGCAACCTGTCCAACGGCCTGATGTTCCCCGAGATCAACCCCGTCACGAAATCCCCGCTGACCGAGGAGTACGCCCGGACCCGTTCCAAGTGGGAGCCGCTCTACGAGGTGACCCAGATCAAGGGCGACGGCGAGGCGCACCCCTTCCTTTCCCCCAACGACGAGTTCGCCGACTTCGGGACCTGGGACAAGGGCAACCTCAACCTCAGCGAGGCCAAGACCAACGAGATGCTCCAGTACGAGTACGGCCGCAGCGCCCTTCTCCTGGGGATGCGGCTCGGACAGAAGCTGGGCACGAACCCCTACAAGTTCGGGATGATCGGCTCCACGGACAGCCACACCTCCCTGGCCACGGCCGACGACGACAACTTCTTCGGCAAGCACTCGGGCTCGGAGCCCGGCCCCGATCGCATGCACCACCCCTTCGCCAAGTTCGGCGACAGCACCATCTACGGCTGGGAGACCCTCGCCTCGGGCTACGCGGCCGTCTGGGCCTCGGAGAACACCCGCGCGGCCCTCTTCGACGCCATGGAGAGGCGCGAGACCTACGCCACCACCGGACCGCGCATGCTGGTCCGCTTCTTCGGCGGGTGGGACTTCGAGGCGGCCGACGCCCGGACCCGCCAGCCGGCGGTCGTGGGCTACCGCAAGGGCGTTCCCATGGGCGGCGACCTGAACGCGGCGCCCGCCGGCGCGGCCCCCACCTTCCTGGTGGCGGCGCTCAAGGACCCCATCGGAGCCAACCTGGATCGCATCCAGGTCGTCAAGGGATGGGTCGACGGGAGCGGCGGTCTCCAGGAGAAGGTCTACGACGTGGCGGTCTCCGATGGGCGCACCATTGGCAGCGACGGCCGCTGCAAGACCCCGGTGGGCAGCACGGTAGACGTGGAGAACGCGACCTGGAGCAACTCCATCGGCGCCACCGAGCTGATCACGGTGTGGAAGGACCCGGCCTTCGATCCCTCGCTCAACGCCTTCTACTACCTCCGGGTCCTCGAGATCCCCACACCCCGGTGGACGGCCTACGATGTCAAGTACTTCGGCCTCAAGGACGTCCCCGACGAGATCCCAATGGTGACCCAGGAGCGCGCCTACACCTCGCCCATCTGGTACACGCCCTGAGGGGTCGCCGCAGGGGGCCTGTGGATGGGAACAGGCTCCTCAGCCTCGCCGGAGCCGTTCCCTTCGAGCCGGCTCTCCGCCTTTCGGCGTGGCCCCCGGGCCCGGTTCGAGTACGCCCCGTAGTGGCGCACGAGGTGGCGCCCGGGGTGAAACGCATTCTCGTCAGGCTGACGGGCGAGCGCATCATGGACCGCACCAGCGCCTCGAATTCCCGGCCGTCCCCGGGATGGGCGTACACCCGGTTGTGGACGCAGAAGCCGCTGCGCTGCCACGAAAGCAGGAGCTCGATCCGGTGGCGGAGCGGACGCCCCATGGGAGTGGGTGTCGCTCCCTCCCGTCGAGCCCTTCGACACCCCGAGCGGAGGCCGACCTCGCTCTCTGCGAACCGCCATGCTGAGTTACGCTGTCTGGGTCAGCGTGGTCCGAAGGGCCGTCAGGACATGGTGTTATAGTGCCCCGGTTCTGGAGGGAATGGGATGCTCCTTGAGGGCAAGCACGGTCTCGTGCTTGGCGTGGCAAACAAGCGCTCCATCGCCTGGGGCATCGCCCGGGCCGCCCAGCGCGAGGGCGCCCGGCTGGCCCTCACGTACCAGGGCGAGCGGCTGGAGAGAAACGTCCGTCAGCTCGCGGAGGACCTCGAGGACCCGCTCCTCCTGCCCTGTGACGTCACCCGCGACGAGGACCTGAAGGGCGTCGCCGACGGTGTCCGGCAGGAGTTTGGAGGTCTCGACTTCGTCGTGCACGCGGTCGCCTTCGCCCTGCGGGAGGAGCTCGACGGCGAGTTCGTGGGCACCTCGCGCGAGGGCTATCGTGTGGCCCAGGACATCTCGTCGTACTCCCTGACCGCCCTCGCCCGGGAGACCGCGCCTCTCATGGAAGGGCGGGGCGGGAGCATCGTGACCCTCAGCTACCTCGGCGGCGAGCGGGTGGTGCCCCACTACAACGTCATGGGCGTCGCCAAGGCCGCCCTCGAGATGTCGGTCCGGTACCTGGCCGCCGATCTCGGGCCTCGTGGCATCCGGGTCAACGCGATCTCCGCCGGGCCCATCAAGACCCTCGCGGCATCCGGCGTTCACGGCCTTTCCAGGATGCTCGAGTACCACCGCACCCACGCCCCGCTCCGGAAGAACACCGAGCAGGACGAGGTGGGCGACACCGCGCTGTTCCTCCTGTCTCCCCTGTCACGCGGCGTCACCGGGGAGGTGATCCACGTGGACGGTGGCTTCCACGTGATGGGCATGGCTGCCGTCTAGGCCTTCAGGTCACCGGAGCGTCCTTGTCGCCGCTCGCGCGTCTCCTCAGCGTCGCCAGCCTGCTGCTCACCCTCGGGGGGGGGGCGTTTGCCCAGGAGCCACCTGGCCGCCGCCCGCGCCCGGAGGCCGCGGGGGAGGAGCCGGCCCTCGATCCCAACGCCCCCCCGCCCGGGGAGCTCCGCATCCGCGCGGAATCCTACGAGCAGGTGAGGCCCGGCCTCCTCCAGGCCCGGGGCTTCGTGGACCTCCGGGTGGGAGCGATCCGCATCCAGGCCGATCAGGCCGACGTGCACGAGACGGAGCTTCCGGACGGCTCGGTCTCGCGACGCCTCGTGGCCGACGGGAACGTGGTCTTCATCCGAGGTGAGGAGCGTCTCGCCGGGGACCACCTGGAGATGGACGACACCGGGCAGGGCTTCATCGACAACGCCATCGGCTACGTGGAGCCCGGGGTGTTCATCGAGGGACGCCGGGTGGAGCGCGTCGACGACGAGACCTACCGGGTGGAGGGCGCCAAGTTCACCTCCTGCTCCCAGCCCAACCCGCGCTGGTCGGTCGCCTCGTCCGAGGCCCGCATCCACGTCGACGACAAGATCGTGGCCAAGCACGCGCTGTTCAAGGTCAAGTCGGTGCCCGCCTTTTATCTTCCCTACGTCTACTACCCGATCAGCCGGGACCACCGGACGACCGGGTTCCTGTTCCCCAGCTTCGGCTACTCGTCCACCCGCGGCTACACCCTGGGCGGGGGCTTCTTCTGGGCGATGGGGCGCAGCTGGGACCAGACCTTCTCCGTCGACTACTACTCCCGGATCGGCACCGGCTTCGGCCACGAGCTGCGCTACATGAGCCGCAGCCCCTCGCGGGGGACCTTCCGCACCTACCTGATCCGGGTCAAGGACTCCGAGGAGCTCGACTGGGACGTCGACTGGAACGGGCTGCAGATGCTCCCGGGCCAGGTGCGGGCCACGGTGCAGGTGCGGCAGTACAGCAACCTCCTCTTCAACTCGCGCTTCCAGAACAGCTTCAACCGGATCACGAGCCGCACCCAGCGCTGGTCGGGCAGCCTCGACCGGGATCTGCGCCTCGCGACCCTCAGCATCCGGGCCGACCGCACCACGACCTTCTTCGGCGAGGACTCCAGCCGCGTCAACTCCCACCTGCCCGGCGTGTTCCTTCGGCGCTTCCCCCGGGACGTCGGATTGGGTGGCATCGTCTTCGGCCTCAACGCGTCCGCCGAGCGCCTGGAGTGGGGGAACCAGGAGAAGGTGGACGAGTGGGCTCGTTTCGACGTCGCCCCGGTGCTGCGCCGCCCCCTCCGGGTGAGCTTCCTCGAGGTCAACCCCGAGATCGGCTACCGGTTCACCCGCTACGGAACGAGCGTCGGCTTCAACGAGGCCGAGGAGAGCGGGCTCTTCGGGGCGCCGCTGAACCGGTCGTTCTGGGAGGCGAGTCTGGGTTTGCGGGGACCCACCTTCTCCCGGGTCTTCGACACCCCCGGCTTCCCCTACTCGGAGCGTTTCAAGCACACGATCGGGCCGGAGCTCACCTGGACCTACCGGACGCGGGTGGACGACTTCAACGCCATCCCCAAGTTCGACGGACGCGACTACTACCTCGGCACCAACCAGATCGCCTACGCGCTGGTGCAGCGTTTCTACTCGAAGCGGCGGGACCGCCTCGGCAAGCTGCAGCCCTACGAGTTCCTCTCGTGGCGGCTCATGCAGACCTACTACGTCCAGATCGCCGAGGGCCAGAGCAACTTCGACCCCAACTACTCCTCTTCCGCGTTCGGCCCCGGGGCGCGACCCGAGCACCTCTCGCCGATCCTCTCCCGGCTCGACTTCCGGCCCACGCCGCAGTTCTCCGTTGGCTTCCAGCTCGAGTACGACGTGAACTTCAAGCAGGTCCGACGCACCAGCACGCTCGGACGCTGGAACACGGAACGCTTCAACTTCCGGGGTGGCTGGTCGCGCTCGGTCCGGCTGTCGGAAGATCCCGCAGAACGTATCGTGGGCTCGGAGTCGCTGCGGGGGGGCGGGGGGATCGAGATCTTTCGCAACCGGCTCTTCGTGGACGCGTCGGTGGACTACGACATGAAGAACAAGACGCTGTGGCACGTCGGTGGTCAGGCGCGTTACCAGGTCCAGTGCTGTGGCTTCGTGGTCGGGTACAACCGCTACGACTGGAACGGCCGCGAGGAGCGGCAGTGGCGGTTCAACATCGAGCTCGCCAACATCGGGTCGATGGGCGACTTCATGGGCGCCGCGTCGCAGGGGCGCCAGGGCCTGGCCGGCAGCCGGTGAGGGTCCTCGTCACCGGGGCCGCCGGATTCGTCGGCTCCCACGTCCTGAACTTCCTGCAGGGCGAGGCGGTGGAGGTCTTCGGGATGGACCTCCCCGGAGCGAGCCTGGCGTCGGGAGAGGGGGTCACCGGGATCGCGGCCGACATGAACGACCCCGAGGCGGCGGGACGGGTGATCGAGGAGGCGGCCCCCGACCGGATCATCCACCTCGCCGGCCAGCCCAGCGTCCACCGCTCGTGGGCCGAGCCCGGCGAGACCCTCCGCACGAACATCCTCGGCATCGTGAACCTCCTGGATGCCGCGCGAGAGCGCGGCCTCCAGCCCGCGGTCCTCGTCGTCGGCAGCGCCGAGGAGTATGGCCTGGTCGAACCCTCCCAGATTCCCCTCGTCGAGACCACACCCCTGCGCCCGAGCTCGCCCTACGCCGTGAGCAAGGTGGCCCAGGCGGCGCTCGCCCGCCTCTACGGACCGGCCGGGGGCATGAGGGTCGTGCTCGCCCGAACCTTCAACCACACCGGACCCGGGCGCGGGGCGCTCTTCGCCGAGAGCTCCTTCGCCCGACAGATCGCGGAGATCGAAGCGGGCCTGAAGCCACCGGCGCTGATGGTGGGCAATCTCGAAGCCGTCCGGGACTTCACCGACGTCCGCGACGTCGTGCGCGCCTACTGGGCCCTCCTCGGCTCCGGGGCCGCCGGCGCCGTCTACAACGTCTGCAGCGGTCGCGGCTGGAGCATCCGCGAGATGCTCGACATGCTCCTCGAGCACGCGAGGGCGAAGATCGAGGTGCGCGTGGATCCGGAGCGCCTGCGCCCGTCCGACATCCCGGTGCTGGTGGGGGATTCCTCGGAGCTCCGGGCCGTCACCGGCTGGGAGCCTCGCGTACCCCTTCGGGTCACCCTGGCCGACCTGCTCGACGACTGGAGGCGCAGGATCGGCAGCGCCGCGCCTTCCCCGGCCTGAGCCGGCCGGGCCTACTCCGAGTCGTCCTCGTCGGAGCCGAAGATGGCCCGGATCGTTTCCTCGTCGAGGGGCAGGGTCTCGGCCGCCGCGTCCACCACCGGTACGTCGTCGGGCTCCTCCACCGCCCCGATGAGGTCGCCCGGGTCCTGGCTCCCCGTCGCGGCTTCGTCGTACTGTCCCACGAGAACCCGCGAGGCCCGGGCCACCCGCCCGTTGAGGCGGTACCCGCGCAGGAGCTCCCGGACCACCACGTGGTCGTGGTCGGGATCGGTCACCGGCAGGGTTCCGACCGCCTCGCTGTAGGTGGGGTCGAAGGGCAGTCCGAGGACCGGGATGCGCTCGAGCCCCTGTTGCTGGAGGGTCTGCAGCAGCTGGGTTCGCACGAGGATGAGGCCCTCGATGAGGGGATTGCCGGCGAAGGTCTGCTCTGCCGCCTCGAGGGCGCGGTCGAGGTTGTCGAGGATGTCGATGAAGCGGAGGAGCAGCTTCTCGTGACGTTCGTCGGAGCGCCGCTCGAGGTCGCGGGTGACCCGGTCCCGGAAGCCCTCGTTCTCCGTCTTGAACTGGCGGTACGCGGCGAGGACCTCGGCCAGGCGGTCCTCGGCGAGGCGCGCTCGCCTCTCGAGATGCTCGGCGGGATCCGCCTGGGGCGGCGGCTCGAGGGCAGCATCGACGCCTGCCTCGGGAGCGTCCGACTCCGTTGGGCCGTCCTCGGTCTCCGGCCCGTCAGACCGATCGACCGGATCCTCGCTCAAGACAGAACCCCTTCCTCCTGCAAACCCGGGGGATTATAGCCCTGTGCCGGAAGGCGAACCAGCGAGCAGGGTCACCACGTCGACCACGTTCGTCCCGGTGGGCCCGGTGACGATGAGGTCTCCGAGGGGTCCGAGAAAATTCCGGGAATCGCTGGCCGCGAGAAAGACACCGGGGGGGGCGAGCCCCAGCGCGGCGGCGCGAGCGGTGGTGTGGTCGTCCACGACACCGCCCGCGGCGTCGCTCGCGCCGTCGATCCCGTCGGTCCCGAAGCTCGCCACCACCGCTGGCGCCGGAAAGCCGGCGAGGGCCTCGGAGGCCGCCACCGCCAGCTCCTGGTTGCGCCCGCCCTGGCCGGCTCCCCGCACCGTCACCGTGGTCTCGCCCCCGGCGAGAAGGCACACCGGGCCGGCGGCGGGTCGTCCGGTCTCCACGCACTCGCGCAGGATCGCGACCAGGACCCGGGCGACCTCGCGGGCCTCGCCCTCGAGGCGTGTGGTCAAGACCAGCGGGCGGAGCCCCCGGCGTCGCGCCTCTCTCGCGGCCGCGGCGATGCTCAGGCGGTTGCTCCCCACGATCCGGGTCGCGGTCCGGCGGAACAGGCGGGCCCCTGGCTTCGGAGTCTCCGGCGTCTCCCCCCGCGCCCCCGCCTCCAGCCGGGCGACGACCGCCCGGGGGGCCCGGGACGCCACCCCTCGCCGCGACAGGGCGGCGAGCGCGTCGGCGAACGTCGTGGGGTCGGGCACCGTCGGGCCGGAGGCGATGGTCGAGGGGTCATCTCCGACGACGTCGGAGAGGATGAGGGTGATGACCCGGGCCGGGGCGGCGGCGGCGGCGAGCCCCCCGCCCTTCAGGCGGGAGAGGTGCTTGCGCACCGCGTTCAGCTCGTGGATCGTCGCCCCGGCGCGGAGCAGCTGTCCGGTTGTGCGCTGCTTGTCGCGGAGCGTGAGGCCTCCCGCCGGCGCCGGCAGGAGTGCGGAGGCCCCGCCGGAGAGGAGCACGAGAAGGAGGTCCTTCCGGCCCAGCCCCTGCGCCAGCTTCTCGGCCTCCCTCGCGGCGGCGAGCCCGCGAGCGTCGGGCACCGGGTGGCTCGCCGTCTGCACCCGAACGCGCCCCCCGGAGTCCGCCTCGGAGCTGGTGACGGCCATCCCCTCGGACAGGTGCGGTCCGAGGACGTGCTCGGCGGCCCGGGCCATGGGCACCGCCGCCTTGCCGGCGGCCACGAGCACGATGCGACCTCCGCCGGTGGGAAACCGGATCCCCGCGGCCTCGAGCGCGCCTCGGCGCCGGCGGAGGTTGCGACGGACGAGAGTCGCGGGATCAGCGGCGGCGAGGGCCTCGGTCAGGATCGACTGGGCGGCGCGGCGGAGTCGCGGGCGGCTCCAGCGGCCGCTCAATGGCGTTGCCGGGAGTTCGGGTCGAGGCGGCTCAGCCGCGTGAGGGTGTCGAAGCCCTGGAGGAGAGACTCGGCGAGTGCCGGGAAGCTCGCCTGGGAGCAGGCATCGTCGAGACGGGTCAGCGCTCGTCGGGCGCGGCTCACCGCCTCCGAGTCCCCGTCATCCAGGATCCCGCTGGCCTGCAGATACTCGATGTGCCGCAGAAACTCTTCGCGGTAGAAGTTCGAGAGGGCGACCCGTCTGTCGGCGTTCATCCGCTCTGTCTCCAGGCCAACGTTTACGATTTTTCACGTTAGACCACTGCTCGCGGGGCTGTCAAGAACCACTCAGCCCAGAGCGAGGTGGGGCTCGGCGTTCAGGTCCCAGCTCCCACGCACGCCGCGACGGAGGTTGACGAAGCCGGCAGCCGCGATCATGGCCGCGTTGTCGGTGCTGAGCGCCAGGGGCGGCACGAACAGGGGCAGGCCCACCGCCGCCGCCGCCGTCGCTGCTTCCCGCCGCAGCCGGGAGTTCGCGGCCACCCCCCCGGCCAGGAGCAGGCTGCGGGGGTGGTGCTCTCGTGCCGCCCTCGTCAGCCCGCGCACGAGGGCGTCGACGACCGCGCGCTGGAAGGAGGCCACGAGATCCTTCACCGGGGGCGGAACGTCACCCGCGTCGTCGACCGGGTCGATGCCTTCGCGGCGCACGTAGAGGAGGACCGCGGTCTTGATTCCACTGAAGGAGAAGTCCGGGCTCCCGTCCTTCATCCGCGCGATCGCGAACGGAACCGCGTCGGCGTCGGCTCCCTCCGAGAGGCGATCGATGATCGGGCCCCCCGGATAGCCGAGCCCCAGCAGCTTGGCCACCTTGTCGAAGGCCTCACCGGCGGCGTCGTCCCGGGTTCGCCCGAGCCGCTCCAGCACTCCTTCCTCGGGGACCCGGTAGAGGCTGGTGTGGCCCCCGGAGACCACGAGGGCGAGGGCCGGCAGCGGGATCTCCCCGTGGGCGAGGAACGTCGCCTCCACGTGGCCGGCCACGTGATGCACGGGGACGAGGGAAAGACGGTGCACCAGGGCGATGCCCTTGGCGGCCTGCACGCCCACCAGGAGCGAGCCCACGAGCCCCGGTCCCTGGGTCACCGCCACCGCTTCGAGATCCGTGAACCCCACGCCGGCCTCGGCGAGGGCCGCCTCGATCACCGGGCAGATGTTCTCGATGTGGTGGCGAGAGGCGAGCTCCGGCACCACTCCGCCGTGGGGGGCGTGGACCGGGATCTGGCTGGCGACGGTGTTGGACAGGATACGCCGGCCCCCCTCGACGACCGCGGCCGCGGTCTCGTCGCAGGAGGTCTCGATGCCCAGTATCAGTCCCACGCCTCGATCTCCTTCCCGCGCTCAGGGCTCCGCGCCGAGAGCGTCCAGCTCCGCCAGGCCGAGGCGAACCGATACGATGTAGGGCGACTCGCCCGGCGTCCAGTGTCCGTAGGTGGTGGCGACGAACGTTCCGTCGGGCAGGATCTCGACACCCGGATAGGCGCAGTCGGCATTCACGTGGTTGTCCATGAGCCGGAGGTGATACTGGCCCGAGCGACCCCCGACCAGATCGTCCCAGGTGCCGACCCAGCCGACCCAGTCGCCCTCGAACGGTGCGGTCTTGCCCCTTGGCGACACGCTGCGGAACGAGACGAAGAGCCGTCCGTCGGGACCGAGGCGGGCGGTGTGCCGGTCGCCGTTGAGGGAGTCGGGCACCTCCCGCGGCTCGCTCCACGTTCTTCCCTCGTCGCTGGAGAACATGATGTGCGAGTTCTTCCGGCGTGCGTTCTCCCGCAGGAGCACGGCGACGTGCCGGCCGTCCGGTGAGCGGACGACCCCCGGCTCGCACAGGTGCACGTCGCTCCGGGCGAGCGCGCTCTCCGGGAAGGACCACGTGAGGCCCCCGTCGACCGAGGTCGTGCGGTAGAGCGTGAAGATCTTGGGCGACCGGCGTCGGTCCTCGCGACCGAAGAACCGTCCGTCGTCGTGGAACATCGCGGTGTAGTGACCGGGGGTCGCTCGCTGCCCGAAGAGGCAGCCCATCACCACGATCCCGCCCCACTCACCCGCGGGCTCGAGCTCCGACCAGCTCCGGCCGGCGTCCTCGCTCACCGCGAGGCGCGCCGGGTAGAGCCCGGACCACATGATCAGCCGCTCCACCCCCCGCGCGTCGACGACCCGGTGGATCGTGGGCACCTCCTGGCTGGTTGCCCAGCTCTCGGGCACCGGGAGCCGATCGCTCCAGGTCCGTCCCCCATCCGCGCTCCGCTTCATCACCACCGCTCCCCGGCCGTGCCCCTTGGGGTAGACGCAGAGAATCGTCCGGCCGTCCTCGAGCAGTACCGTCGTCGGGTGGCCGAGGTACTGTCCGGGCTCCCGGTCGACGATCACCTGGCGGTGCGTCTGCCCGGAGAGGTCGATCAGCCGGGCCGACCCGCTTCCGGACGATGAGCGAGGCTCGACGGCGGCGGCGGGGGCGGTGGTGCAGCTGGCGACCACCAACGCGGCGAGCAGCCGGCGGCTCATCAGCGGGCGCGACCGGCCAGGTCGCGCAGGCTCTCCGTGTAGGGGGGCCGCGCGATTCCGCGCTCGCAGACGATGGCGGTCACCAGGCGGTGGGGGGTCACGTCGAACGCGGGGTGGCGAACCGGGACCCCGTCCGGGGTCACCTGGTGCCCGGCGACGTGGGTCACCTCCTCGGCCGAACGCTCCTCGATGGGGATCTCGTCCCCGGTCTTCGTGACCAGGTCGAAGGTGGACACGGGAGCGGCGACGTAGAAGGGAAGGCCGTGCTCCTTCGCCAGGACCGCCACCGTGTAGGTGCCGATCTTGTTGGCCACGTCGCCGTTGGCGACGATGCGGTCGGAGCCCACCACCACCGCGTTCACCTCGCCCCGGGCCATCAGGTGGCCGGCCATGCTGTCGGTGATGACGGTGACCGGGATCCCGTCCCGCTGGAGCTCCCAGGCGGTCAGGCGCGCCCCCTGGAGGAACGGGCGCGTCTCGTCGGCGAGGACGTGATCCAGCTTCCCCATGCGGGCGGCGCTGCGGACGACGCCGAGGGCGGTGCCGTAGCCGGCGGTGGCGAGGGCCCCGGCGTTGCAGTGGGTGAGGACCCGGGCGCGGTCCGGCAGGAGCGCGGCGCCGAGGTCCCCCATGCGCTGGCAGGACTCGACGTCCTCGGTCTGGATGGCGAGGGCCTCGTCGAGGAGGGCGCGGCGGAGCGCGTCGCCTCCCTCCCCGGCCAGGGTGTCGAATCGGCGCCGCATGCGCTCGATGGCCCAGAAGAGGTTCACCGCGGTGGGCCGGGTCCCGGCCAGCACCGCGCAGACGTCGTCCCACTGCTCGCGAAGGGCGCCCCCTTCGCTGGTGCTGTTGCGCACGCCCAGGGCGAGCCCGAAGGCCGCGGCCACGCCGATGGCCGGTGCTCCCCGGATGACCATGTCCGTGATCGCCGCCGCCACCTCGTGGTGGTCGCGGCACCGGACGAAGATCTCCTCGTTCGGCAGTCGTCGCTGGTCGATCATGACGACCACGCCGTCTTCCCAGACCACCGTTGGAATCACCGTCACCTCCCGAAACGCCCCATCCTAACGCATGTCAGCTCTGTACCCGGGCTGCCGCTCGTTCCCGGGTCGCGGTGGGAGCGGCTGCGTTCGGCCACCCGTCTGCGGGCCGGAAGGGGTCAGGTCCCGAACGTTGCATCGCGAGCGAGAACGACGCTGGCGACACAACGTTAGAGGACCTGACCCCCATTCCGTCTCTCGCCGGGGCCCGGCCGCCGCAGCCTTGCGCCACGAGACGCCCTGACGCTTGAGCGGCAGCCTGTGAGCAAGAGCTCCGGATACAATCGGCGGGTGATTCCGGTCGACGAGGCGCTGGAGATCGTGCTGCGCGAGACGCCCTCGCTCCCGACGGAGGAGGTCGCCCTCGAGGAGGCGCTCGGCCGGGTCCTCGCGGAGGAGGTGTGCGCGGACGCCGATATGCCGCCCTTCGACCGGGCGGCCATGGACGGCTACGCGGTGCGGGCCACCGACGTCGCGTCCGTGCCCGCGAGCCTGGCGGTCGTGGGCGAGGTCGCGGCCGGGGGGTGGCCCGACCGGGAGGTCGGGCCCGGGGAGGCCGTCCGGATCATGACCGGCGCCCCGGTTCCCGGCGGCGCCACCGCCGTGCAGCAGGTCGAGAAGACGCGGGCCCTCGAGGGGGGTCGGCGGGTCGAGATTCTCGCCTCCGTGCCGCCGGGCGCCCACATCGCCCCGCGTGGCAGCGAGGTGCGGGCGGGAGAGCGCGTCCTGGAGCGCGGCACCACCATCGGCTCGGCCGTGTCGGCGGTCCTCGCCTCGACCGGCCACGCCCGGGTCTCGGTGGCGCGACGGCCCCGGGTGGCCGTACTCGTCACCGGCGACGAGATCGTGGACGTGGCCGCGGCCCCCGGCCCCGGGCAGATCCGAAACAGCAACGGGCCGGCGGTGGCGGCGCAGGCGCGCCTCGCCGGGGCCGAGGTGCGGCTCCTGGGGGTGGCTCCCGACCGCGAGGACGAGACGGTGGCCGTGCTCGGCGAGGCTCTCTCCGGCGGCCCCGACGTCCTGACCGTCTCCGGGGGCGTCTCGGCGGGGGATTACGATCTCGTCGAGCCGGCGCTCGAGCAGCTGGGGGTGGCGCTCCTGTTCACCAGGGTCGCGATCAAGCCCGGCGCTCCCCTCGTGTTCGGGCGGCGGAACGACACGCTGGTCTTCGGGCTGCCGGGCAACCCGGTCTCCGCGCAGGTGACGTTCGACGTGTTCGTGCGGGCGGCGCTGCTGCGGATGCAGGGGGCCCGGGTGGTGTCGCGCCCCCGGGTGGAGGTGGAGCTGCTGGCCCCGATGAAGAACCGCTCGGGCCGCAAGGCCCACCTCCCGGCGCGTGTCCGCTTCGAGGACGGGCGCCTGGTGGCTCGGCCGGTGCGGTCCATGGGCTCGGGCGACCTCGTCGCCCACGCCCGAGCCAATGCGCTGGTCGCCCTCGATGCCGAGCGGACGCGCGCCGAGGCCGGAGAGAGGGCAGGAGCGGTGCTCCTCGAGGGATTCCTGGAGGACGACGGTGCCCCGATCTAGACGACCTGCGGCCACCTCCCGGCTGAGCCACCTCGACGGCGAGGGCCAGGCGCGGATGGTCGACGTGTCGAGCAAGCCGGTGACCGCACGGGAGGCCGTGGCCCGGGGGCGGATCACGATCTCCCCGGCGGCGATGCGTCTCGTGCGCGCGGGACGGCTCGAGAAGGGGGGCGTGATCGAGACCGCCCGCCTCGCCGGCATCCTCGCGGCCAAGCGCACCGCCGAGGTCGTCCCCCTGTGCCATCCGCTCCCGCTCACCCACGTGGACGTGGATCTCGCCCCGCGGCGCGACGGGTTCGCGATCGAGGCGCGGGTGCGGACGGACGCGAGGACCGGCGCCGAGATGGAGGCGCTTCACGCGGTGGCCGTGGCCGCCCTCACGGTCTACGACATGGTGAAGGCCGCGGACAAGGCGATGACCATCGGCGAGATCCGGCTGGTGAAGAAGACCGGCGGTCGGAGTGGGTCGTGGTCGCGTTCGTCGGCGACGAAGGGCCGGGGGAAGCGGGCCACCTGACGCCTCAGAGCCGGGGCAGGGGGTGCGCCCGGATCGTCTCCTCGAGCCGGTGGGCCTGCGCGACCGCCTCCGCGCTCTCCGCCGAGCGGCCCTGGCGGCTGTAGACGTCGGCCAGCACGTAGTAGCCGAGGGGAGCCACGTCGGAGACGTTGTCGACCTTCAGGCCGCGGGTGGCCAGGTCGGCGGCTTCCTCGAGACGCCCCGCGCCCAGCTCCTCGCGGGCGAGGAAGAAGTAGCACGCACCGAAGTCCGGGGCCTGCTCCACCCCGAGCCGGAGCTGGGCCAGGTAGGCGTCCCGATCCCCGCGCTCCCGGAGCAGCTGGGCCAGGTTGAAGTGGGCCTTGCCGGCGTCGGCGTACATCGCGAGCTCCTCGCGATACAGGCGCTCCGCCTCCGCGAGGTCGCCCCGCGCCTCGAGGAGCCGTCCGAGGTTGAAGCGACCCTTGCGGACCTCCGGCTCCAGCTCCAGCCCCTTGCGCACGAGCCGCTCGGCCTCGTCGAGGTCCCCGCGCGAGTAGGCGATTGCCCCCAGGCTGTTGTAGGCCGCGCCCATGTCGGGGTTGTGCTCGAGGGCCTGCCGGAATGTCTGCTCGGCGGCGTCCACCTGGCCCAGGTCGAGCTGGAGCGTCGCGAGGTGGAACCAGGTCTGCGGGTTGCGGGGGTCGACCTCGAGCACGCCCCGGTACCCTTCGAGGGCCGCCTCGTGGCGCCCCAGCTCACGGTACAGGTTGGCGAGGTTGGTCAGGGCAAGAACGTCGCCGGGGTGGAGCTTCAAGACCTCCTGGTAGGATGCGATGGCGCCGTCCACGTCTCCCTCGCGGCGCCGCCAGTTGGCCAGGGTGAGGTGGGCGTCCACGATCCCGGGGTCTTCCTCGATCACCCGCTGCATCTTGGTGATGGCCTCCCCGGTGCGCCCCTGCTGTCCCGCCGCCTTGGCCTCGCTCATGAGACCGAAGAGCGCGATCTTGGCCTTGGGGTCCGGGAGCACCTCGTCGGGGTCGACGTCCACCGTGTTGCCGACGTAGCCCAGGGCCGCGAGCCGCTGGAGCGTCTCCGGGTCCATGAGGTCCTGCTCGAGAGCGGTGTCGCCACCGGAGCCGGCCAGCTCCTCGAGCCGGCGACGCAGCCGCTCTGCCGTGGACCCGAGGGCCTCGTAGAGGTTCCGGCTCTCCCCGGGGTCGGCCTCGACGTCGTACAGCTCCGGCTCCGGGGCGTCGATGAGCTTGTGGCGCCCGTCGCGGATCGACCGGAGGTGCTGCCAACCGTAGTGGTAGCGGGGGAAGTAGCTCTCGGAGTAGGCCACGCGCTCCTCGCGGAGCGAGGGGTCGAGAACGAAGGGCGCCAGCGAGCGGCCGTCGATCCCCGGCTCCGGCTCCAGGCCGGCCAGCTCCAGGACCGTGGGCATGATGTCCACCCCCGAGGTCTGGACTCGGCTGCGTCCCGTGTCGCCCCAGGGGGTGCGGACGATCAACGGGACCCTCACCGTGGAGTCGTAGATGAAGAAGGCGTGCGTCGACTCGCCGTGCTCCCCGAGGCTCTCCCCGTGATCCCCGGTCAGGACCACGAGGGTGCGCTCCCAGACCCCGGCGGTGCGCAGCCAGGCCAGCAGGCGCCCCACGACCGAGTCGGTGTACGCGACCTCACCGAGGTAGGCCTGGCCGGGGTAGCGGGAGGCGTAGGGCTCCGGGGGCTCGTAGGGCGTGTGGGGGTCGTACAGGTGCACCCACGCGAAGAACCGCTGGTCCCGCACGGTGGCGAGCCACTCGAGAGCGCCGTCCATGACCTCGTCGCCGGGCTTCTGGACCGTGCCGAGGGACAGGACCTTGAACTCGCTCAGGTCGAACTGGTCGGCGTAGCGGTCGAAGCCCTGGTCCAGACCCCATCTCGAGTCGAGGACCCAGGCCCCGATGAAGGCACCGGTGGCGTAGCCGGCCTCCTTGAAGCGCTCGGCCAGGGTCGTGTGGTCGTCTTCGAGGAAGAAGCCCCCGTTGTCGCGCACACCGTGGTGCGGGGGAACGAGCCCGGTGAAGATCGAGGAGTGGGAGGGGAAGGTGAGGGGCACGGTGGCCGTGGACTGCTCGAAGACCACCGCCTCCTCGGCCAGCGCGTCGATGTGGGGGGTGTCCACCGCCGAGAACCCGTAGCACCCCAGCCGGTCCGCCCGCGTGGTGTCCAGGGTGACGACGACGACGTTCAGCTCCGCGGGCGCCGGCCTTCGGGCCGAGAGATCGCCCGGGCCGAGCCACGACGCGGGACGGAGCCAGAGCAGAAGCGCACCCACCCCGATGACGACGGCGCCGGTCGCGACGGCGGCTCGTCGGTGCCGGCGAGGGCTCGTCGAAGGGGCGGCGGCCCTGGCCCCGGGGGCGCCGGGGGTCTCACGCCGCGCTCGCTTGCGCCGGGCCATGGGCCAACGTAGCCCACGCCCCGGGCGGCGTCAACGAGGGCAAGTCGTTTCCTTTGAGCGCTTTGCGGATTCACCGATTCGGTTCCATGGATTCAAACCGTCGGATTGGGATGCGAGGGTGAGCGCGAGGTGTCCCGAGAGAAGTTCGCTCGCAGGGTGTAAGTGACTGATACACAAGGGAGTCCAGACTGCTGGATGCGGCTCGGCGGGTGGCACGGCCCTTGCTAATAATCGTCCCGTCGAGTCTTCCGCATCTTCGGAGACATAGAAGCCGCTCCAGATCGTCTGGAGCCGGCAGGAGGACGCTCATGAAACGTCACTCGAGGCCCGCGGCCAGAGCGTTCGCGGGCGCCCTGTCTTTGCTGATGGCCTTCGCCCTCGCTGCTCCCCCGGCCGTAGCCGGCGAGGG
>JAJDNS010000220.1 GCA_022340585.1 Acidobacteriota bacterium
CGGAAGCGCCTCCGCGCCGCCTCGTCGGTCAGGGCCCCCTCCGGCAGCACCTTCAGCGCGACGTCCCGCCCCAGCTTCGTGTCCCGGGCGCGGTAGACCTCCCCCATGCCCCCGGCGCCGAGGGGAGAGACGACCTCGTAGGGTCCGAGCCTGGCTCCGGCCGAGAGCACGGTCCTCCTCGCGAGTTCTGGAAAAAGCTGGGCTGATTGTAGCCCGACGTGCGGTCTCGAGCTGCGCGGATCGGCGAAGAAGTGCTCGGAAGACCGCCTCTCCTGGCAGGGGCGGGTGCTACAGTAGCCTCGTGAATGCCAGGGATTCGAGAGAAGAGTCCGTCGGGAGACGCCTCCCGTACGTCTGGGACTACGACATCGACGGGGATCAGTTCCGAGCCCTTCTCGAAGGCCGAGAGACGATCGGCCGTCTGGACCGGGACTGGGCGGTCGCTCGGCTGCTTGAGCATGCCTCGTGGAGGGAGATCCGGCGGCTCATGAGCCTGGGCGACCTGGTCCGGGGCTGGTCTGGCTGGCGGGAGCGTGTCCGCTCACCGAGCCGTCGCCGCGGCTTCGATTTCCTTGTCGAGTGGCTTCCCCGGCACCATCCCGAGCTCCTCTAGCTGCAAAGCCATGGAGCGCGAAGACTACTTCACCAGGCTCTACCCCCCGCAGGACGCGGTCCTCGAGGCGTTCAGCAAGGTCGAGACCGAGTTCTATCTGACCGGAGGCACCGCGGCCTAGCGTGGCTATCTCAACCACCGGTTCTCGGACGACCTCGATCTCTTCGTGAACGACGATTCCCGCTTCGGCCTGTGGGCCGATCGACTGGTCAACTCGGTGACCGAGCATCCGGGGTGGGACGTGGCCGTCTCCCTGCGGGACTCACGCTTCGTTCGCTTCTCCGTCATCGCCCCGGATGTGACGCTCAAGATCGAGCTCGTCGACGACGTCCCTTCCCGAGTGGGCTCCGTTTCCGTTCATCCCGTCCTGGGCCGACTGGACACCCCCGAAAACATCCTCGCGAACAAGCTGACCGCCCTGGCGGACCGACAGGAGCCGAAGGACCTGGCCGACGTGTGGGGCTTCTGTGTGCGTCTCGGTCTGCCCATCGCCGACGCCCTCGAAGGGGCCCACGGAAAGGCTGCGGGTCTGTTCCCCGTCGATCTCGCGCGCCCCCTCCTCTCGGCCACGTCGTCGGACTGGGAGCTCGTGAGGTGGATTGAGGCGCCACCCGCTGAAGAGTTCCTGGCCGACGTGCGGCGTCTGGGCGAGGAGCTGCTGCTGCTCGATCCCCGGGAGCGCTAGCGCCGGCCGCCTCGCGTTGGCGAGCAGCTGCCGTTGGGCCTTGGCCCTCGGGCGGCGGCTTCTCGGGCCTTGGCGGGAACAGGCGGTCATCCTGGGGAACAGAGCCCCCCTTCCAGGGAACAGACGGTCGATTCAGGGAACGGGTGCGGCACCCGGGATCGACAGCAGGCTGGACCCGCACCCCCGGCGCCGAGGGGAGAGACGACCTCGTAGGGTCCGAGCCTGGCTCCGGCCGAGAGCACGAATCACCTGCCAGCTGCTGGAAGAGGCCGGACCGATCATGGCCCGAGGGGCGCCGTCTCCCCTTCACGCCTCCAGGTTGCCCCCGAAGAAGGGCAGGAGCGACGACTCGCGGCCGGCCGCGGCGATGCGCTCGAGGGCATCGAGCTGGACCCGGGCGATCTGGGCCAGGTAGGCCAGGGCCACGTCGGAGTTGTCCTCGAAGAGGTCGAAGAGGATCTCGGCGTTGCCGCTCAGGGCCACCACCGGGGTTTCGCAGACCGCGTCGTACCAGCGAGGCACGCCGGCCACCGCCTCCAGGCCCCCGAGGGGATAGCCCGGTCCCGGCTGGAGGCCGAAGCCCTCGATAGGGGACGAGCACGCCACCCGTCCCTCCACCAGCATCTGCACCTGACGTCCAGGCTCGCCCCGGCGGAAGAGCACGGTGCCCGGCTCGAACCGCAGCTCCACGAGGCCGCGGGAGAGGTCGGCGAGGGCGGAGGCGCTCGCCCGGATGAACGGGAGGCCCTCCCGCAGGAAGAGCATCCGCTGCACGAGGTCGAGGGGGCTCTTGAAGCCCGGGGCCCTCATCGGCACCTGGGCGGCCAGGCACTCGCGCGGGGCCTCGTGCCAGAGGTCGATCAGCCCCCGTGAGGTCTCCCGCAGGACGTGCTGCAGCACCCGGAAGCGGTCCTCGAGGATCTCGTCCAGCATGTCGCCGTCGAGCTCGAGCGCGACCACGTCGGTCTCGGCCACGGCGTCGATCCCGTTCGGGTCGCGAGCGAGGTAGCCGAGGCCCCCCACCCCGGCTCCCGGGGTGGCGTGCCCGAGGACCTGGTCCCCGCGCTGGAGGTGAACCCGCCCCTCGACCACGATGTGGACCGCGGCGATCGGCTCGCCCTGCCGGAGGAGCCGGTCTCCCGTCTCGAAGACCCGGGTCCGGGCCTGCTCCGCCACCAGGCCCAGGTCCTCCGGGCCGAGAGTGCCGATGACGGGCAGCGTCCGCAGGTGGAGCAGCCGCTCCATGCGGCTCACTCGTCGGCTATCAGCCCGCACCGCCGCTCTCCCCCAGCACCCCCAGGGTGCGCTCGAACATCTGCCCCACGAAGAGCGACGTCTCCTGCGAGCGCAGCTCCTCGATGCGCCCGCGCAGTCCCCGAAGGCCCAGCTCGCCCACGTGGAAGACGGCCAGGCTCCTGAGGATCTCACCCGGCTGCTCGACCAGGCGGGTGAGAAGGGTCTCGTAGTCGAGGGGCTCGGGCCGATAGAACGCGGCCGTGGGCTCGCCACCGAGTAGCCGCGGGTCGCCGTCGACGAGGGCGAGCACCGCGGCCTTCAGGGGGGGACGGAGGACGTTCTCGAGCAGCTCGCGGCTGCTCGCGCGCACCCGGCGGTCGGGGCTCCTCAGCCCCCGGTAGATCCTCCGGAAGTCCTCCTCGCGGTGGAGCAGGCCGAGCAGGCGAAAGAGCCGCTCCTCGGCGTTGTCGGTCTTGTCCCGAAGCAGGGCCGCCACCATCTGGTGACCGGGCGTCCGACGGACCGGGTCCGCTTCCGCACCCCCCGCGAGAATCGAGTGCCAGTGGGCAAGGCGGCCCAGCGTCTCCAGCGTCCGTCCCGCCGCTTCCGAGAGGACGCCCTCATCCAGGCCGACCCCGGGGTGCCGGGCAGCGACGCGGCCCAGCGCCCGGAGCATCCGGAAGCGCACCATGCCGTCCTGCTCCTCGAGGAGGTGACGCTGCAGCACCGCCACCGAGCTCGTCGCCGGAAACCCCGCGATCGCCCGCGGGATGTGGCGCCGCAGCTCCTGGGGCAACGTCCGATCCTCGAGGGCCCGCTCGAGGAACTCCAGCCCCGTCGACCCGAACTCCCGGAAGGCACGACGGGCGGTGTCGCGTACGGCCTCCCGACGCAGCTGCTCGAGAAGCGTGGGGAGAAACGACTCCTCGCGAAGCTCGGCAATCGAGCCCGCCACCGCGACCTGCACGGTGTCGTCGTCCTCCGTGGCCAGAGCCTCGAGAACAGGGAGGAACGCGGGCACGGGTCGTCGCTGGATCACCCGCGCCAGGGCCCGCCGCGCCTCCGGGGACCTCTCGCCCAGGATGACCTCCAGCAGCGGCCTCGGGTCGGTCTCCGCGTCGGCCACGGCCAGGAAGCCGGCCAGGGCCGTCGCCCTCACCAGGGGACTCGTGTCTCCCAGGGCCTCCCGCATCCGATCCTCGTCCGGGTCCACTGCCGTCCGCGCCCGCAGCGCCGCGGCCCGCACCTCGGGGTCGGCGTGGTCCAGCAGACGGTCGGCGACGGGCATGAAGTCGCGGCGGCCCGCGTCCTCGAAGAGCTCGAGGGCGCGGAGCACGACCGCCGGGGTCGGGTGGTACAGGATCAGGGCGGGCACGAGATGGGTCCGGTCCTCGGCGTGAAGAAGATCGAGGGCGGCCACGACCTCGTCGTCGTCGCGGCTGTTCAGGGAGGCGAAGAGGGTCTCGAGCGAGACGAGGTCCAGGTCGGGCAGCCCCCCCCGGGCCTCGATGATCCCTTCCCGCAGCGCGCGCCGGAACATCTCCACGTAGTGCGGCCGGAGCTCGGCGATGGCGGCGATCCAGGCCACGCAGAGCACCACCACCGCGACCGCCAGGATCGTGTCGCCGCGCCCGAGAACCAGCTGAGACAGGATGAAGACCGAGGCCACCGCCTGTCCCCCCCTCTGTCCGATGACGTCGATGGCCGGCTTGATCCGCGCGCGCAGGTAGTCCGGGATGGGCAGGAACAGCAGCTCGGTGCTGGTGCGGTTGAGCGAGGGACGCAGCGCGCCGTCCGCCCCCTTCATGAGCAGGGCGGCGACGAGACCACCCCCGACCACGATGCCGCTCGCCCCGGCCAGGACGAGCAGGGGCAGGGCCCACAGCGCGCGGTGCACGTCGAAGACACGGAGGATCCAGCCCATCAGGGCGACCTGCACGACGAGGGCGGCGACGCTCAGCAGGCCGTAGAACGTGGCGAAGAAGGGGGCCAGGTCGTCCGGGGCCACGTGCCGCGCAACCTCGCTCTTGAACACGTAGTCACCCAGGGTGACCGCGACCGACGAGACGAGGACCACTCCGGCCAGACGCGTGACGTAGGGCTCACGCTGGAAGAAGCCCCGGATGTCCCCCAGGCGCCAGCGGCCCGCGGCCGCCGCGTCGACCTCCCCGCGGACCTGGCGGCCGAGAGCCGAGGCCAGCCCCGCGGTCACCGCCATCAGCCCCGCCCCGAGGGCGATGAGGGCCTGGGGGGGAAGCGAGGTCGTGGCCAGGCGTGCGATGCCGGCGCCGAGGGCCGCCCCGGCGAGGCTGCCGGTGCCGACCGCACGATAGAGGCGCTTCGCCTGGGTGATGGTGTAGACGTCGCTGAGGAGCACCCAGAACTGCACGCCGGCGAGGGTGGCGATGGCGCCCGCCCAGACGTAGAAGGCACGGATCAGCCACGGGTTGCCCGCGGGTTGGAGCAGGAAGAAGGCCAGCGTGACCGCCGAGCCAAGGGCCAGGGTCACCGCGAGCCGCAGCGGCCGCGGGATTCCGAGGCCCTTGCCCGGCAGCTCGGCGAGGGCCACCGCGACTCCGGCCATGACGAGGTAGACCCACGGCAGCTCCTCGGGCGGCAGGCGTGCCAGGAAGAGCGCGTCGCGGGCGGTCTCGAGGAGCGCATAGGAGGCCAGGATCCCCAGCAGGGTCACGAAGGCGAGAAGGACACCCCGCCGCTCTTCGGGTCTGACGCTGCTCTGGCCGGACACTCCCAACGAATATACACTTGGTGGCACGGGGCGAACGCCTCGACCCCACGGGAAGAGAGGACGGCATGGCGGAGATGCTGAGGCTGGCTCGACTGTACTTCGTCCTCTTGGCGCTGGTCGCGACCGGACGGTGGCTCATGGGCACCTTCGACGTGCCCTACGAGAACGGCCACCACATCTTCAGCATCGTGATCCTCACGGTCTTCTCGTGCATCTACTACGGGGCCTTCACCCGTCGCTGGCTGGACTATCGGCTGATCCAGGCCGTCCTCCTCGGCGTGGTCATGGGGCTGGTCAGCCAGATCCTGATCCTGGTCCTGACCGCGGTCTCCTACACCCTCGGGCTCGAGACCTACTTCAACCACCACACCGCGCTCAACGCCCCCGAGGCCCTGTCCCTCGGCAGGGCCATGGGGGTCCGCCTGGGCGGCCTCATCGGCAACTCCATCGGCTCCGGTATCACGGCCGCCCTCGGCTGGGCCCTCGGTGGACTCCTGCCCAAGAAGTGAGAACTGAACCGCCGGCCTCCGGAAGCGCTCTCTGGTGAGCGCAGGCCGGTGGGGCTAGAAGGAGTACCCGACCCTTGCGTTGAAGCGGGTGCCCTCGGCTCCGCGGGCGACGTCGAAGCGGAAGAGGACGGTGTCCCGGGTGGTGAACCGGACGCCGACCCCGGTGCTCGTGCGGAAGCCGCGGGAGTCGAGCCCGGCGAAGCCGCCGCTGGCCGCGCCGCCGTCGACGAAGGCCGCCAGCTGCAGCCACCGGAGCGCCTGGAAGCGGTACTCGGCGGAGACCCCGTAGATCGTGTCTCCCGAGAAGCGGTGTTCGGGGTAGCTGCGGAGCAGCCGGCCGCCCCCCAGCGAGTACTGCAGGTAGTAGGGCACGGGCACTCCGCCCGTCCGCGCGTAGGAGCCGCCGGCGCGCAGGGCCAGCAGGTGGCGCGTGGAGCCCAGGGGCAGATAGTACCGGGCGTCGAGGGCGACGCGGCGGAAGCCCGGGGTCTCCCCGATCCCGTGGTAGTCGTCGAGGCGCAGGCTCACGAAGCTGCCTCCCTGCACGTGACGCGGCTGGACCCGCCTGTCCCAGACCAGCTCGGAGGTGACCAGGAGGTAGTCCCGCTTCCACGCCTGCCCGGGCTCCGCGAGACTGGGGTCGAACACCTTCCCGATGGTGACCGCGTTCTCGTCGGGTGAGACGGCGAGCATCCCCACCCGGCCCTGCACCGCGAGCCCGGGGGCGAGGCGATAGCCCACGACGGCATCGATGGAGCGCTGGTGCAGAGGGTCGGAGTACCCCCCGAGGTACCGTCCCGCCTCGAGGCTGAGCTGTCTGACCCGGCCGTAGGCGAAGAATCGGCTCTCCAGGTCGGACGCCGCCACGTACCCGGGCATCCACTCGAAGCCCAGGCGCCGCCGCGGGGCACGCCCCGCCTCGTGGGGCATCCGCCCCACCCGAAGCTCGAGGAGGCTGTCGCCTCTGATGGACTGCGAGGCGGCTCCGTACAGGCCGAGGGTCCCGTTTCCCAGCTTCGGGTCGAAGTAGGCGAGGCCCGGAGCCGCCCCACCCCCGGTGGCGAGGCTGGTCACGTACGGATAGAGGCCGACCCGCTTGAACCGGGCCGAGATGTCCTTGGCCAGCCGCTGGATCCGCTCCGGCTTCGATTCCCCCGGCTCGTCTTCGCTCCCCTGGGCCCGCACCCTTCCCGCGGCGCAGGGAAGGAAGAGACACAGGGCCAGGCACGTCAGATGGCGCACCGGGGCCGGCACGCACACGCCCTGGGGACGGAACCCGCTCGAAGAAGACATTACCGGCACTCTAGCAGAGAGAGACGACTCTCTCCGCGAGCGTTACCCGGAGGTCACTTCGTTTTACAGGTCCGGGATCTTCTTCCCGTAGACAACGACGTCCCGGATCCTGATGTCCCGCCCCCCCGATCTCTCGTCCGCGTCCTCGCGGACGACGATTCGGAGCGCGTGCTCGCCGGGCTCGAGCCCGGTGACGTGCCAGTAGTCGATGTCGTTCGTCCGCTCGGGGATCCACGCGTCCAGAATGTGATCGGACTTCCCCCCGTCGAGGAACACGTCGGCCCGGCCGCCCTCCTGCGTCATGTCACCCATGACCGCCACCCCCGTGCCCTCGAAGGTGAGCACCGCCTCGGCGCCCGCCTCCGTGGCCAGCATCGCCTCCCAGCCGCCCCAGGGGTGCTCGTAGCTCTTGCGCGACCACGGGCCCTTCCACTCCCAGGCCGGGTCGTCGATCGACAGGCGGAGGATCGGAGGGTCGGCCTTCCACTCCTCCAGCGGAGGCGCGACGGGCGTCTGCAGCGGGATCGTGACCTCGGTGTCGGTGACCCGTCCTCCCGCGCTCTCGATGACGGCCTGGGCCCGCTTCACCGTGGAGTCCACGATCGCGTTGAAGGAGTACTGCGTGTACTTGAACTTCTCGTTCTCGATGGCGGGGATGCCCGACCGAAACTGCTCGGGGATGGCCTCGTAGCCCACCATCACCCCGAGTATGCCGGCGGCGCTCGAGGGATTGCAGTCGGAGTCCTGGCCCGACCGGGTGGAGATCTCCAGGGTCCTCGCGAAGTCCTTCTCACCGTACAGCAGACCGAGCGCGATGTAGGCCCCGTTGAGGCGGGCGTCGATGTTGAAGGGCACGAGCGCCCCCTCGGGACACATGTCGTCACCGTCCCACTTCTCCTCGAGGAGGGTCCAGGTCGTCTTCCAGTCCGTCGGGTGCTCGGAGTGCCACCGCAGGACGTCGGCGATGACCTGGCCGTATCCGCTCTCCGCCGGGATGGACTTCAAGCCCTCCTCCACGATCATGCGCGGATCCTCCTCGAAGAAGGCGGCGGCGTACATCCCGCTCACGAACATCCCGCCGTAGAGCCCGTCGCCATAGTTCATCACCCGGCCCACACGGTCGGCGTACTTGTTGGCCTCCCGGGGCAGGCCCGGCGTCATGAGCCCGATGAAGTCCGCCTCGATCTGGAAGTCGATGTCGTTGGCGTGGATGTTGTACTCCGGCTGCCCCGACATCGGGGCCTCGATCCCGCGGTTGAGGTTCCGCCGGGCGCCGGCGTTGGCGTGCCAGAGGCGGTACTGGGAGTCGCGGAACATCTCGCCGTACTGCTCGGTGGTGGCGTCGAGGCCCACCGAGTCCATGACCTCGGCAAACGTCATCTCCACGTAGAGGTCGTCCTGGTCGATGGTCTCGGAGATCATGTCCGGCGTCCACTCGAGCTCGCCTTCGATGATCTTTCCGTTGGAGTGGAACTCGGTGGGGGCCCCGAAGGCCACCCCGATCATCTGGCCGGCCCAGCCCCCCCGCACCTTGTCCTCCAGGTTGGAGCGGCTCAGGCGGCGCTCCGGGATCTTCTCGGTGCAGGCCAACGAGCTGCTCACGGCCAGGCTCGCGAGAAGAGCCAGCCCCTGCTTCGCGGTCATTGCTCACCCCCTGGTGATCGACGCACTCACGGTCGACGGCCCTACCCTACCCCGGCGCCCGGCCGAAGGGAATGGGCCATCTGGCGCGCCTCCACGAACCCTCTCGCGGCCACGGGGCCGAGGACGTGACCGCGCCGCCTCCCAGGCGGTGCGCAAAGGACCGCGACACGGTACGATTGCCCCTGCCAGGCCGCGGCAGGGGGAGCACCAGGATTGCAGAACCGGAGCGAGCGTTGACGGACGTCGACCACGACCCGCCCGGCTGCACCCTCGTCGTCTTCGGAGGGGCCGGTGACCTGACCCGGCGACTCCTGCTGCCCGCCCTCTTGAACCTCGCCGCCGAGGGCCGCCTCCCCGAGCGATTCGCCCTCGTGGGCTACGGCCGCACCGACCTCGACGACGAGACCTACCGCGAGCGCCTCGACGACGCCGTCCGGGAGCACGCGAGCAGGAGCCTCGACCCCGCGCTGTGGTCCGCCCTGCGCCCCCGGGTGCGCTGGGTGAGAGGCCACTTCGACGAGCCCGATGCCTACGCCCGCCTCGGGCAGACCCTGGCCGAGATCGGCGGGGCTGCTCTCGGCGGGGGCTGCTCGCTCTTCTATCTCGCCTGCCCGCCCCGGTTCTTCGCGGACGTCGCGCGCCAGCTCGGGGCCGCCGGGCTCGCCGGCGACGAGGGAGGGCACCGGCGTCGCCTCGTCGTCGAGAAGCCCTTCGGTCGGGACCTGGCCTCCGCTCGACAGCTGAACCGGACCCTCCTCGAGGTCTTCGGAGAATCCCAGCTGTTCCGAATCGATCACTATCTGGGCAAGGAGACGGTCCAGAACATCCTGGCCTTCCGCTTCGCCAACGGGTTCTTCGAGCCAATCTGGAACCGTCGCTACGTGGACAGCGTGCAGATCACGGTGGCCGAGGTGCTCGGGGTCGAGGGCCGTGGGAACTACTTCGAGCGCGCGGGAACGTTGCGCGACATGGTGCCCAACCACCTGTTCCAGGTGCTGACCCTGATCGCGATGGAGCCGCCCAGCTCGCTGGGCGCCGACGCGGTGCGCGACGAGAAGGCCAAGGTCCTCCGCTCGGTCCCCACCTGGACGCCGGAGCAGGTCGCGGACGACGCGGTCCGCGCGCAGTACGGACCCGGTCGCATCGCCTCCGGCGAGGAGGTCCCTGGCTACACCGGGGAGCCCAGCGTCGACCCCGCCTCCCGTACCGAGACCTATGCCGCCCTTCATCTCAGGATCGACTCCTGGCGCTGGGCCGGGGTCCCCTTCTACCTGCGTACCGGCAAGCGCCTCAGCCGCCGGGCGAGCGAGGTCGTCGTCCGCTTCCGGCGGGCCCCCCTCCAGCTCTTCCGGGACACGCCGGCGGTCAGCGGCCTCGACTCCAACCAGCTGGTGCTGCGGCTGCAGCCCCGCGAGGGCATCGCCCTCCGATTCGACGTGAAGCGCCCGGGTCCCGAGATGACGCTGGGCAAGGTGGACATGGACTTCTGCTACTCCGAGTACTTCGGGGAGACCGCAGCCACCGGCTACGAGACCCTCCTCCGCGACGCCATGCGCGGAGATGCGACCCTGTTCCAGCGCGCGGACAACGTCGAGGAAGGCTGGCGAGTGGTGCAGCCCGTGCTCGACGCTTGGGAAGCGGAGCGCTCCGCCCCCCTTCCCTCCTATCCGGCGGGCTCCGATGGGCCGGGGGCCGCAGACGCGCTCCTGGCCCGGGACGGCCGCCAATGGAACCCCATCGCATGAGGACAGGCGAACCCTACATTCGGATCTTCCCGGGGCCCCGCGAGCTCGCCCGGGCCGCGGCGGCCGAGGTCCTCCGCCGCGGGCGGCGCGCGGTCCGCCAGCGGGGCGCCTTCGACGTCGCTCTCGCCGGGGGAAGCACCCCGTTGGCTCTCTACGAAGCCCTCGCCTCCGGCTCCGCCGCCCGCTCCGGGCTCTGGCGTCACGTGCACGTCTTCTGGGGCGACGAGCGCATCGTCCCTCCGGAGGATCCGGCCAGCAACTACGGTACGGCCTGGAAGGCGGGCCTGCGCCGCCTGAGGCTGTCCGCCGATCACGTCCACCGTGTCCGTGGCGAGACTGCCGACGCCCGGCACGCGGCCGTGGTGTACGAGAACGAGCTGCGCTCCCGGTTCGTGGGCGCGGTCTGGCCCCGGTTCGACCTGGTCCTTCTCGGGCTGGGGACCGACGGGCACACCGCGTCGCTGTTCCCGGGGTCGGATGCCCTCGAGGAGAAGGAGCGCTGGACGGCAGCCGCCGAGGACGGCGATCCTCCGGTGCCACGGGTGACCCTCACCCTGCCGGTGCTCAACAACGCTGCCGCCGTCCTCTTCCTGGTCGCCGGCTCCGCGAAGGCCGGAGTCCTGGCCTCCCTGCTGACCGCCGATCCCCAGCGCCCGGTTCCCGCTCGCCGCGTGCGGCCCGCGCGCGGAGACGTCATGTTTTTCGCGGACCGGGCCGCCGCGGCGGGTCTCTCCCCGGCCCGCCGTTGACCCTCTGACCACCAGGGACCGGCCCGCACGGGTCGACCTTCGGCCTCACGCCTCGGTGAGATAAGATGATCCCGTGGCCGTACGACTCCCCGGAAGCTCCTACGTTCGCAGGCTGCACGAGCGCGGTCTCCTCCTCCCCATCGTCGTGAGCCTCGTCGTCGTGGGGATCCTGGTCCAGGGCTACCTCCAGCGCAGCCCCGTGCCCGACCCGGAGGAGCCTGCCGACGATGCCACCTCGACCCTGCCGACCACCTCGGCTCCCTTCCGGCCCGACCTCGAGAAGGTCCCCCTCACCTACTTCTCCGACTACTGGCTCCAGCTCGGCGAGCGCGCGCACGACCTTCTCGTGAGCCTTGGCGAGGCCCAGATGGCCGGGGTCCGCGTGAGCCAGGGCTACGCCCTGAGCTCCGTCGCGGCCGCCGATGCGGTCAGGGTCGCCCCGGGCGACGCCCCCGAAGGACAGCTCGTGGCGGTGGACGGTCGACGGGGCGCGGCGCTCTTTCGACTGACAGGCGAGGTGGGCGCCTCTCCCCGCCCCTCGTCGGCGGCGTTGCACGCGGGAGCCTGGATCGCCGCCGTCACGTTGGACCCCGAGCGCGGCCTGCAGGTGGTGCCCGGACACCTCGTCTCCGCCCCCTCGGCCGCCGCCCGCTGGCTGCACGTCGCCATCTCGTTTCCCGACTCGTTCGACGTGGCCGCGATCGTCGACCTCGACAGCCACCTCGTGGGGGTGGCCCTGCGGCGACCTGACGGGGTTCGGGTCCTCACCGTCCCGGCCGCAACCGCGATGGTGGACCGGCTCGCCTCGAGTCCCTCCTGCCGCGCCGTCGACGTGGCGCCCATCCCCGACGCCGTGCGGGCAGCCCTGCATCTCAAGGAAGGCGTCGTCGTCGAGACGGTCGCCACGACCGCCTTCGCCTCCCCACCCGACCTGCTTCCCGGAGACGTCCTCCTGCAGCTGGCCGGGGAGCAGCTCTCGAGCCCGGAGGAGTTCGCCGAGGCCTGGGACAGCCAGAGGCCCGGGAGTCGCGTGCGCTACCTGGTCTCTCGGGGAAGCCGGCGCCTCGTGCGCCGCATCGAGATGCCCGGACGGGACTGCCGCCCGGACGGGGAGAGCCCCCGCGAGATCCCGCAGCTCGGCGCCGTCGTTCAGTGGGCACCGGGCCCCGAGGCCGCCGGTCCCGGCGCCGGTCCCGGCTTCCGGGTTCTCCACGTCCCGGCGAAGAGCCGGGCCGCGGCGGCAGGGATCGAGCCGGGAGACGTCGTCGTGGCCGTCGACGGGACGCCTCTCGCCTGGCCGGATGCGCGGAGGTTGCTCGACCCGGAGTGGGCCAGCGGGCACGTCCCCGTGCTCACGGTCCAGCGCGGCGATTCCGTGCGCCTCACCACCCCGCCCGAGAGCCAGGAAGAGTAGTGCGGGTGCTCCATCTCCCTGACAACTGGGTCGTCGAGATCAAGAAGCGCCTCGCCCAGTTCGGGCGACTGCGCTCGAGCTTCCTGCCCGAGGAGAACCAGCTCATCGTCCTCGCGGTGGGCGTCGGCCTCCTCACCGGCTTCGGCTCGGTGGGCTTCATCAAGGTCCTCCACTTCGTCACCGACTTCGCCCGCGAGCGCGTGGCCGCGGGGCTGGGCTTCGTCTTCGGCCCCGCCGACATCGTCCTCCTCCCCGCCCTCGGGGGCCTGGTCGTCGGCCCGATCATCTACCACTTCGCGCGCGAGGCCCGCGGCCACGGCGTCCCCGAGGTCATGACCGCCCTGGCCACCGCCGGCGGCCGGATCCGCCCCCGCGTCGTGCTCGTCAAGATCGCGGCCTCGGCCATGACCATCGGGTTCGGCGGCGCCGCCGGCCGTGAGGGTCCGATGATCCAGATCGGGTCCGCCATCGGGTCGGGTATCGCCCAGCTCCTCCGCCTCCCGACGCGCCACATCCGAACCCTGGTCGCCTGCGGTGCGGCCGGGGGCGTCGCCGCCACCTTCAACGCCCCGATCGCAGGCGCCATCTTCTCGATGGAAGTCCTGATGGGGCGTCTGGCCGGCGACTTCCTCCTGGTGATGCTGACCTCGCTCACCTCGTGCTTCATCGCCCGGGCGTATCTCGGCAACTACCCGGCCTTCGTCGCCCCGTCCTACGAGCTGGTGAGCGCGACCGAGCTTCCCCTGTACTTCGGCCTCGGCCTCCTCGCCGGCCTCGCGGCCCTTCTCTACGTCCGCCTGCTCTACAAGTCGGAGGACTGGTTCGACGCCTGGAAGTTCCCGGAGTGGCTGAAGCCGGCGGTGGGCGGCCTGATGGTGGGGATCATCCTGCGCTACTTCCCCGAGATCTACGGGCCCGGGTTTCCGGCCATGGAGGCCGCGTTGTGGGTGCGCTTCTCGTGGGGACTGCTCGTCGCCCTCTTCGTCGCTGAGCTCTTCGGCAACATCTTCACCCTCGGCTCGGGGGGCTCCGGGGGCGTCTTCGCCCCCAGCCTCTACATGGGGGCCATGATCGGAGGAGCCTACGGGATGGGGGTCCACGCCCTCTTCCCCGACTCCACCGGCGGCTCGGGGGCCTACGCCATGGTGGGCATGGCTGCGCTCTTTGCGGCAGCGGCGAAGGCGCCGACGACGTCGATCCTCATCCTCTTCGAGATGACCAACGACTACCGGATCATCCTGCCCCTCATGGTCGCCACCGTGGGGAGCGTCACCCTCGCCAACCGGTTCATGCCCTTGAGCATCTACACCCTGAAGCTGCACAACCGCGGCATCACCTACCCGTACGACGACCGGCGGCAGAAGAAGAAGGAGCCCGCCCCCGAGCAGCCCCCGCCCCCCGAGGACAGCTGGCCGGCGGCGGTCTGAGCACGCGGCGCCCGCCGCACCTGATTCATTCGTCTCATCCCTCCGCATCTTGCCCCCCGGGCGACGCCGGGAGCAGCATGACCGGGCACGATTGGAGGTCGACATGAGACAGTCCCGGTTCTGGTCGAGAACGCTCGCGGCCGTCGCCCTGCTCGCCTCGCCCGCGCTGGTCGTCGCCGCGGACATGAGCGGAGACTGGAGCTACGAGACCTCGGAGAGCTGGAACAAGGGGCCCTGCCCCATGGGCAAGAGCGGCTCGGGCAAGATCGAGATCACCCAGGACGGCGACGAGGTGACCCTCGTCTTCGTGAGTGGCCGCAAGTGTCGACCGACGTCGATGTGCACCTTCGACGGGACCCTCTCGGGGGACAAGCTCGTGGTCTCGAATGCCGCGAAGGTCGACGACGAGGGCGGCGCGGTGAAGAACGAGATCACCCTGACCTTCTCCGGCGCCGATGCCGCGTCGGGCACCTCGGAGTCCTCCTACACCCACCCCGGAGGCATGGAGTGCCGCTGGGGCTCGAAGGTGAAGCTCACGCGCTGACCGGCTAGCCCGTGTTCCGGAGCCCCGCCGCCACGCCGTTGACGGACAGGAGCACGGCGTCGCGCAGCGCGTCCTCCTCGGCCGCATCGGACTGGGTGCGGAGACGACGCAGCAGAGCCACCTGCACGTAGTTCATGGGGTCGATGTAGGGGTTGCGCACCTGGATCGACCGCTGGAGCCAGGGCGCGGCTTCGAGCAGCTCCCTCTGCCCGGTGAGCCGCAGCAGCACCCGGACCGTCCTCTCGTGCTCCCGGCACAGCACCGGGAAGACCGCCTCCCGGGTCGCCGGGTCAGCGAGGCCGGCGTAGACCTCGGCGATCAGCATGTCCGCCTTGCGGAGCGAGACCTGGCTGTTGTCCACGAGATTGCGGAAGAAGGCCCACTCCCGGTACATGGCCGAGAGGGTCTCCCAGCGCGCGGTGTCGTCTCCTGCCCAGTCCTCCACGGCGGACCCCAGTCCGAACCAGCCCGGCAGGGTGACCCGGCTCTGGGTCCAGGCGAAGCCCCAGGGAATCGCGCGGAGCCCTTCCAGCCCCGAGCCGGCCTTGCGCCGCGCCGGGCGGCTGCCGATGTTGAGCCGGGCCAGCTCCTCGAGGGGCGTCGCCTGGTGGAAGTACCCCACCAGCTCGGGCGTCTCGACGACGTCCAGGTAGGAGCGCCGGGCCCGGGGCGACAGCGCGCTCATGGCCTCCTCCCAGTCCCCGCCCCGCGAGGGGCTGGGCCCGGTGCGCTTGCCGCTGGTGAGAAGCACCGCGTGGGCCAGCTGCTCGAGGTGGCGTTGGGCGAGGCGGGGGTTCGCATAGCGCGTGGTCACCGTCTCGCCCTGCTCGGTGAGACGCAGGCGGCCCCCCACCGACTCGGGGGGCTGGGCCAGAACCGCCCGGTTCACCGGTCCCCCGCCCCGTCCCACGGTGCCGCCCCGGCCGTGGAAGAACGTGAGGGCCACGTCGTGGTGACGGCACAGGCCCGACAGGCTCCGCTGGGCGAGGTGGAGCTCCCAGTGGGCGGGGAGGTATCCGGCCTGCTTGTTCGAGTCGGAGTAGCCGACCATCACCGTCTGACGGCGGGAGCGACCGTCCAGATGAACCCGGTAGGCGGGGTGGGCGAACAGCGCCTCCAGGGTGCCCGCCGCCCCGTGAAGGTCCTCGACCGTCTCGAAGAGGGGCACGACGTCGAGCCCCCCGGCCACCCCGGCGTCGCGGGCCAGGAGCAGGATGGCGAGCAGGTCGCTGGGCCCGCGGGTCATGCTGGCGATGTAGGTCTGGATCGCCTCCGGTCCCACCCGCTCGTGGGCCCGCCGGACCAGACGGAAGACCTCCACCGTCTCGTTCGTCTCCCCGCTGAAGTCGAGGTGAGCGGGGGTCAGGGGTCGCCCCCGCGCGAGCTCGGCGGTGAGGACGGCCTGGCGTCCCTCCTCGTCGAGAGCGGTGTACTCCTCGACGATGCCGTAGCGAGAGAAGATCTCGCCCAGGGCCGCGGTGTGACGCCCGGCGTGCTGCCGCAGGTCGAGAGTCGCCAGGTGGAAGCCGAAGACCTCGGCCTGCGTGATGAGCCGGCCCAGCTGGCCCTCGGCGAGACGCCGGCCGGAGTGCTCGCGCAGGCTCGACTGGACGAGTCGCAGGTCGGCGAGGAACGCCTCCCCCGAAGCGTAGGCCCCCGGACGCGGGCGGTGGTCCGCTCGCCAGGGCCGGGCCGCCGCCTCCAGTGTCGCCTGCAGCCGGCGGTAGATGAAGGCCATCTTCCGGCGGTAGGGCTCCCGGGGATAGTGCTCGAGGACGCGCTGGGCCTCCTCCGGGAAGACGGCGGCGTCCTCCTCCAGGCTGGCCCGGAGCTCCCCGCTGACCCCGCGCTCCTCGGCCACGCTCAGGTGCCCGTGCATCCGCTCGAACACGCGGCGGTAGAGCCGCACCGCCGTCGTCTGCTGCTCGCGGAGCGTCTGCTCCGTGACGGAGGGCGTCACGTAGGGGTTGCCGTCGCGGTCCCCCCCCACCCAGCTGCCGAACCTGAGGAAGTGGGGCACGTCGAAGGTCTCCCCCGGCCAGGTCCTCTCGAGGGCGCGGCGGAGACGGGCTTCCATCTCCGGAACGAGGTCGAAGAGCGTGTGCTCGAAGTAGTAGAGACCGCCCCGGACCTCGTCGAGCACCGTGGGCCGCGTGTGGCGCGTGTCCTCCGTCTCCCAGAGAGAAACGATGAGCTCCCGGAGCCACTCGTACTCGATCTCGGTCTCCCGTGGCGTCAGGGTGCCGGAGTCGAGGCGACCGAGGGCCTCGGCCACGTCGGTGAGCTTCAGCAGGACGGTCCGCCGCTTCGCCTCCGTCGGGTGCGCGGTGAAGACGGGCATGACCAGGAGCCCGTGAACGAGCCCTCGGGCCTCGGCCGCCGACAGTCCCTGATCGCGCAACGCCACCAGGGCGGCCTCCATCGTCTCGTCCACCGGCTCTCCCGCGGCCCGCGCCTCCCGGGAGCGCCGCCGCAGCACGCGGACGCGCTCCTGCTCCTCGGCCAGGTTGACCAGGGCGAAGTAGGTCGAGAACGCCTTGACGACACCCCGCGCCTCCGGGAGCGGGAGCGACTCGATGCGCTCCAGCAGGCGGACCCCCGATTCGCGGTCGCCGGCCCGGTGGGCCTTGGCCAGTCCCCGCACCTCCTCGACGAGGTCGAAGAGCTCCTGCCCCTCCTGCTCGATCAGGGTCTCGCCGAGGAGGTCTCCGAGCCGGTGGATCTGCTCGCTCAGGTGGTCGCGCTCGTTCATTCCTGTAATGGTAGCCCGGGTGCTCGAAGGGGGGGCGTGGGGTGGGAGGGTATCGCGACAAGAGCCCCTTCGCGTCGGGCTCCTCACGGCGCGGTGGCGGCCTTGTCGCTGACGGCTCAGGCCCCCCGTCGGGGCCGGACCTGAGGGCCCCGAGGCGTGTCCTCCAGTGAGTACCCCTCGGCCTCGATCCTCGCGCGCAGCTCGTCGGCCCGCACGAAGTCCTGCGCTTGGCGGGCCGCCTCGCGGTCGGCAACCAGGGCCGCGACGGTGTCGTTCGGTGTCGGCAGGTCATCGGGCGCCAGCACCCCGAGCACGGCGTCCGCCTCGCCGAGCGCACCGAGCACCGCGCCGGCGTCCGGCTCACCCACCTGTCCGCTGTCCAGCCGACGGTTGGTGCCGCGCACCAGGTGCAGGACCGCGGCGCCCGCCACCGCCACGTTGAGGTCGTCGTAGAGCGCCTCACGGAAGCCGGCCTCGAACTCGGCCACGAGCCGGGCCATCTCCGGGTGAGCCTTCCCACCGCCCACGGTCCGCAGCTTCCGGACACAGTCGTCGATGCGCTGGAGCGATCCGCAGGCGGCGTCGAGCCCCGGGTAGGAGAAGTTGAACGGCTGGCGATAGTGCTGGGACAGCAGGTAGTAGCGCAGCTGACGCCCGGTGTAGCCGCGCTCGAGGACGTCGCCCACGAAGATCGCGTTGCCCGACGAACGCGACATCTTCCGCCCCCCCACCGTCACCAGCCCGCTGTGGATCCAGTACCGAGCCGGCGGCTTGCCGGTGGCGGCCTGGCAGATGGCGATCTCGTTCTCGTGGTGGGGAAAGACCAGGTCAACGCCCCCGACGTGGATGTCGGACTGCTCGCCGAGAAGCGACATGGCCATGGCCGCGCACTCGATGTGCCAGCCGGGCCGGACGTTGCCCCACTCGGTCTTGTGGGAGACTCCCCTCTTCAGCTCGCCGAGGGTGGAGCGTTTGAGCAGGGTGAAGTCGCGGGGGTCGTCCTTCTCGTAGCTGTCGAGGTCCACGGTGGCACCGAGGCGCACCTTCTTCATGTCCATCCCCGACAGCGTCCCGTACTCCGCGAACTTGCCGATGTTGAAGTACACCGAGCGCAGCTTCTCGTACGCGAACCCGCCCTCCACCAGGCGCCGGGTCAGGGCGATCATGGCGTCGGCGTGGTCGGAGGCCCTCGGGTAGTCTGCCGCCGGCTTGATGCCCAGCGTCTCCAGGTCCTGCATGAACTGGGTCTCGACGCCACGGGTCAGCTCCGGTAGCGGCACCCCCGCCGCCTCCGAGGCGCCGAGAGTCCGGTCGTCGACGTCGGTGACATTCATCACCAGCCGCACGGGATAGCCGGCCAGCTCCACCGTTCGGCGGACGAGGTCGGCCACGACGATGCGCCGGTAGAGACCGAGATGGGGCCGGGCATGGACGGTTGGACCGCAGGTGTAGATCGTGACCTGCTCCGGGTCGATCGGGGTGAAGGCCTCCGGTCGCTTGGAGTACGTGTTGACGAAGTGGAGCCGGGCCTCCGGCTCGAGGTCCTCGGCCACCTGGAAGAGCGGCGTGCTCAGGTAACGCTCACCCCCGTCGGGCAGGAGCACCACCACCACTCCCCCATCGAGCTCGCGCACCATCTCGACGGCCACGTGCGTCGCGGCCCCGGAGCTCATCCCCACCAGCAGTCCCTCCTCGCGGGCCAGGACCCGGGCCATCTCGTAGGCCGCGTCGTCCTCCACGTTGACCTTCTCGGTCAGCGCCGCGCGGTCGTAGATTCCCGGCAGGTACGCCTCCTTCATGTTCTTGAGGCCCTGGATGCGGTGACCGAGATAGGGCTCGACCCCAACGATGCAGACCCCCGGGCTCAGCTCGCGCAGGCGACGCGAGTTTCCCATCAGGGTCCCGGTGGTGCCGAGGGTGGCGACGAAGTGGGTCACCCGGCCCTCGGTCTGCCGCCAGATCTCCATCGCCGTTCCGTCGTAGTGAGCGAGGATGTTGGCCTCGTTGTTGTACTGGTCGGTGAGGTAGTAGCGGTCCGGCTCCTTGCCGGCCATCTCGTAGGCCACCTCGATGGCCCCGTCGGTGCCCTGCTCGGCGGGGGTGAGGAGGAAGTCGGCCCCCAGCGCGGCGAGGATCTTCCGCCGCTCCAGACTGACACCCTCCGACATCGCCAGGAGGATCCGGTAGCCCTTGACCGCCGCCACCATCGCCAGCCCGATGCCGGTATTGCCGCTGGTCGCCTCGAGGATCGTCTTGTCAGGGGTGAGCTCGCCGCTCCGCTCGGCGCGGTCGATCATGGCCAGCGCGATGCGATCCTTGACCGAGCCGCCCGGGTTGAAGGACTCCACCTTGGCCAGGAGCTCCACCTTCGGATTGGGGTTGACGCGGCGGAGGGGGACCAGCGGAGTGTTGCCCACCAGGTGAAGCAACCCCGGGGACGCGGCGCGCGCTCCGTCCACGATTTCTGGGAGGGAAGGGGGAACTCGACCGGTCACGGAATCCTCCTCGCTGCGCGGTACACGGTAACCCCCAGCGAGGGGAGCTTGTCAATGGTCGAGAGTCACGGCGCTCAGCCGGTTGGCGTCGAGGTCGTGATCGTCTCCAGCCCGTGGGCGTGGGGGCCGGTCTCGCGGACGCGCAGCATCCAGGAGAAGAGCAGCCCGGCGATCCCCAGCGTCGAGAACATCCACATCCCCGGGGTGTAGCCAGCCGGGTTCGCGGTCGAGGCGTGCCAGTGGTCATTGGCCCATCCAATGAGCAGGTTGAATCCGAACAGGCCGATGTTCTGGATCATCGTCATGAGGCCGTAGGCTGTCCCCAGCTTCGGCTGGTCGACCAGGTACGCCACCGCCGGCCACATCACGGCCGGGATGAGGGAGAAGGCGATGCCCATCACCGCCATCGGCACGATGAGCGGCACGCTGGTGTACGCCATGACGAGGTACACCGGGACGAGCATCAGCGACCCAAACATCATGAACAGCGCCCGCTTCCCCACCTTGTCCACCATCAGACCGAACAGCGGAGTGCAGATCATCGCGAACAGCGTCAGCAGGCTCGAGAGGAATCCCCCCTCCTCGCGCGTCGTGCCGTGCGCCTCCATGAAGAACTTCACGGCGAAGGTCTGGAAGGGGAAGATGGCGGAGTAGAACGTGATGCACAGGGCCACCACCAACCAGTAGGAGGTCCCGAACTTGAACAGATCTCCCCAGACCACCTTCTCCGTTTTCGCTTCCCCCAGGTCGTAGAGATCGTCGGCCCGCTTCTCGAGCATCCAGTAGGCCAGCGCACCGGTGATACAGAAGGTGGCAAAGCCCACGCTGATGAGAAGTGGCCAGCGCCAGCTCTGGTAGGCCGGAGCAGCCCAGCTCGGGGCGTTCAGCGCGGCGAACGAGCCGAGGCGGGCGATCGTCAGATTCACTCCGAAGGCGAACGACAGCTCCTTCCCCTTGAACCACTTGGCGATAGCGGTGGTCACGGCCACGATGAGCGACTCGGCCCCGAGACCGAAGACCAGGCGCCCCATGGCCATCATCGGCAGGCTTCCGCTGACGGCGGTGAGCGTGGCCCCCACGAAACACAGGACACCGAACAGGAAGGTGGCCTGGCGCGTGCCGATGCGGTCGATGATGATCCCACCGATCAGCACCATGACGATGTTGGGGAACGAGTAGATGGCGTTCAGGAGGCCGATGTTCGCGTCCGAGTACCCCAGCTGGGCCTTGAGGACGTCAGCGAGGGGACTGATCGAGTCGTAGACGTAGTAGTTGCCGAACATCGCCAGGCTGATCAGGACGAGCACCACCCAGCGGAGAGCCTTCGGGGGCTCCGGTCGAACGTCGGGGACGGTCTCGAGTTCGGTCATCGGCTCTCCGGGAAACAGGGGCGCGGGCCGCGCGTGGTTTGAAGCTCAGGGATGGTATCAGACGCGCGGCGGCGACGGTCGCCGGGGCACAGGTTGTTCACGGTGTCCCCGAGGAGCGCGACGGTCAGGCCTGCGCCCCGCCGAGGACACAGTCGTCATGACTGTGTCCTTGGCTAGGCTGGCCGGCCACTGGCCGATTCGGCCCTCGGAACCCCGAGGCCATAGCGGCGCATCTTGCGCCAGAGGGTGTTGCGGGAGACGCCCAGGTCGTCGGCGGCCTTCGTGCGGTTGCCCCGGTGGCGCTCGAGGGCCTCGCGGATGGCGATGACCTCGGCGTTCTGGAGGGGGCCCAGGCCGTTCTCGGTCTCCGGCGGAGCCGGAGCGAGCGGGGCGATCGGATCCCCGAGCACGTGGGGCGGGAGGTCCTCGCGCTCGATGACGCTGCCCCCGCAGACCACGAAGCCGTGCTCGACGGCGTTCTCGAGCTCGCGCACGTTGCCGGGGTAGTCGTACTGCATCAGGGCGGCCATCGCCCGCTCACTGACCCCGGTGATGCGTCGCCCTTGGGTGGCGTTGAACTTCTTGATGAAGTGGTCGGTCAGGAGGGGAACGTCCTCGAGGCGTGCCCGCAGGGGGGGAAGGTTCACTCGGATGACGTTGAGCCGGAAGAAGAGGTCCTGCCGAAACCGCCCGTGCCCCACCTCCGCGGCCAGGTCCTTGTTCGTGGCCGCGAGGATCCGGACGTCGGCCTTCTCCGACCGCACCGCCCCCAGAGGCGTGTACTCCCGCTCCTGGAGGACTCGGAGGAGCTTGACCTGCATGGCCGGAGAGATCTCCGCGATCTCGTCGAGGAAGAGCGTCCCCCCCTCGGCGAGAGCGAAGCGCCCCGGCTTGTCATGGCTGGCGTCGGTGAAGGCCCCCTTCCGGTATCCGAACAGCTCCGACTCGGCCAGGCTGTCGGGCAGGGCGCCGCAGTTCACGGCCACGAAGGGTCTCTCCCGCCGCGCGCCCAGGTTGTGGATGGCCCGGGCCACGAGCTCCTTGCCGGTGCCCTGCTCGCCCTCGATGAGGGCGGTGCTGCTCGATCGCGCCACGAGGCGTACCAGCTCTCGCACCCCCTGCATCCCGGGGCTCTTGGTGACGATGTCGTCTGAGGTGTAGCTGCCGTGGATCTGACGGCGCAGCTCGGCCAGCATCGACAGGTCCCGGAACATCTCCACCCCGCCCACCACCCGCCCCTCCGGGTCCTCCATGTGGGCAGTGCTGACCGAGACCAGGACCTCTCGACCGTCCCGGGTCCGGATCCTCACCTCCTCGTCGCGGTGCTCCTCCCCCCGGTCGATGCTCTGGCGCAGGAAGCACGCGTGCTCGCAATGGGTGGCCCGAAAGACCCGAGCGCACAGGTTTCCCATCACCTCCTGCCGGGTCCAGCCGGTGATCCGCTCGGCGGCCCGGTTGAACGAGGTGATCCGGCCGTCCTGGTCCACGGTGAAGATCCCGTCCGGGATGTTGTCGAAGATGATCGAGCCAATGCGGGGGTCGAGGTGGCTGGGCATCATCGAGTCTCCTGCTCCATTCTAGCGTCCCGTGTCCCGTTAATGGAACAGAAGACGTGACACATGCACCACTAACGAGACGCGTCACCTCCCTCCTTCGCCATCCCAGCCATGCCACTCTTCCCTGTAAGGAGCTGATTCTTAACCACTTCCATTTTCTACCGGCCTCTCGGCACGCTCTTCGCCTCTGGGCTCCTCGGCCCGCCCGAGGCGGCTGGCCGAAGGGAGACCCCGCACCATGGCGATCGAATGCTCCTACTACCTGGAAGACCTGGACACCCGAGAGCTGCCGCGGCGCTTCCTCGAGGCGTTCGCGGCCATCCTCTCCCACTCCAACTACGCGCCTCTGCTGGATGCCGCTTCGCGCGTGGGTCTTCGTTGCAGCCGCTGCGCGGTCACCTGTCCCGTCTACCAGGCCAGCGGCGACCGGCGGGACATCCCGTGCGACCGATCGGCCCTCCTCATGGACGTGTACAAGCGCTACTTCACCCTCCGGGGCAACCTGAGCGCCCGCTTCGGAAAGTCCTTCGTCCTCACCGAGGAGCACATCAACCGGATGGCCGAGGAGTTCTACCGCTGCACCGCCTGCCGTCGCTGCAAGAAGGAGTGCCCCCTGGGGATCGACCACGCCCTCATCACCCGCCTCGGGCGATGGATCCTGGCCGAGATCGGGATCATCCCCAAGGCCCTGGTGGTGGCCACCCGGGAGCAGCTCGAGGGCGACACCCACAACACCTCGGCCATCCCCGCCGCGGCCATGATGGACACCTGCGAGTTCCTCGAGGAGGACTGCGCGGACGAGCACGGGTTGAAGATCGAGTTTCCTGTCGACGCCGAGGGAGCCGAGTACGTCTTCTTCCCGGCAGTGAGCGACTACCTGCTGGAGCCCGACACCCTCATGGGAGGCGCCGCGGTGATGAAGGCCACGGGGGGCTCCTGGACGATCGGCTCGAAGAACTTCGACGGCATCAACTACGGGCTGTTCTACAGCGACCGCATGCTGGGCCGCATCGTCTCCGCCGAGGTCGACGAGCTCCGGCGCCTCGGCGGGAAGAAGATCCTGATCGGCGAGTGCGGCCACGCCTCGCGCTCGGCCAAGGCGTTCGTTCCCACCTTCGGCGGGAACCAGCCCCCGCCGGTCGTCAACATCATGGAGTACACCTACGACCAGTGGAAGGCCGGGAAGCTGAAGCTGAAGCCCGGCGTCATCAAGGAGCGGGTCACCTACCACGACCCCTGCAACATCGCCCGCAGCGGGTGGATCACCGAGCAGCCCCGGGAGATCCTCAAGCACATCTGCGCCGACTTCGTGGAGATGACCCCCAACCGCCAGGACAACTACTGCTGCGGCGGAGGCGGGGGCACGGTCTCCATCGACGAGATCCGGAAGTTCCGGACCACGGTCGGAGGCCGGAGGAAGGCCGACCAGATCCGGGCCACCGGGGCCAAGATCTGCGTGGCTCCCTGCGCCAACTGCAAGAAGCAGGTCGCCGAGGTGTGCGAGGACAACGGCCTCGACGTGCGGGTGTGCGGCCTGCACGACCTCATCCTGAAGGCCCTCGACGCACCCGACTTCATGAAGACGAACGGCTCCGGGCCGGAGAGCGCCGAGGCCGACGCTTCCACGGAGGACGCCTGATGGACGCCTGGATCGCCCTCGCCCGCGGACCGATGTTCCGCGTGGCCCTCGCCGCCTGCCTCCTGGGCCTGGCCTACCACCTGGTCAACACCCTGTGGATGGTCATCCAGTCCCACCGTCGTTCCACCGACAAGGAGCTGGCCCTCGGGACCGTGCTCAAGGCGACCGTGGGCAGCCTGCTCCCCCTGCGGGAGCGACGTCCGATCCAGACGGTCGCCGGGCTCGCCTTCCACGCCGGAATCCTCCTGGTGCCGCTGTTCTACGTGGGTCACGTCACCCTCTGGCAGCCCCATCTGCCCATCCCGTGGCCGACCCTGGGACCGACGGCCAGCGACCTCCTGTCCCTCGCGGCCCTGGCCGGGCTGGCCGCCCTCCTCCTGTGGCGGCTGGTGGTCCGGACCAGCCGTGAGCTGACCACGACGGCCGACGTCACCGTCCTCCTCCTTCTCCTCGTGGTCACCGCCAGCGGCTTCTGGGCCGCCCACCCTCTCTCGTCGCCGGCCACGCCCCGGGCCATGCTCCTGGTCCATCTGCTGGCCGCGAACCTGGTCCTGTTCGTCACGCCCCTTACCAAGATCGTCCACTGCGTCCTCGCTCCCTTGAACCAGCTCGTGAGCGAGGTGGCGTGGCACTTCCCGGCCGAGAGCGGCGCCCACGTGGCCATCGCCCTGGGCAAGGAGAACGACCCGGTATGAGCACGAAGACCGGACACACCGCACCCTCCGCGAAGGCGGCGCCCGGAGTCCGCTCCTTTGCGATCCTGACCGACGTCACCCGCTGCATCGGCTGCGAGGAGTGCGTCGCCGCCTGCAAGAAGACCAACGAGACCGGAGAGGACGACGCCCCCTGGAAGTGGCAGGGCGGCGCGGAGGAGCTCAGCTCCACCCGCTGGACGACCATCGCCCGGACCCAGGGGCGGTACGTGCGGGTCCAGTGCCGTCACTGTCTGGATCCGGCCTGCGCCGCGGCCTGCCCGGTGGGGGCCCTCCACACCACCGAGTCGGGGGCCGTGGCCTACGACGCCGACATCTGCATGGGGTGCCGGTACTGCATGGTGGCGTGCCCCTTCCGGATGACCCGCTACGAGTGGAACTCGCCCATGCCCCGGGTGCGCAAGTGCGTCCTCTGCTACGACGCCCTGACCAGCGGTGAGCTGGACCAGCCCGCCTGCACCGCCGCCTGTCCCACCAACGCCACGATCTTCGGTGAGCGGGAGGCCCTCCTGGCCGAGGCTCGCCGCCGCATCGACGCCGCTCCCGACAAGTACGTCAACCACATCTGGGGCGAGCACGAGGTCGGCGGCACCTCCGTTCTCTACATCTCCGACGTCGAGCTCACCGCTGCCGGCTGGCCCGAGAAGCTGCCCGGCCACGCGGTGCCCGACCTCGCCACCACCGTCCTCAGTACCGTGCCCGCCACCTTCCTCACCGTGGGCGCGGGCATGGCCGGAATCCACTGGGTGATCCGCCGACGCGACAAGCTGGCGGCCGACGCGGCCGACGCGCCCCCCCCGAGGCCCGACACCGGCGACTCCAACGACGACGAGGTGAGCTCGTGACGCCCGCCCAGAACCCCCGCGTGATCGTGACCAAGACCGTGCTCTGGTTCCTGGTGGGCGTGGCCGCGGTGGTGGCCGTCGTCCGCTTCGCCCGGGGCCTCGGCGTCACCACCGCCCTCACCGACGCCAACCCGTGGGGCATGTGGGTCGGGTTCGACGTCATGGGAGGGGTGGCCCTCGCCGCCGGGGGCTTCGTCCTCGCCGCCACCGTCTACATCTTCCGGCGCGAGCACTACCACGTCATCATCCGGCCCGCCATCCTCACCGCCTTCCTCGGCTACCTCGCGGTGATCATCGGCCTGATGGTCGACCTGGGCCGGCCCTGGAACATCTGGCGGCCCATGCTTTACTGGAACCTGCACTCGCCGCTGTTCGAAGTGGCCATGTGCGTGATGCTCTACACCACCGTCCTCGCCCTCGAGTTCGCCCCGGTGGTCCTCGAGCGGTTCGCCTGGGCCGTGCCCATCATCCGGCTTCTGCGCCGGCTGACGCTGCCCCTCGTCATCGTGGGCATCGCGCTGTCGACCCTGCACCAGTCGTCGCTGGGCACGCTGTTCCTGCTGTCCGGGGCCCGCATGCACCCGTTGTGGTTCTCGCCCCTGCTGCCGTTGCTCTTCCTCGTCTCCGCGGTGGGCCTGGGCCTCGGCATGGTCACCGTGGAGAGCCTGGTGACATCGTGGTTGTACCGGCGGGAGCCGGAGTGGGCTCTCCTTCGGGGCCTCACCCGGGCCGCCACCGTCGTGCTCTCCCTCTACCTCGTCGTGCGCCTCGGCGACCTCGTGGCGCGCGGCGAGCTCGGGCGAGCCTTCGACGGATCGTGGTTCGCCGCCCTCTTCTGGGTCGAGATGTCGATGAGCACCCTGGCCCCCATCGCCCTCTTCCTCCGGGCCGCCAAGGACACATGGGCAACTCGGGCTCGTGTCCCTGGCCAAGGCAGCCGGCCGGAGGCTGGTAGCGGTCCCGGCAAGGACGACGGGCATTGGGCCATCACCTGGGGGGCGTTCCTGATGACCGCGGGCTTCGTCCTCCACCGGGCCGACGTGGGAGGCATCTCCCACATCGCGGTGACCGGGCAGGTCTACGTCCCCGCCCCCACCGAGGTGGCGGTGAGCCTGGGCATCGTCTCGGGGCTGGCCCTGATCTTCCTCTTCTTCGTGGAGAACCTGAAGGTCTGGGAGGAGCCTCCGCCGGCCACCGACCACTTCACGCCGGCGGCGATGGACCCGGTGAGCTCCCAGTACATCGGCTCCCCATGGCTCGGGGAGGGGCAGCGTGCCGCCCTGGCCGTGATCTGCGGAGTGGTGATTGGCATCGCCCTCGTCGAGGCCCAGGTCGAGAGCCGGCGGCGCAGCGCGGCTCGCCCCATCCACCCTCCCCGCAGCGCCGCGGTGGAGGTCACCCCCCGGGCAGAAGGCCGGGGCCACCGCTTCGAGATCGTCTCTCCCACCGTGCCGGCGGCCATGACGGAGGCCGTCGCCGGTGGAGGACGCCTCCAGGACGCCCTCCTCATCGACAGCGGGGGCGAGGGGCGTCTCGTCTTGTTTCCCCACGTCGCGCACCAGCGTCGCCTCGGGGGCGAGGCCTCGTGTGCCTCCTGCCACCACCGCAACGTCCCCCTGGATCGGGCAACCTCCTGCTCCCGCTGCCACCGCGACATGTACCGCTGGACCGACACCTTCGACCACCGCCGGCACGTGACCGCCCACGGCCAGAGCCTCTCCTGCGCCGTCTGCCACCAGGACCGCGCTGCGGCCCGAAGCCGGGCCGGGTCCAAGGCCTGCGCGAGCTGCCACCAGGAAGCTCCCCCTCACCTCACGCGGGTGCGGGCGACCCACGAGGCCGAGCCCGGCCTCGCCCCCGGCTACGTGAAGGCGATGCACGGGCTGTGCCTCGGCTGCCACCGGGAGGAGGAGAGCGAGGTGGCCGTCGCCGACCGCTACCTGAGCCGCTGCACGACCTGCCACCGGAACGAGTTCGCCTCCGACCTCGAGATGCGGCGGCGCCCGCCGTTCGCGGTCGTGGCCACCACGTCCAACGCTCCCGAGGATGCGGGCGAAGCCCGGGACGGGGGGGGCACCACGGGGGGCTCGCCGTGAACGCCCCCGCCTGGCCGGTGTCGCGGGCCCAGGACCTCCTCGAGGAGATGCCCTCGGGGGTCATGGTCATGGACCGCGGCTTCCACATCGTCGACCACAACCGGGCCTTCGTGGACGTCTACGGGCCCAACGTCGGCCGGCCGTGCTACCAGGTCTACAAGGACCGGGGCACTCCCTGCCCCGATTGCCCCGCTCAGCAGACCTTCGACGACGGTCGCCCCCGGGTGCTCGAGGAGACCGGGCTCGACCGCAACGGGCAGACCATCCACTACCTCGCCCGGGTGGTTCCCCTGCGCGACGAGGCCGGCGAGATCACCCACGTGGCCGCCATCACCACCGACCTGACCGCCACCAAGCGGCTCCAGCGCGAGTACCAGACCCTCTTCGAGAAGGTGCCCTGCTACGTGGCGGTCCTCAACCGGGACCGCAGGGTCATCAAGGCCAACGAGATGTTCCGGCGGACGTTCGGGGAGCCACGAGGCGACTTCTGCTACAAGCTGTTCAAGGGGCGCCGCACGGAGTGCGAGGACTGCCCGGCGGACAAGACATTCCAGGACGGCCGCTCCCACACCTCGCGCCACGTGGGACAGGCCCGTGACGGGACCGAGACCCACTACGTGGTGTCGACCGCGCCTCTCCTCCAGGGAGACGGGGAGACCACCCACGTCGTCGAGATGGCCCTCGACATCACCGAGCTGACCTCGCTCGAGGCAAAGCTCCACCAGGCCCACATCTTCCGCCAGGCCCTGGTCGAGAACGCCCTCGAGGCAATCGTCGTGATCGACGAGAGCCAGAGGGTGCTGCTCATGAACAAGGCGGCCGAGAAGCTCTGGGGCGCCGACCGCGAGACCCTCATCGGCCAGAAGGCTCCCCGGGCCATGGTCCCGGCGACCCTGCGCCGCCAGCGGGCCAGCACCGGGGCCACCGTCCTGCTCCCCGACACCACGATCACGAATCTCGCCGGCGAATCGATCCCGGTCCAGCTCGCCGGGATGACGATCTTCAACGAGGGCAGTTACCTGGGCGGGGCGATCATCGCCCTCGACCTGCGGGCCATGAAGGACCTCGAGCGCGAGAAGCTCACCGCCGAGCGCCTGGCCGCGGTGGGCCAGACGGTGGCCGGCCTCGCCCACGGGATCAAGAACGTGCTCATGGGGCTCGAGGGGGGCATGTACGCCTTCCAGAGCGGCATGTCGAAGGGCGACGACGAGCGCATGCTCCAGGGCTGGCAGATGCTCGAGGAGAACATCAACCGGATCACGACCTTCGTGAAGGAGTTCCTCGAGTTTGCCCGGGGACGCACCCCCACCGTCCGCCTCGTCGACCCCAACAAGGTGGCGGCCAACGTCGTGGACCTCTTCAAGGACAAGGCCGAAATGGCGGGCATCCGCCTGGCCTTCGAGCCCCAGGCCGAGGTGCCCCCCGCGTTCATGGACGAGGAGGGGATCCACGCCTGCCTCGTCAACCTGGTCTCCAACGCTCTCGACGCGTGCGAGACCAGCGACAAGCCGGACCCGGTGGTCACCGTCCGCACTCACGACCACGGTGGCTCCCTGGTTCTCGAGGTTGCCGACACCGGAACCGGGATCGACTACGAGATCCGGAAGAAGGTCTTCACCACCTTCTTCAGCACCAAGGGCTCGGGCAAGGGAACCGGGCTCGGGCTGCTCACCACGCGAAAGATCGTCCAGCAGCACGGCGGGAAGGTGGCGTTCGAGTCGACGGCGGGGAGCGGGTCGGTCTTCCGTCTGGAGTTCCCCCACGACCGCCTACCCCGCCCCCGCGAGACCGAAGGCGAGGTCGCAGATGAATCGACAGGAGACGAGGATGCCACGGCCTGAGGACAAGACCATTCTGGTCGTCGACGACGAGCCCAACGTCCGGGACTACCTGAGGATGATCCTGGTCGACGCCGGGTTCCGGGTGGTCACGGCGGGCGATGGAGAGGAGGCCCTCGAGCGCATCCGGGAGAGCCCGCCCGACTTCATCTCCCTGGACCTCATCATGCCCCGCAAGTCGGGACACAAGCTGCTCTTCGAGCTCAAGCGCGACCGGGACCTGAGCCGGATCCCGGTGCTGATCGTCACCGCCCACGCGAACGACGAGATGGGCCAGAAGGACCTCGAGGAGATCATGGACAGCGCGGTGATGTCGGGGCCGGGCACCTACCTCGAGAAGCCGGTCAACCCGGAGTCGTACGTCCGGGCGATCTCGCGGGCGGTGGACGTCGAGCCGTCTGCCCAGAAGACACCGCGGACCGACCTGAAGGAGCAGCTCGAGCACAGCATCGAGGGGGCCAGCCCCGACGCCCTGCGCGAGGCCCTCGCGGCCCTGCGCAAGGCGAAGTCGAAAGGAAGGCAGTAAGGTGACAGAGAGATCCAATCGGCGGACGATCCTGGTCGTGGACGACGAGCCCCACGTGGTGGTTTACCTGGAGATGCTCCTCCAGGACCAGGGCTACGCGACGGTGTCGGCGGCCAACGGCCGAGAGGGCATGGAGAAGGCGAGGGCGCACACGCCCGACCTCATCTGCCTGGACATCACCATGCCGGAGGAGTCGGGCGTCCGGATGTACCGGAGCCTCAAGGAGGACCCCCGGCTCGCCTCAATCCCGGTTCTGGTGGTCACCGCGGTCACCGGCCTCGGCGGCGACCCGGAGCCCTTCCGGAACTTCCTGAACTCGCGGAAGAGCATCCCCCCGCCGGAGGGCTTCTTCTCCAAGCCCATCGAGCGCGAGGACTTCCTGGCGAAGGTGAGCGAGCTCGTGCCCAGTCCGGTCGGGTCGTCCTGAGGACCGACCCGGCCTGCGGCCGCCTGCCCTGACCCCGCCCTCTCCGGGCTACACGCCCGGGCCGGGGGCATTGCTGATGAGAATCCTCGTGATCAGCGCGTCGGCCTGCTCCGCGTAGTCGGAGAAGAGGAATGGGGGAATGGGGTCAGATCTCAGTTTGGTGATTGGCACACCTCGCCTGACGGAGCAGGCGATGCTCGCACTCCCGTACCTGCCGCTTGAAGTCCGGATCTCGATCCTCCAGCGCCTGGGCCGCCGACAGCAGTGAGGACGCGGATCGCGGCGAGATTCCCAGCGGCTCGGCCATCTCCGCTAATCGAGAGTCCGCCACCCGCCGCGCCAGCAACGTGAAGGCCTTTCTCGCTGGATGCGATGATCGCCGCCCCATGTCCGCCTCGGAAGCCCCGAAGGCGTACCGGATCTCGCGCCGTATGGCATCCCGAGTCGGCCGCGGCGCAAGTTGCCTCTGGGCGCGAGGGATTTCGAGATCGAGCAGCGCCCCGGCAGCCAACGCGGCCAGCGAGTCGACAAAGCGTTCGGTCCCGAGGCAGACTCGTCCCTCGAGGTCGTCCCAGGGCCGGTAGTCGGCGCCCCGGCCCTCCCCAACGAACTCCCGAAAGCGGCGGCGAGCCTCACCACGGCCTCTCGCGAACTGGGCGAGCGTCCAATCCACGTCGAGCCAGTCCGCCGCTCTTCTGAGCCCAGCAGTCTCCGCGTAGCTGCCCCATCGATGTTGTTCTGGTGTCCCGACCATGCCCGCCCGAACAGGGTTGAGGGCGACGTACCGAACCAGCTCCAGCAGGTGGCTCTCCCGCTCGACGAGAATCCCCTTGTAGCGGCCCTGGAGCACATGACCGACCTGCCGATGACGGCGGTTGAAGGCCTGCGCATAGGAGCTGTTGAGCTGCCGCATTCCACGGGCGAGGTTTGCGTCCGGCGTCTCGACGAGCAGGTGGAAGTGATTGGTCATCAGAACCCACGCATGCAGCCGCCAACGCGCAACATGCACCACCTCCCCAAGCCTCACGACGAAGCGGTCGCGATCAACGTCGTCCCGAACGATGTCCTGCTGGGCGTTGCCCCGGCTGGTGACATGCCAGATCGCGCCGGGGTGCTCCAGCCTGAGAGGGCGAGCCATGGGCGGGATCTTGACTCGACAGGGGCAGTCCTGGGCGCTGGCTTGTGACACTCTCTGATCTGTCACGTCGCCGCGGAAACCCGCCTTTGACTGGGCGCCTGAGCGCCTTCGCGCTTCTTCCTAAACGGAGATCTGACCCCTCGTGAGCTCTGGGGTAACATGCGCCGCGACCGGAGGAGGTGGGCTTGGGCGAAAGGCCGGTGGCCGTGATCACGGGAGCCGCCAACGGGATTGGCCGCGCAACGGCTCTCGAGCTGGGCGGTGCCGGCTACTCGCTCGCCCTCTGCGACGTCGACGCCGAGGGGCTCGAGCAGGCCGCGGCGGCGGCCGGGGCGGAGGTCGCACGGGTCGTGGACGTGAGCCAGGTGGAGCACCTCGCGCTGCTCGCCGAGGCCTGCCGGGAGCAGTTCGGGCGCGTCGACGTCCTCGTCAACAACGCCGGGATCCTGCGCCTCGGCGCGTGGCAGGACGTCAGCGAGGTCGCCTGGCGTCAGCTCTTCGAGGTCAACCTGCTCGGCGTGACCCTCGCCACTGGAGCGTTTCGTCCGCTGCTCGTCTCATCGGGTGGCCACGTCGTGAACCTCGGCTCGGGCGCCTCGCTGCTCCCTTTCCCGGGGTACGCGGCCTATGGATCCCTCAAGGTCGGGGTGCTGTGGCTTTCGGAGTACCTGCGCGCGGAGCTGGGTCCCCTCGGCGTCGCGGTGTCGTGCGTCTGCCCGCTCCTCGTCCGCACCAGCATGGGCGACGCCGGGCAGGCCGGAGTGACCCGCCAGCCGGAGTGGCTGTTTCACCCGCCGGAGCGCGTCGCCCGACTGGTTCATCGCACCATCGGGAGCCGCCGCTTCCTGGTCTACGGCCACCCGCTCCTGCACGCCCTGCACCTGCTCTACCGCTGGAGCCCGGGCCTCACCCGCGCCCTGCTCGCGTCCACGACGCGACGCCAGCAGGAGACGCGGGCGGCGCCATCCGAGCGCCCCAGCTGAGCACAGCTCTTCTCGACGGCTGATCCCCCCCAGGCGTCGCATCTTTGCCGATCCCTCTTGCCCGCCGTGCGAGAATGGACCCGCCTCACACAGCCGCACCGGGCCAGGTGGCTGAGCCCAAGATCCGAGGAGCGTCTCTGTGAGCGATCCGACACGGCTCGCAGGCCCCGCGCGCCCCGATCTCCTCGAGGGGTGGCGGATCATGGTGGTCGACGACCAGGAGGACTTCCGCTGGTACCTCCTCGCGGTCCTGGCCGATGCCGGCGCACAGATCTCCGAGGCGAGCGACGGTCGCGAAGCCCTGGACGCCGCCCGCCGCTTCAAGCCCGATCTCATCACCCTCGACCTGTCGATGCCCGGACACGACGGCATCGCCACGTTTCGCGACCTGCGATCGAGCCCGGAGACCGAGGCCATCCCCGTCTGCATCGTCACCGGCCGCCCGGAGATGCGCGCCCTCATCTACGACCGACCCGCGCGACCGCCCGAGGGGTACATGGACAAGCCCATCGATCCGAAGCGCCTGGTCGACACGATCCGGCGCATCCTGGACCTGAGGAGACGAAGGAGTCGGGGCCGCTGAGGGCTAGACCCGCCTCAGGCCATGGCGGCGATGGGTGCGTCAGGGACAGCAGCGTCCAAGCCCGAGGGGGTGGAACGCGGCGGCTGCGTTCAGGAGGGCGTGTCGCTCACTGAGAGCCGCCGACGAACTCTCGCCTCAGCACCTCCCAGAGCGGGTTGTCGCGCCGGTCGATGAGGCTCTCGTGGTCAGCCCCCTTCTCTCGCTCCTGCCAGTACTTCCAGCCCAGCTTCTCGGTGCCGAGCTCGTAGTCGAGTCCGTCCCAGTCCGGGGCCCGGAAGGAGTAGAACGCCCAGTGCCATCCCTGACCGTTGAGCTGGGCCACCAGCTGCGCGAGGTACTCCCGGGCTCCGGGGACGCGCCGATCGCAGCCGAACTCCGCGGCCACGATGCGGGACGCCGGTACCTCGAGCCGACGGGCCCACTCGGCGACCGGCCGCAGGCGCCGCCCGAAGTCGTCGGGCGTCCAGGCCACGGTGCCTTCGGAGTCCTCCCCGGGCATCCTCTCCGGGAAGGCGTAACGCCCCTTGTTGACGCGGAAGGTCGTGAAGCTCCAGGGGTCGTAGAAGTGGAACGAGTACAGGACGGCCGGGTCGTCCACGAGCTCGAGATGGGACAGCCCCTCGGGTGACGCGTGGAACCACCCGTCGAGCATGATCGGGGTCTCGGCGTCGACTGAACGGATGGCCCTCACGACCCGATCGTTGAACCGGTTCAGGTCGGCCGGGCCGCCCTCGTTGTCCCTCAACCACGCGGCAAACCCCTCGCCGCCCCCCTCGAAGCCATGCTCCCGCGCCGGGTGCGGCTCGTTGAGAGGGTTGTATCCCACGACCGCCGGGTGGGCCCTCAGATGGCCGGCCAGCTCCTGCCAGAAGGCCGCGGCCTGCTCCTGGTAGTGGTCGTCGTTCCAGAGCCGGTAGTCGAACTCGTAGCCGTTGTGCTGGCGGTTGCGGGCCCCCGGCAGGCTGAACATGGTGACCACGACCTTCACCCCGTGTCCCTCGGCGATGTCGAGGACGTCGACGAGCCGACGCAGGTCGGCGGCAGGGATCCCCTCGAACCGGTCGGCGCTCCCCAGCAGGAAGTCCCGTCCCTCGCCCTTCCAGTTGGCCGGCGAAAGACGGACGTACTCGATGCCGACCTCGGAGGCGGCCCGGAACCAGGCGTCCGCGTCGCTCCCGCCGCCGCCGTTGGTGCCCTTGCGCTGCTGGTCCCAGAACGCGAGCTTCTCGTTGGCGACGGGCTCGGGGATGGCCGCTCCCACCAACGGAGCGGCGAGCAGGAGGGCCAGGAGTGGCCTGGTCACGTCACCCCCGGGCCCTGAGCCCCGACTCCGTACAGCCGGTCGACCCACTGGCGGAACCAGGGCGGGCGGGCGAGGAGAACCCAGGCGGCCAGGAGGCCGGTCACCGGGATCACGAAGACCGCCACGTCCAGGACGACGATCACGGCGGCGAGGGCCACGCGCTCGGTGATGGTCATGATGGCCGGGAGACTACCGGCGCTCGCCCGAGTGGTCAATGGGGACTCCCGTGAGAGCGGTACCCTGCGGGGATCGAGCCCCCCGGCAATGTCCAGACTCCTGGACACTCCCCGGCGCCTCGAAGGATGGCACCGAACATCTCCGGTCTCCGTGCCGTATATTTCAGGGGCCGTGCGCGTGGCCCCGGCCCCGGCACCTTCCGAGGAGACCAATGAACCGATTCCCTTCGTTCCGCCCGCTCGCCGGACTGATCGTGCTCACCCTCGTGGCCGCACCGGCCCTCGCCGCCGACGCCCCGCCCGAGGCGATTCGGGGCTTCGACCCGACATTGCTGGACCGGACCGTCGCCCCGTGCGACGACTTCTACCAGTTCGCCTGCGGAAGCTGGATCGCCCACAACCCGATCCCTGCCGACCGGTCGACCTGGAGCCGTTTCGAGCAGCTTCGAGAGCACAACCTGGCCACCCTCCGGACCCTCCTCGAAGAGGCGGCCGAGCCGAGCCCCGATCGCGGTCGGGCGTCACGCCTGGCCGGCGACCTGTTCGCGGCGTGCATGGACGAGGCCGCGGCGGAGCAGAAAGGAGCCGAGCCCATCCGGGCCGACCTCGACCGGATCGCCGCCATGGAGAGCAAGAGCGAGCTCCCCACCGTCCTCGCCCGGCTCCACCGGCAACAGGTCGCCAGCTTCTTCCGCTTCGGGTCGGACAAGGACTTCCAGGACACGAGCCGGATGGTCGCCGACGTCGACCAGAGCGGCCTGGGTCTCCCCGACCGGGACTACTACTTCAAGCCCGACGAGAAGTCGCAGCAGCTCCGTGACGCCTATCTCACCCACGTCGCGAAGACCTTCGAGCTGCTCGGGGATTCGCCGGACGCGGCCGCGGGGAAGGCGGAAACGGTCATGGCTCTCGAGACCGCGCTCGCCGAGGCGTCGCTCGAACGGGCGGCGCGGCGTGAACCCAAGAACATCTTCCACAAGATGAAGGCGGCCGAGCTGCAGGCGCTCTCCCCGGCCTTCGACTGGAAGACCTACCTGGAGGGGACCGGAGCTCCCTCCTTCGAGGAGCTCAACGTGGCCGTCCCCGACTTCGTGCAGGCCACCGGCACGGTGATCGAGGGACACTCCCTGGACGATCTCAAGACGTACCTGAGCTGGCATGTGGTCCGCGACGCGTCTCCGCTCCTCTCGACGCCGTTCGTGGAGGAGGACTTCGACTTCTACGGGAAGACCCTGCGGGGAACGAAGGAGCAGCGTCCTCGGTGGAAGCGGTGCTCGACCTACGTCGATTCCGCGGTGGGCGACGCCATCGGCCAGCTCTTCGTCCAGGCGACGTTCGGCGCCGAAGGCAAGGAGCGGATGCTCACCATGGTCCACGGACTCGAGAAGGCCCTGGGACGGGACATCGACGACCTCGACTGGATGACCGCCACCACCAAGAAGGAGGCCCGCCGCAAGCTCGACGCCATCAACAACAAGATCGGGTACCCGGACGAGTGGAAGGACTACTCGGGCATCACCATCTCGCGAGACGACTTCGTGGGCAGCATGGCCAGCGCCGCGGCCTGGGACTTCGCCGACACCGTTGGCAAGATCGGGCAGCCCACGGACCCCGACGAGTGGCCTTTCACCGCGCCCACCGTCAACGCCGGCTACAGCCCCCTGACCAACGAGGTCGTCTTCCCCGCCGGGATCCTGCAGCCACCCTTCTTCGACCGGGAGATGGACGACGCCGTCAACTACGGGGCCATCGGGAGCGCCATCGGCCACGAGCTCACCCACGGCTTCGACGACTCGGGCCGCCAGTTCGGGGCCACGGGCGAGGTCGAGGACTGGTGGACCGACGAGGACGCCCGGGCCTTCGAGAAGCGCGCGGCGTGCTTCGAGGAGCAGTACTCGGGCTACACCGCGGTGGCCGACGTGAAGCTCAACGGCAAGCTGACGCTGGGCGAGAACGTGGCCGACAACGGCGGCCTCCGGGTCGCCCTGATGGCCCTCGAGGACGCGATCTCGGGCAAGGGGGCGAAGGAGATCGACGGCTTCACCCCGCAGCAGCGCTTCTTCCTGGCCAACGCCCAGGTCTGGTGCCGCAACCAGACGGAGGAGTACTCCCGCATGCTCGCCACCGTGGACCCGCACTCGCCGGGACCCTGGCGGGTCAACGGTGTCGTGGTGAACATGCCGGAGTTCGCCGAGGCGTTCTCCTGTCCGGCCAACGCCCCGATGGTCGGAGCGGCCCCCTGCCGGGTCTGGTAGGGGTCACGGAGTCGCTTCCACCGTGTAGGTCCGGCACTGCCTCGGGTGGAGCGCCATGCCCTCGGGGGTGACGTCGGTGACGCAGATCTGGGGCGACCAGGTCCCCACCGCGTAGTCCCAGCGCTCGCGGCATGAGGCGCCGGTCCGCCCCTGGACGTCCAGCTTGCCGTCCCCGTTGAGGTCCATGGTGAAGTTGAGCGGGTCGCCCTCGGGGTCGGCGGTCGGGCACATGTTGAAGTTCACGTTGAAGGGCGCGGGGCCGCGGATCCTGCCGTTCCGGGCGGCGGGGTTGGTCTTGAAGGTGACGAGGGGCGGCAGGTTGACCTCGACCACCGGCTCCTCGGGGCTCACCTCGACGGTGGTCGCGCACCGGGCCCCCTGGGAGGCGGTGCGGACGTTGAAGGACACCGTGTAGAGACCGGCCTGGGCGTAGGTGTGGTTCGCGTCCGGGTCGTTGCCATCGGTGCCGTCGCCGTAGCTCACGGCCACCGAGACCGTGCCCTGCGCCCCGGCCACCCCCAGGGCGAACGCCACCTCGAGGGGCGCCGGACCCTCCGCCGGCGTCGCGGTGCAGGTGGCGCTCAGCTCGGTGGCGGTGATCGTGTTTCCCTCGTCGCAGCCCGGACCCGCCGCCGCCATCAACCCGGCCACGGCCCCGGCGACCATGCATCGCCGTCTCATCGCTCGTCTCCCCGCCTTCGATGATACGCCTTGACCACCGCCGGGGGGCCAGCTATCGTCCCGGGAAACTGACAGGAGAGGTCACGCCATGCCCGAAGCCAACGTCGCGCTGATCGGTTACGCCTTCATGGGACGGGCGCACAGCAACGCCTGGCGCCAGGTGTCCCGCTTCTTCTCGCCGAAGCTCACCCCGCGAATGAAGGTCGTCTGCGGGCGCAACCGGAGCGCGGTCCGCAAGGCCTCGCGGACCCTGGGCTGGGAGGAGTACGCCACCGACTGGCGGGAGGTGGTTGCGCGCGACGACATCGACATCGTCGACGTGTCCACCCCCGGTGACACCCACGCGGAGATCGCCATCGCCGCGGCGAAGGCGGGAAAGGCCGTTCTCTGCGAGAAGCCCCTCGCCAACGACGTGCGCGAGGCGAAGCAGATGCTCGCCGCGGTGAAGAAGGCGGGCGTCGTCCACATGCTCTGCCACAACTACCGGCGCGCCCCCGCGGTCATGCTCGCCCGCGAGCTCGTGGCCTCGGGCAAGCTCGGAAAGATCTACCACTACCGCGGGACCTACCTGCAGGACTGGCCGGTCGACCCCAGCGTGCCCCTCATCTGGCGCTTCGACAAGAAGGTGGCCGGCTCGGGGTCCCTGGGTGACATCCTCTCCCACTCCCTCGACCTGGGCCGCTTCGTGCTCGGAAGCGAGGTGGTGGAGGTGGCGGGCCTCATGGACACCTTCGTCAAGCAGCGCCCCCGCCTCGACAACCCCCGGAAGAAGGGGCGCGTGACCGTCGACGACGCCTCCCTCTCCCTCGCCCGGTTCGCCAACGGGGCCCTCGCCTCCATCGAGGGCACGCGGTTCGCCCCCGGGCGCAAGAACTACCTGCGCTTCGAGGTCAACGGCAGCCGGGGGACGATCGTCTTCAACTTCGAGCGCATGAACGAGCTCGAGTACTACTCGCTGGACGACGAGACCAAGGTCCAGGGATTCCGCCAGATCCTGGCCACCGACCCCTCCCACGAGTACTTCGACAAGTGGTGGCCGGGGGGGCACATCATCGGGTACGAGCACACCTTCATCCACACCGTCTACGACTTCCTCAACGCAGTCGCCGCCGGCCGGCAGGTGAAGCCTGATTTCGAAGACGGGGTGCGGAACCAGCTCGTCCTCGATGCCATCGAGAAGGCCGCGCAGAACAAGCGCTGGGTGACGGTCAAGCCCCTCTAGTCCACCGATGCACCTCGAGGCCGTGATCTTCGACATGGACGGAGTCGTCACCCGCACCGCGGGCCTCCACGTCCGGGCCTGGACGCGGCTCTTCGACGAGTACCTCGGGGCCCGACGCGACCGGGGGGAGATCCACCGCCCGTTCGACCCGGTCAAGGACTACCTCGCCTGGGTGGACGGCAAGCCGCGCTACGACGGGGTGCAGAGCTTCCTCGAGTCACGGGGCATCGACATGCCGTTCGGACGGCGCGAGGACGGGAACGACGCGGAGACGACCTGCGGCCTCGGGAACCGCAAGGACGAGTACTTCGAGGAGATGCTGAACGCGGAAGGGGTGCGGGTCTACGAGTCCACGCTGGAGCGCATCGCCCAGCTTCGGGCCCTCGGGGTGCGCACCGCCCTCGGGACCTCCAGCCGGCACGGCGGCCGGATCATGCGCATGGCCGGGATCACCGACCAGTTCGACGTCATCGCCGACGGCAACACGATTCGCGAGCGGTCCCTCAAGGGCAAGCCGAGCCCGGACCTCTTCCTCGAGGCCGCCCGCGAGCTGGGGATTCCCCCCGCCCGCATCGCCGTGGTCGAGGACGCGGTCGCGGGAGTCGAGGCCGGGAGACGGGGAGGGTTCGCTCGCGTGGTCGGCGTCAACCGTGGCGACAACCAACAGGCCCTCCAGCAGGCCGGCGCCGACGTGGTGGTCGATGACCTGGCCGAGCTGAGCGCCGCGGACCTGCTCACACCGCATCCGAGACAGGCCACGGGGGGAGAAGCCAATGAGTGAGGGCAACGGCTGGGTGATCGTCTACGAGGGCTTCGACCCTCAGAGGGAGCCCCTGCGCGAGGCCCTGTGTGCACTGGGCAACGGGGTGTTCGTGACCCGGGGGGCGGCCGAGGAGTCGCGGGCCGACGGCGTCCACTACCCCGGCACCTACATCGCCGGTGGCTACAACCGGCTGTCCACCGAGATTGCCGGGGAGACCATCGTCAACGAGGACCTCGTCAACTTCCCGAACTGGCTGCCCCTCACCTTCCGCCCCGCGAAGGGAGACTGGCTGGACCTCGCCCACGTCGACGTCCTCGACTACCTCCAGGAGCTGGACATGCGCCGGGGGGTGCTCAGCCGGCGCATGCGGGTGCGGGACCGCTCGGGACGGGAGACCTCGGTCGCCAGCCGTCGCCTGGTCCACATGGGCGACCCCCACCTCGCCGCCATCGAGTACCGGATCATCCCGGAGAACTGGTCGGGGCGCGTCGAGATCCTCTCCGAGCTGGACGCCGCGGTGACCAACAGCGGCGTGGCCCGGTACCGCGAACTCGCCTCGAAGCACCTCGAGGCGGTGGACGGGGGCGAGCACGGGGACACCGGGGTCTGGCTCCTCGCCCGCACCAACCAGTCGCGTCTCGAGATGGGCCTCTCCGCGTGCACCCGCGTCTGGAAGGACGACGGGGCGGTCGACACCGATCGCCGCGTCGTGCGCGAGCCCGAGCGCATCGGGCTCGCGCTGGGCGTGGAGGCCCGCGAGGGCGAGGAGATCAGCGTCGAGAAGATCGTGGCCCTCTACACGTCGCGCGACGTGGGGATCACCGAGCCGGGCCTCGAGTCGCGGGAAGCCCTGGACCGCTGCGGGCGCTTTGCCGAGCTCCTGCGGAGCCACGAGACCGCCTGGGCGCCGCTGTGGCGGCGCTGCGACCTCCAGGTCGCGCCCGCCAACCAGGAGCAGCTCATCCTGCGGCTGCACGTCTTCCACATGCTGCAGACCATCAGCCTCAACCAGATCGGCCGCGACACCGGCATCCCCGCTCGGGGCTGGCACGGGGAGGCCTACCGCGGCCACGTCTTCTGGGACGAGGTCTTCATCTTCCCGTTCTACAACCTCCGCTACCCCACCCTCACCCGCTCGCTCCTCCTCTACCGCTACCGGCGCCTCCCTCGCGCGCGGTGGCTGGCCCGGCAGGAAGGCTACCGGGGAGCCATGTTTCCCTGGCAGAGCGGGAGCAACGGGCAGGAGGAGACCCAGGTCCTCCACCTCAACCCGAAGGACAACACCTGGGGCCCGGACCTCAGCCGGCGCCAGCGCCACGTGAACATCGCCATCGCGTACAACGTCTGGCAGTACTACGTCGTCACCGGTGACCGCGAGTTCCTCTCCCACTACGGCGCCGAGATGATCATGGAGGTGGCGCGCTTCTTCGCCAGCCTCGCCACCCTCGACGGGGCCACCGGCCGGTACCACATCACCGGCGTGATGGGACCCGACGAGTACCACGAGAGGTACCCGGGCTCGAAGGAGCCGGGGCTGCGCAACAACGCCTACACCAACGTGATGGCGGCGTGGGTGATGGAGCGCGCCCTGGAGATCCGCGGCCTCCTCCCGCCGGCCCGGGTGAGCGAGATCGCCGAGCGCATCGGCCTCGAGGCGGACGAGGTGGAGCGCTGGCGCGACATCACGCGGAAGCTGACCGTCCCCTTCCACGGCGACGGGGTCATCAGCCAGTTCGAGGGCTACGACCAGCTGGAGGAGTTCGACTGGAAGGGGGCCCAGGAGCGGCATGGCGACATCAAGCGCCTCGACCGCATCCTCAAGGCCGAGGGGGACAGCCCGGACCGCTACAAGCTCTCGAAGCAGGCCGACGTGCTCATGCTCTTCTACCTCCTCCCGCCCAAGGACCTGGTGCGGGTCTTCGAGAAGCTCGGGTACACCTTCACCCGGGACACCGTTCGCAAGACGGTCCAGTACTACCTGCCGCGCACCAGCCACGGGTCAACCCTGAGCAAGGTCGTGCACGCCTCGGTGATCGACCGCATCGACCGCCGGGCGGCCTGGGGTCTGTTCCGGGAGGCGCTCCAGGCCGACTTCGCCGACGTCCAGGGCGGCACCACCGCGGAGGGCATCCACCTGGGGGCCATGGGGGGCACCCTGGACATCGTCCTGCGCCACTACGCGGGCATCGACACCACCGACGACGTCATCGCGTTCCACCCGCGGCTGCCCGAGGCCCTGGAGAGCCTGCGGCTCCGGGTGCGGCATCGGGGTCGCTGGTACGGCCTCCAGGTGAGTCGCGACCGCTTCGTCCTGGAGATCGAGCCGGGCCCGCCGGGGCCGGTCCACGTCCGGGTCTTCGACAAGGAG
>JAJDNS010000223.1 GCA_022340585.1 Acidobacteriota bacterium
AACCCGAACCCGAACCCGAACCCGAACCCGAACCCGAACCCGAACCCGAACCCGAACCCGAACCCGAGGTGGGGAAGAGCCCGCTGCTCCGTGCCGACGCCGGATCCGGCCCGCAGGGTCCAGTCCGCCGCCCGCGTTCCGTGGCGCGGCCTTCGGCGACATCCTTGCCGGGCGAGGCCGTGCACCTCTTCGCCAGCACCTCTCGGCGGGCCGGGAGTCGACGGCGGCTGGCCGCCCTGGCGGCCCTCGTCCTCGCGGTCGTGGCAGTGGGAGCCGTGAGTTTCCTCTACTCCGACCTCTCTCGCCCCGCCGCGGCGCTGTCTCCCCAGGGAGCGGCCGACCCCGAGAGCGCCGCCGCTCCTGGGCGGGTGCGCGAGCTGGAGGCCCGGGTGGACGAGTTGGAGCGGGAGAACGCCGCCCTCAAGGCCGCCACCGCCGGGCGGTTGGGGACGCCGTCATCGGGCGAGCTGGTGGACGTCGAGGACCCGGAGGTCGTACCGCCGATTCTCCTCAGCGAGGGACCGTCGGTCCCGTCTCCGACGGCGGAGAGCGGGGACGTGCGAGTCCTCGTGGAGGCGCTGGTGGACGAGAGCGGTCGTGTTCTCGAGACGCGAACCCTCGAGACCTCGGTCGGGGGAAGAGGCTTCGAGGAAGCGGCCGAGCAACGGGTCGCAGGTCGTCTCTACCGTCCGGCCACGAGGAGGGGGGAACCGGTCCGGGTTCGGATCCGGGTGCCGGTGGAGTTCGTCCCGTAGCCAGGCCTTCTGGCCGGAAAGAGAAAAGGGGCGGCCGGGGCCGCCCCTCTCCGAACGTGGACAACGCTGCGGCGTTGCCCGGCTTTTGTGTGCAGACGGTCTAGAAGCCGCCGCCCATGCCGCCCATGCCACCGCCGGGAGGCATCGGCGCTTCCGGCTTCTCCTCCGGGATCTCGGAGACGAGGGCCTCGGTGGTGAGGAGCAGGGAGGCGATGGACGCTGCGTTCTGCAGCGCGGTGCGGACGACCTTGGTGGGGTCGATGACGCCGGCCTCGACCAGGTTCTCGTAGGTGTCGGTCAGGGCGTTGAAGCCCTCCTCGGCCTTCTGCTCGCGCACCTTGGCCACCACGACCGCGCCCTCGTAGCCGGCGTTCTGGGCGATCTGCCGCAGGGGCTCCTCGAGGGCCCGGCGGACGATCTGGACGCCGATGGCCTCGTCACCCTCGGCCTTGATCCCGTCCACCGCCTTCTCGGCCCGCAGCAGCGCCACGCCCCCGCCGGGCACGATGCCCTCCTCCACCGCGGCCTTGGTCGCGTGCATGGCGTCCTCGACCCGGGCCTTCTTCTCCTTCATCTCCGTCTCGGTGGCCGCGCCAACCTTGATCACCGCAACACCGCCCACGAGCTTGGCCAGACGCTCCTGCAGCTTCTCGCGGTCGTAGTCGGAGGTCGTCTCCTCGATCTGGGTGCGGATCTGCTTGACCCGGCCCTCGATGGCCTTGGCCGTGCCCGCGCCCTCCACGATCGTCGTGTTGTCCTTGTCGATGGTGATCTTCTTCGCCGTCCCCAGATCGTCGACCTTCAGGTTCTCCAGCTTGATCCCCAGGTCCTCGGTGATCGCCTTGCCCCCGGTCAGGATCGCGATGTCCTCCAGCATGGCCTTGCGACGGTCCCCGTACCCCGGGGCCTTCACCGACGCCACCTGAAGGGTGCCCCGCAGCTTGTTCACCACCAGCGTGGCCAGGGCCTCGCCCTCCACGTCCTCGGCGATGATCAGCAGCGGCTTGCCCAGCTTCGCCACCTGCTCCAGAACCGGAAGCAGGTCCTTCATGCTCGAGATCTTCTTCTCGTGGATGAGGACCAGCGGGTTCTCCAGAACCGCCTCCATGCGATCGGGGTCGGTCACGAAGTACGGCGAGAGGTAGCCTCGATCGAACTGCATCCCCTCCACCACCTCCAGGGAGGTCTCCAGCGTCTTGGCCTCCTCCACGGTGATGACACCGTCCTTGCCCACCTTCTCCATCGCCTCGGCGATGATCGACCCGATGGTCTCGTCGTTGTTGGCGGAGATCGTCCCCACCTGGGCGATGGCCTGCCCCTTCACCGGGTTCGAGAGCTTCTCCAGGCTCTCCACCACCGCCACCACCGCCTTCTCGATGCCCCGCTTCAGGTCCATGGGGTTGGCGCCGGCGGTGACGTTCTTGCTGCCCTCCCGGTAGACCGCCTGGGCCAGAACCGTCGCCGTCGTGGTCCCGTCTCCGGCCACGTCGGAGGTCTTCGAGGCCACCTCGCGGACCATCTGGGCCCCCATGTTCTCCAGGGGCTCCTTCAGCTCGATCTCCTTGGCCACGGTGACGCCGTCCTTGGTGATGACCGGGGAGCCGAACTTCTTGTCCAGGACGACGTTGCGTCCCTTGGGGCCGAGGGTCACCTTGACCGCGTCGGCCAGCCGGTTCACGCCCCGGAGCAGCTCCTGGCGCGAATCGTTTCCATATGTGATCTGCTTCGCCATGCTTCCTACGTTCTCCTCTTGACTGAAAGGTATGGCATTGAAGAAAAGGTATGCCCGGGTCGGGGCCGAGCCTCCTCGGACCCGGCTAGCCGATGACGGCCAGGACCTCGTCCTCGCGGAGGATCATGTACTCCTCGTTGTCAATCTTGATGTCGGTTCCGGAGTACTTTCCGAAGAGGATCTTGTCCCCGGCCTTGACGTCGAGCGCCACCTTGTTTCCGTTGTCGAGGATCTTGCCGTTGCCCACCGCGATGACCTCACCCTCCTGGGGCTTCTCCTTCGCGCTGTCCGGAATGATGATCCCGCCCTTGACGGTCTCCTTCTCCTCGATACGCTTCACCAGCAGCCTGTCGTGAAGCGGACGAACCTTCGCCATCGTGCGTCGTCTCCTTTCTGCGGTCTCTCTGTCTTGACTGAGTCGCTGTTGCTGCTCGTGTTCGAGTCTGGCGCGTCGATGGCACGAACGGCCCGACCGCGCCCGTTAGCAGTCACCACCGTCGACTGCCAACATTATACGAGCGCACTAGCACTCTGTCAAGGAGCCTGCTAAGAGAGCGCTCAAGTATCGCTCCCAGTCGATTCTCCCGAACGGGGGGGTGAGGCGGAGGTCATTGCGGCCAGAGCCCCCTGGATCCGCACCCGGACGGCTCAAGGGCTCAGAGTCGTCCCTAGAGCTTGTACTGCTCGACCTTTCGGCCGAGGGTGTTGCGATGGATTCTCAGGTCCTGGGCTGCCTTCGAGAGGTTTCCCCGGTGGCGCTGCACAACCCGGGCGATGAAGCGTTTCTCGAACTCCTGCTTCGCATCCGAGAATCGGATCCCCTTGTCGACCATCTCGACGATGAGTGCATCCAGCTGCTGCTTCACGGCTCGACCTTCCCTGATCCTCGTTCCGGATCGCCGCCGTCCTCGAGGGCGTTCCCTTGTCGCCTCCCTGGAGCAGAGCGACTACTCGGCTGCCTCCCGGAGGCGCTCGAAGGCCTCCACGTACTTGTCGACGGTGCGGGCGACCACGTCGGGGGGGAGCTCCGGACCCGGTGGCTGCTTGTTCCAATCGAGCGTCTCGAGGTAGTCGCGCACGTACTGCTTGTCGAACGAGGGCTGCGAGCGCCCCGGCTCGTACTCGTCCCCCGGCCAGAACCGAGACGAGTCCGGCGTGAGGGCCTCATCGATCCACATCAGGCTCCCGTCGCGGACCCCGAATTCGAACTTGGTGTCCGCCAGGATGATTCCCCGCGCCTCGGCGT
>JAJDNS010000003.1 GCA_022340585.1 Acidobacteriota bacterium
GAGGCCGATGCCCAGGAGAGCACCCACCGCCGACGCGGCCACGGTCTCGACGAGGACCAGCCCGAAGACCTGCTCTCCGGTCGCCCCGAGCAGGCGCAGCGTGCCGATGACCGCGCGGCGCTGGACGACGCTGAACATCACGGTGTTGTAGATGAGGAACATCCCCACCACCAGGGCGAGCAGACTGAGGGCGGTGAGGTTGAGCTCGAAGGCGTCGGTGAGCTGGCCCAGGGTCTCGGCCTGCGCTCGGGCCGAGGCGATCCGGGCCCCGGGCGGGAGGAGGGCGGCCAGGCGCTCGGCTTCGCCCTCGGTGGCGATGAGGTCGACGCGAGTGATCCGGTCCGTCATCCGGAGCAGGCGCTGGGCGTTCCCCACGTCCATGATCACGAGCCCGTCGAGCGCCGCCGCCTCGTCGGAATCCGCGGCCCGGAGGATGCCGGCCAGCCTCAGCGCCTCGATCCGGTCCTGAACGCGCACGCGGACCTCGTCGCCGACGCTCAGGCCGTAGCGATCGGCCAGGGCCGAGCCGACGATCACGCTCTTTTCATCGAGAAACAGACGCTCGAATCCGCGATCGGCGAGCGACCTGGTGCTCATATGATCCCGAAATGGGCCTTCAGAGAGTGCGTCGAGCCCCAGAACGCGCAACGGCTGGCGGTCCAGGTCGAGGGCGGTGACCCAGGCCTCGACCACCGGCGCGCTCTGGCGCACGCCCGCACGCGTCCGGATCCTGACCAGGGTGTCCTGGGGAAGGCCCCCGGGGCCACCGAGGACCTGATGGGTGGCCCGCCCGACCACCCTCGCGGTGCTGCGGGCGAACCCCCGGCTCGCGCTCGTGTGGGCGAGGTCGATGGCGACGACCACCGCGACGCCGAGGGCGACCCCCAGGACCATGAGCCCGGTGTGCAGCGGGCGGCGGACGAGGTCGCGCAGGCCGGTGAGCAGCAGCGAGCGGGTCACCTCAGCTCGGCCCGCCCGACCCGTCCGCCGGGACCGGCACGACGTGGCCCTTCTCGATGGTGAAGGTCCGGTCCGCCCGGGCCGCCACGTGGGGACTGTGGGTGACGAGAAGGAGCGTGCGTCCCGCCCTGCGGGTCACCCGATCGAGCAGCTCCAGCACCGCCTCGCCGGTGGCGTCGTCGAGGTTCCCGGTGGGCTCGTCGGCGAGGACGATACGTGGATCCTGCACCAGGGCCCGCGCGATGGCGACACGCTGCTGCTCGCCGCCGGAGAGACGGTCGGGGAAGCTGTTCTCACGCTCGGCGAGGCCGACCTCGCCCAGGAGAGCACGGGCCTTTCGGGCGGCCTCGTCCACCGAGACTCCTCTCAGCTCCAGGGGGAGCTGGACGTTCTCGAGGACACCGAGGGTGGGAATCAGGTTGAAGAACTGGAAGACGAAGCCGAGTCGGTCACGGCGGAAAAGGGTCCGCTGTCCCGGTGAGAGCCGGCCGAGGCTGGTCCCCTCCACCCAGACCTCTCCCCCGGTGGGGGAATCGATCCCGGCCACGAGATTGAGGAGAGTGCTCTTGCCGCTGCCGCTACGCCCACGGATGGCCACGAGCTCGCCCTCGAGAAACTCGACGCTCGTCTCGCGGAGGACGTGCCGGGTCTCGGCGCCCTCGGTGTAGCTCTTGCTGACGCGGTCGAGGCGGATGAGGGGTTCGCGCGTCATGTCCCGGCGGTCAAAGCTCGCGGTCGGGCTCGTCCGAGTTCCCGCCCCGCGACTCACCGGCGTCGGCGGTCGTCCCCGCCGGCTCACCGCCCGCCACGCTCTCGTCTGGGCGGTTCCCGGCTCCGTCCTCGATCGCGAGGTCGTTCCCCGTTCCGACCCCGTCGGTCACGGCGTGATCCGCCGACTCGGGTCCGGAGCCTGGTTGGCCTCCGGGCTCGTCGAAGAGCGTGGCCTGCGTCACCTCCTCCTCCTCGGCGAGCGACGCCGCGGTGGGAAGCGGGGCCTCGATGGCACGCTTGAGGCCGGGGACGTCGACCTCCTCGCCCAGGATCTCCACGAACTCCTCGATCTGCGGAAGCTCCTCGAGGTCCTTCAGTCCGAAGTGGAGCAGGAACTGCTTCGTGGTCCCGTAGAGCATGGGCCGCCCCACGACCTCCTTGCGGCCCATGATCCGGATCAGGCGCTTCTCGAGGAGCGTCTTCACGACCCCACTCGACCTCACCCCGCGCAGCTCGATGATCTCGGGCAGCGTGACCGGCTGCCGGTAGGCGATGACGGCCAGCGTCTCCAGGGCCTGGATCGAAAGGCGGGTGGGCGTCCGGGGGTCGATGAGCTCCCGCACCCAGTCGTTGTACTCGGGGCGGGTCGTGACCTGCCAGCCCCCGGCCACCTCGATGAGCTGGAGGCCCCGCTCGTCACGGCGGTAGTCCTCGCGGAGCGCCTCGAGCTCGCGCTGCCAGTCCTCCCGGGGAACACCGACGAGCACGCGGCCGATCTCCCGCGGGGTGATCGGCTGCGGGCAGGCAAAGACGAGCGCCTCCACGATGGCCCGCACCTCCCGGGCCGGGAGCACGGAGCCCTCCTCGACATCGGCACGCTCGTCGCCCGGCCCGGCGTCGTCGCCGGCCGGGGCCTCGGGACCGGGGGAGCTCTCTCCGGACACCTCGCACGCCTCGGGGGCCCTCGTCTCCTCGCTTCTGTCTTCCTTCTCGTCCAACGGTTCTCTCCTACGTTGCCGGGGTCGGCGACCCCTCGGCCGGCGGTCCCACCGGGCGGAAGACACGGATCGCCCCGAACATCCCCCGCTGGTACACGCGCACCCGCTTCATCCGCACCAGCTCCAGCAGGGCCAGGAACGTCACGATCATCGCGGCCTTGGTCTCGAGCGACGCGAACAGCTCCAGGAACTCCAGCGACTCACCTTCGCCGATCATGGCCAGGAGCTCGATCATCCGATCCTCGATGCTCGGGCCCTCGGTCTCGACCTCGTGGTCGAGAAGTGCCTTGCGCCGGTCGAGCATCTCCTTGAACGCGGCAATGAGATCGTACAACCCCGCCTCGAGCATCTCCTCGCCCGCGTCGTCGAACTTCGGGATCACGGTGTCCGGTCGCGTCCACTGGGCCGCGCGGATCTGGGCCTGCTGGTGCAGGATGCCCGCCGCCTCCTTGTATCGCTGGAACTCGAGGAGCCTCTGGGCGAGCTCCTCCCGGGGGTCGACGTACTCCTCCTCGCCCTCCGCCTCGGTGGGCTCGATCGGGACGAGCATCTTGGACTTGATGTGGATGAGCGTCGCCGCCATCACCATGAACTCGCCGGCGACGTCGAGGTTCAGCTCCCGCATCAGGTCGAGGTACTCCATGTACTCGCGGGTGATGGGAGCGATGGGGATGTCGTGGATGTCGAGCTTCTCGCGCCGGATCAGGTACAGAAGCAGGTCGAGAGGCCCCTCGAAGAGCGGAAGCTGGATGCGGGGAACGTCCTCGGGCAGGGTGGACTCGACGCCCTCGGGAACGGTGACGCGATGCGGCCCGCCGGGCGTGTCGCCCTCCTCGGATGGGGGCGCCCCGGGCTCCGGGCCGGGCGACGCGGCGTCCTCGCCGGCAGGGAACGGCTCGTCCTCCGACGAGCCCGGCGTCTCCTCCGGGTCGCGGCTCGTTCCGGCGGTCGCCTCCGCCACCTCGGCGGCGGTCTCGTCGGGGCGATGCTCACCGGGCGCGGACGGACCGTCGGCCGTCCCGGGCTGCGGCTTGGGCTCGTCGCTCACGCGTTCCGGTAGTCGATCTTCATCGCCTCCCGGACCTCGTTCATCGTGGCCTGGGCGACGGCACGGGCCTTCTTCGAACCCTCCCGAAGGATGTCCCAAACGGTGTCCGGGCGCGAGGCGAACTCGGGCCGCCGCGCGTGGATGTCGGCCAGACGCTCGAGCATGTGATCGGTCAGCTTCGCCTTGCAGTCGAGGCAACCGATGCCGGCGGTCCGGCACCCCTCCGCCGCCCAGTCCCGCGTCTCCTTCGGGGAGAACGCCTTGTGCAGGTCGAAGACGGGGCACTTCTCGGGTGTGCCGGGGTCCTTGCGCCGCATGCGCGCGGGGTCGGTGATCATGGGATTGATCTTCTGCCGGACGGTGTCGGCGTCGTCCTTCATGTACACGGCGTTGTCGTACGACTTCGACATCTTCCGCCCGTCGGTACCCGGGATGCGCTTCGCCTCGGTCAGCAGCGTCTTCGGCTCGGGGAACACCGGGCCGTAGAAGTTGTTGAAGCGCCGGACGATCTCCCGCGTCAGCTCCACGTGGGCGGCCTGGTCCTCCCCCACCGGGACCGCGTCGGCCTTGTAGATGATGATGTCGGCGGTCTGGAGCAGGGGGTACCCGAGGAAGCCGTAGGTGGACAGGTCCTTCCCGGTGAGCTGCTGCTGCTGCTCCTTGTACGTGGGCACCCGTTCCAGCCACGGCACCGGGACCACCATGGACAGGAGCAGGTGGAGCTCGGCGTGCTCCGGCACCTGGCTCTGGATGAACAGGGTCGACCGCTCCGGGTCGAGGCCCGCGGCCAGCCAGTCCGTCGCTACCTCGACCACGTTGTCGCGGATCCCCGAGGGGTCGGCGTAGTCGGTGGTGAGCGAGTGCCAGTCGACGATGGAGAAGAAGCACTCGTAGGTCTCCTGGAGGCGCACCCAGTTGTCGAGGGCCCCCATGAGGTTGCCGAGGTGGAGCGCCCCGGTGGGGCGCATGCCAGAGAGGATGCGGGGTCTGGGCATGGTGTCCTCAGAGGTGGGCGAGAGTGAACAGGAAGCCCTGAACGACGTCCACGATGGGTCCGATCACCGTCCAGAGCACCCCCGTCATCACGAGGGCCAGGAGTATGAGACCGCCGTACGGGCCAATCGCTCGAACGAAGCGGTGACCCAGGCCGTTCGGCAGGGCCCACTGGAGGATGTGGGAACCGTCGAGCGGGGGCAGCGGCACAAGGTTGAAGATGGCCAGAACGATGTTCAGGCCGATGCTCAACTTGAGGCCCAGCGCCACTGCGGGGGGCACGGGCGCCGGGATGATCCGTACCACGACCAGGGCGACCAGTGTGAACAACAACGCCAGCAGCAGGTTGGACAGGGGGCCCGCTCCGGAGACGACGATCTGGCCACGCTTCAGGTGGCGGAAACGGCGCGGATCGACGGGACAGGGCTTCGCCCATCCAAAGAGGAAGCCCGTGCCGCTGAAGATCATGAGCAGGGGCAGGATCACCGTCCCGACGAGGTCCATGTGAACGAGGGGGTTCAGGCTGATGCGCCCCATGGACTGGGCGGTCGGGTCCCCCTCCCTCAGGGCCGTCCACGCGTGGGCCGACTCGTGCACGGAGAGGCTGAAGAGCAGGACGATGTAGGCGGTCAGGCCAACGGCGAGGGTCTCGGCGTTCAGGGGCAGGCTCCTTCGAGGGGACGAAACCGTGATGCTAGCACGGGGCCGCCAGGGGTTCACCTGGGGCTACAATCCCCCCGTGAGCACGCCACCCGCCCCCACCCAGATCGCCGCCGCCCTCGAGAAGCGCATCATCGGCCAGCAGGAGGCGGTCCGGGAGATGTCGGTGGCCCTGGCCAAGAAGCTGGCCGGCCTCAACGTCGGCAACATCCTCCTGATCGGCTCCTCCGGATCGGGCAAGACGACACTCATGGGCGCGGTGGAGGAGCTCCTGGCCGCCAACCCCGCCCTCGCCAGCCGCTCCACCGTGATTCGGGTCCACGCCAACGTCCTGGGCGAGGAGGCCGAGCTCGGGCACCCCGGCGAGAAGCTCCTCATGCGGCTCCTGGACAGGGCGCGGCAGCAGCTCGGCGCCGACGCCTCCGTCGAGAGGCTGCTCGAGCAGGCGACCCACGGCCTGGTGTTCGTCGACGAGGTGGACAAGATCCGCAGCCACGTGGGAGGACAGCCCAACATCTCCGGCATCCGGGCCCAGGAGGCCCTGCTCACCCTCATCGAGAACGAGGCGGTGCCCTTCACCCTCCCCGACTGGGCGGGCGGAGCCACGCTCAACGTGGACTCCAGCGGCCTCCTGTTCGTCTGCGCCGGGGCCTTCGAGGGTCTCTACGACGCGGTCTACGAGCGCGTGACCTACGGGAAGGACCAGGGCGCCTTGAAGCCGGTGACGGTGGTGGACGAGACCGGGCGTGCCCACGAGGAGCTGCACTTCGTCCTGCGCGACTGGCTCAAGCACGAGGACCTGTTCGAGTACGGCGTCAGCCCCCAGTTCCTCTCGCGCTTCGACGCCGTCGTCCTCCTCGAGGCCCTGGGCGAGGACCAGCTCCTGCGGATCCTGGCCGAGGGCACCCACTCCGGGCTCCGGCAGTCGCAGACCTACTTCGCGAGCTTCGGAGTGAAGCTGGAGGTCACGCAGGAGGCCGCGCGCCGCATTGCCAGGGAAGCGGCTCGGCAGCCGCGGCTCGGGGCTCGCGCCCTCAAGGAGGTGCTCCGCCGCGTGGTGAGCCCCCTCGAGTACGACCCGAAGGCGGCGGCGGACTCGAACGGCGTGCTCCGGATCGATGTCGAGCGCGTCGAGAAGGTGCTGACCCGGGACCGGAAAGACGGCTCGTCCTCGACCGTCGCCGGCTGGGACCAGAGCTTCCCGACTCCGTCCGCGGGATCATGATCGGTCCACCAACCTGGAACAACGGGCGGACGTTTCGCGTCCACAACGAGTGAGGACGACATGAGCGAGACCGAGATCAAGTCGAACTGCGCCACGTGCAAGGGTCGGGCGTACGCCGAGGCCCACCCCGACAAGCTGCTGGCGCGCCTGTGGCGCTGGCACACGGGCTGGTGTCCCGGCTGGAAGGCCTACCAGCGAGAGCTGAAGGAGCTCGAGGCGAGGCAGCAGGAGGGCCAGGCCCCGTAGCCTCGGCCTGCGACTGACGGTGTCGCCGGGGTGCCTGGCACCGGCGCCCCGGCGTGCGGCGGGGGCGGCGAGAGCGCTCCTGGCCTATTCGTCCTCGTCTTCGCTCCCGGTGTCGCGCTCCTCGAGCAGCTGCCTGGCCCGTTCCGCGTCCTCGGCCGAGACGAACACCTTCACCCCCTGAGTCCTCTCGAGCGATGGGATCTGGTCCCCCGCGTCGTCTTCGGACATCCGCGCCTCGATCCCCTGCGACTCCAGGAAGCCGATCACGATTCGCGCCCCGACCTCGTCGTTCTCGACATGCACCATGACTCCGCCCTTGTTGCCCACTGGCACTCTCCTCGTTCGCTGGACGACGGGATTGTAGTCGCTGCCCCCTCTGGACGGAACCTGCTACCCGGGGACCTCACGGCGCTCGTCCCGAGCGCCTCGGCGCACTAGCGTCGCGACCCGTCGAAGTGGGCCCGCACCCGCGCGGCCATGGCCGGGCCCACCACCGTGGTCAGCTCGGCCTCCGTCGCCCCCCGGACGCCCCGGAGGGAGCCGAAGGCCGACAGGAGCTTGCGTCGCTTGGCCGGGCCCACGCCAGGGATGTCATCGAGCTCCGAGCGGAGGGTCCGCTTCGAGCGGGTCTTCCGGTGATACCCGATGGCAAACCGGTGGGCCTCGTCCCGGACGCGCTGGACGAGCTGGAGCACCGGAGAGGAGCGTGGCAGGGCGAGGGGCAGGTCCTTCCCCCGGACGAAGAGGAGCTCCTCGCGCTTGGCGAGACTGGCCACCGGCTGATCGCCGAGGCCGAGCTCCTCGAGGGCCTCGACCGCGGCCCCGAGCTGGCCCTTGCCACCGTCGACGAGGACGAGCTCGGGAAGATCCCTCCCTTCCTCAAGGAGTCGGCGGTAGCGCCGGCCCACCACCTCGCGCATGGAGGCGAAGTCGTCCGGGTTCCCCGAGACGCCCTTCACCCGGAACTTCCGGTAGTCGGACTTCCGGGGAAGGGCTTCCTCGAAGACGACCATGGACGCCACGATGTCGGAGCCCTGGATGTTGGAGATGTCGAAGCACTCGATGCGGCGAGGCTCGACCTCCAGATCGAGAAGGTCGCCCAGGGCGCGCATGATCTCCCGCGACTGCTGCCGCGGGTGCTTCCACTCGAGCTCGAAGGCGAGGCGGGCATTGCGGACCACGAGGTCGAGGAGCCGGAGCTTCTCCCCCCGCCGGGGGGTGCGGATGTGGACCCGGGTTCCTCGGCGCTTGCCCAGCCAGGACTCGAGCAGCTCGCGATCCGGCACATCCACCGGGAGCAGGATCTCGCGGGGGACGTACCGGCCGTCGGCGTAGAACTGCTGGAGGGTCGTGGAGAGGACCGTCTCCGGCTCGGTGAGGCGGTCGAGTAGAAAGCCCTCGCGGGCCACGACCTTGCCGTCGCGGACCGAGAACGCCTGGACCGCGGCCCGCTCGCCCTCCACGTGGACGGCGAAGAGGTCCCGCTCCTCGAGCTCGGTGGTGGTGATCTTCTGCGGCGTCTCCAGGCGCTCGAGGGCCCGCACCTGGTCGCGCAGGGAGGCCGCCTCCTCGAAGCGCTCCTCGGCGGCCACTCGCTCCATGTCGGCGCGCAGGCGGCGCACGACCTCCTCCGTGCGCCCCTCCAGGAAGAGACGGGCGTCCTCGCACGACTGCCGGTAGCGCTCGAGGGAGCACACCTCGGCGACGCACGGGGCCAGGCAACGCTTGATCTGGTATTGCAGACACGGCCGGGGCCGCCGGCCGTTCAGGGTCTCCTTGCACGAGCGGATCCCGAAGAGCTTTCGCACCAGCCCTGCGGTCTTGTGGCCCAGCTTGGCCGGGATGTAGGGCCCACCGTAGGCGTCGCCGTCCTCCGACGGCCGGCGCACCACGTAGAGGCGCGGGTAGTCCTCGCGCAGGGTGAGGCGGAGGTAGGGGTGGTTCTTGTCGTCGCGGAGGCGGAGATTGTAGAGCGGCTTGTGCCGCTTGATCAGGTTGTTCTCGAGGGCCAGGGCCTCCATCTCGGAGTCGGTGACCACGAGCTCGAGGTCGGCGATGTCCCCCACCATGCGGCTCTTGTGGAGCTCGGTGGGACGCGAGGCCTGGAAGTACGACCGCACCCGGTCGCGGAGCACCCGGGCCTTTCCCACGTAGATGACCGTGCCCCCCCGGCCCTTGAACAGGTAGACCCCGGGTCGAGCCGGGAGCTGCTCGAGCTTGTCGGCGAGGGCCACGGGTTGATTATGGCCCGCGACCGGGGCCGGCGCCGGGAAGGCCGTCCCCCTGATCCTCCGGGGCCCTCCTTCCCCGCAGTCCGGAAACGGGAACACCCATTCATCGCGGATCATTCTTAGTCACCAAAATGACTACCCTCAGTTGATCCGGAGGGCGCACGAAGATGGCTCATCAGTTCTATGGCCCGCGACCACCCGCTGAGAGGAGACTTGAGCTGGGGAAGGCACCGACGATTCACGCCTTGATGCATTCTCCCTTTCCCCCTTCCGTCCCGCGTCCGGCGTGCGGACCCCGCCGCTGGACTCGCCGCCCATCCCCCGGGCGAGCCGAATCTTTAGTCGGACGCGGGACGGGTCTTTCCCTGGACTCGTGAAGACGTCGGAGCGTGCGCACGCGGACCCGGAGTTGAGGCACAATGCGGGCCGTCAACCCACGAGGAGACCGACATGACACGTTGGATTCGATTCGGCTCCGTCCTGCTGCTCGTCCTGGCCTCGGCCCCCACCGGCGCCGCCGGGGATGGCGACACCGCGGCGGTGGAGAAGGCGGTCCTGAAGGCTCACCACGAGATGAAGGTGGCGGCCGAGGCGCTGGACGCCAACTCCTTCTTCTCCTTCATCCTCGACGAGGCTCGAGGGCCGGTCATCCAGGACGGACGGCTGTTTCCCAGCCGAGCCGAGGCCTTCGAGGTCGTCGAGCGTGGCTTCGAAGGAGTCGCCAGCGTGGAGCGCGTCTACGAGAGTGAGGACGTCACCGTGATCTCCGATGAGGCCGCGCTCCTCACCGGGAACGGCACCTCCACGGTCACCCTCGGAGACGGCCGCCGCCTCAGCGGGCCCTTCGCCGTTTCCCTGGTCTTCGTCCAGAGGGACGGCGCGTGGAAGGTGCTCCACGGCCATTACTCCACCCCCAACCCGCGCTGAACGCCGGCCAGACGACCGGTCGGGCTAGGAGCGTGTCGCCTCGAGCAGGCGCTTCCGCTCGTCCCGGGGAAAGCGCTCGATGGCGTAGCGGACCGTCGTGCGTGGGATCTTCGGTCCCTCGGCTCTGAGGAACCGCTCCAGGCGCGGCATGTCGGACTTGCCGGCCTCCCGCAGCAGCCAACCGACGGCCTTGCGCATGAGGTCTTCGCGGTCCTCGAAGAGCCGCGAGGCCACGTCGTAGGCCGTGTCCAGGCACTGTCCGTGGCGAGCGAGGGGAACGAAGGTCACCACCGCGCCGCGACGCAGCCAGAGACTGGGCGACCGGGTCCAGGCCACGATCTCCGGAATGACGTCGGGGTGCTCTTCCACCAGGGGGGCGAGCACCGACGGGGCCAGGTTGTCCACGAGGGCCCAGTTGCCGCACGACCTCTCGAGCCAGCGCCGCACGTCCTTGACCAGCTCGGGGCCGGCCTCGCCGACGAAGGCGGCCACCGCCTGGAAGCCCATCCCTCGGGGCTCGAGGTGCGGGTCCCTCACCATGGCATTGCAGAAGGTCACGGCGTCGCGCAGGGTCCAGGATCCCTTCACCTGCCCCAGCAGGTCCTTGAGCATCTTCCTGGCGACGGGCGTCGAGAGACCGTAGAGCTCGACGGGCTCCTTGAAGTATCGCTGGTCGGACGCCGCCCGGCCGGGATCCGCCCTCCTTCGCATCGTCGCGATCATCTCCTCGGCCGCCCGCCGGGGCGGGATCCCGCTGGTTCTGGCCATCTCTTCTTCCCTCGATTGGAAGATGGGAGTCGGGACAGTTCATATCACGACCGGGCCAGGAGCCGGAGGTTCGATCCGGGCCCTGTGGAGCCGTGCCTCCGCGCCGGCGCCAAAGGCGCGACTCGACCACGCTTGTCCCGGCGCGCTTCGTGGATGCTCGTGTCGTCGAGGTATAAAGCAGGCGTGGGGGGAAGGACGATCACCGCGGGGCTCCTGGCCGGCATGGCGCTGACGGCAGCCACCGCGAGCGCCGCCGACGCTCCGAGCACCACCGCCACGCTTCTGCCCGCGCCCCCGGTGATCGACGGCGACGTCACCGAGGTCGAGTGGGCGGGGGCCGCCGTCGTCGACGGGCACTTCATCCAGATCGAGCCGGAGTTCGGGCAGCCCTCGCCGTTTCGTACGGTCGTCCGCATCGGCCAGACGAACGCCGCCCTCTACGTGGCATTTGAAAGCTACGACCCCGATCCCGACCGCCTGGCGGCGGCGGTGACCCGCCGCGACGGGGACCTGGGCGACGACGACGCGGTGGGCGTGGTCCTGGACACGTTCCTCGACGGGCGCACCGCCTACGGCTTTGCCACCAATCCCCTCGCGACTCAGTGGGATGCCCGGATTGCCGACAACGGGCGCACCACCGACGAGGTCTGGGACGAGGCCTGGGCCTGCGCTTCCCGACGCCACGGGGACCGGTGGACCACGGAGTTCGAGATCCCGTTCGCGATCTTGAGGTTCGAGCCCGGCGAGGATCGCACCTGGGGCTTGAGCCTGATGCGAACGGTCCCGCGGCGTCTGGAGGTCTCGTTGTGGTCGGGGCCGGCCGAGGACCCGTTCCGGGTTTCCCGTTTCGGCACGCTCACCGGCCTGAAGCTCGGGTCGCGAGAAGAGAAGTCGTGGCAGCTGATCCCCTATGGCCTCGCCGCGGCGGAAGAGGGGGAGAAGACCGACCTCGAGATCGGTGGAGATGCCCGCTGGCGCCCTTCGAGCGCGGTCGCCGTGGACGCCACGGCGAACCCCGACTTCGCTCTCATCGAAGCCGACGTGGAGGTCATCAACCTCACGCGCTTCGAGCTCTTCATCCCCGAGAAGCGGCCCTTCTTCCTCGAGGGCAGCGAGATGTACCAGCAGCGCATCCGACAGTTCTACAGCCGTCGGATCGGGGACATCACCTGGGGCACGAAGGCCATCGGCACCGTGGGAAGGACGGACTTCTCGGCCATCGTCGCGTCGGAAAGCCAGCCGATCGAAGGCTTCGACGACACCATCCGGGCCCACTACGGCATCGGGCGCCTCCAGCGGACGCTCCCCGGCGGGTCGACGGTCGGCCTGCTCGGCGGCAACCGTCGGCGCGGCGGCATCGACCAGGGCTCCGTCGGGGTCGACACGACGCTCTTCTTCACCGAGACGCTGGGCTTCACCGGGCAGCTCCTGAGCGTTCACGGCCCCACCGCGAAGGGCGGCCTGGCGTGGTTCGTGCGTCCCTCGTACGACAGCGCCCGGACCCACTTTCACGTCCGCTATACGAACCTCGACCCCGGAATCAGCGAGGATTTCAACGCAGTCGGCTTCCTCCGGGACGACGACCGGCGCGAGTTCGACACGAACCTCACCCGCAACTTCTGGATCGAGAACGGACCGGTGGAGAAGGTCGAGGCGGGGGCGAACTACAACCGCTTCTACAGCCACGACGGCACCTTGCGGGCCTGGGCTCTCGACGCCGAGGTGGAGGTGACCTTTCGCAACGGATTCGAGGTGGAGATCGGGAGGATCGACGACTACCAGCTCTTCGAGAAGGGGTTCCGCAACGACCGCACCGCCCTGGAGGTGGGCTGGGACGGACGGGACGGAAGGTCGATCCGAGCGTTCGCGGCGCGGGGCGTCAACTTCGATTCCGATCTCCGGCTCTACGGTGCCTCCGCGGACTGGGCCTTCGGCGACGCCTGGCGCCTCGGCTACTCCCTCACCCGCCTCGAGCTCGACCCGGACCCGGCGGGGGACACCACCTGGATCCACGTGCTCGAGGGGCTCTACGCCTTCACCCCCGACCTCTTCGTCAAGCTCTTCACCCAGACCAACTCCGCCATCGACAAGGTCAACGTGCAGCTCGTGGGGGTCTGGCGGTTCAAGCCGCCCTTCGGATCGCTCCAGCTCGCCTACCAGAGAGGCACGTCGGAAGCCGGCGAGGTCTCCACCCAGGGTGACACCGTCTTCACCAAGCTCTCCTGGGTCTTTTAGTTGCGAGTCCGCTGCCCGTGAACGTCGGACTCGCAACCTTCCTTTCTCTCATTCCGAGTCCGCCCCGTTCCAGCGTCGGACTCGGAATCTTCCGTTCCGTTCCGTTCCGTCGTCCGTTCCGTTCCGTTCGGTTCCGTCGCGCGTCACTCCCCCCCACCGCCCTGCCACACTCCCCCCGCACCTGGCCTCCGCATCGTGTCCCCGGACCTACCCGTCCCGCACGCAGCGGAACTTCGAGAACACGTACGGGTAGTGGGGCCGGAACCAGTTCCGGAAGCTGCGCCGGACGAGGCCGAGATCGGTGGCCCACGAGCCTCCGAGCATGACGAAGTGCCGGTCGTCGAAGAAATCGGCAGAGTACCCCTCGTAGCCTTCCAGCGGCCGGAACCCCGGGAGCGGGCCGAAGGGAGTGGAGGTCCACTCCCACCCGTTCCCCACGAGCTCGTGGACCCCGAACGCGCTCGCTCCCGCGCGGTGGGACCCGACCGGCGCCGGCGACCAGAGCCGGAAGCCGAGGTTGCCGTGCTCGGGGCGCGGGCCGTCGTCCCCCCAGGGGTGCTCCCGGAGTTCACCCTCGGGAGTGCCGAAGGCCGCCCGGTGGTACTCGGCCTCGGTGGGAAGGCGCCCGTCCCGCCAGCGGGCGTACGCGGCCGCCTCGCAGTGCGTGACCGAAACCGGCCACGCCGCGGCCTCCTCGAAGGGCCGGTCGCCCAGAGCGGTCTTCACCCGAACCTCTCCGTCGACGCACACCCACGAACCCGGCCGCACGTGCCCGCGCCCGTCGATCCAGCCCCACCCGTCCGGGGTCCACAGCTTCTGATCCCGGTATCCGCCGTCCTCCACAAAGGCCCGGAAGTCCTGGTTGGTGACCGGCACGGTGTCGATCCGAAAGGCCGGGACCTCGAGGGTGAGCTCGTCGTGCTCGTTGTCCCAGCGGAAGCGACCGCTTCTGGGCGCCCCGAGGACGGCGGATCCGGCGGGAACCAGCACCGAGTCCGGGCGGGCGGCCTCCCCGGCCGGCGCCTCGGGGAGCTCGCCCTCTCTCCGCTTCAGCCCCCCCGGCAGCTCCTGGACCATGTACAGCAGCGTCTCGTGGTGCATGAGCTCGTGCTCCAGCACCATGGGCACCACGTCGCGGACCGCGGCGTCGTCGAGGATCTCCGGGAGCGCGCCTCGCACGCGATCGCGGTACGCGAGCACGTCGTCATGCGGGGGCCAGGCCGCACCGTCGTCGGTGGGCGCCTCGCCGTCGTCGGGGGGATCGATGCCCCGCTCGAAGAGGTCGTCGAGCTCGGCGGCGAAGGCCGGACGGCCCGCCACCCGTCTCCAGAGGTGGTTCCAGGCGAAGGCCGGCAGATGGCCCACGTAGAAGAGAAACGGCTGGCGGAGAGAGATGGGCCGAGCCAGGATCGCCTCGGGCTCCAGGAGCCCGAAGATCTGGTCCGACCGCTCCCAGGCAGCCTCGAGCTGCCCAAGAGGCGTCGACGGTGGGGCCGGCGAAGGGGTCACGGCTCCTCCTCGGAGGGGATGGTTTCATGGCTGCGACGCAGCAGGGCGCACGCAAAGAGCTGGTCGGGGTCGGTGTACCAGGCCTCGACGCAGAGGCCGGTCCCCGGGAGGCGGGCTTCCAACGATCCCCGGGTGTACTTGCAGGACAGCTCGGTCCGGATCTCGTCGCCGGGCTCCAGGACCATCTGGAGGTTGGCGCCGGGGATGGAGACCCGCATGCCGCGGGTGGCCCGGAGGCGCATCTCGATCCAGGCGTTGTCCGGGTCGTAGAAGGCCACGTGCTCGAAGGCCTCGGGCTCGAAGTCGGCGCCGAGATGGGTGTTCACCACTCGCAGGATGTTGCGGTTGAACTCCGCCGTCACTCCCGCGGAGTCGTTGTAGGCGGCGTGGAGCCGGGCCGCGTCCTTCACCAGGTCGAGGCCCAGGAGGAAGGCATCGCCCGGGTCGAGCTGGCGGGCCAGGTCCCGCAGGAACGGGGGCACCCGGTCCGGGTGAAGGTTGCCGATGGTGCCGGCGAGAAAGAGCGCGAGGCGCCCGCCACCGGCCCCCAGGGCCGGAAGGTCCTCGAGAAAGTCGCCGACCACTCCCCGCACCGCGAGATCGGGGTAGTCGGCGTCGAGCTGACGGGCCGACTCGATCAGGAAGCCCTCGCTGATGTCGAGCAGCACGCAGCGCTCCAGGAGCTCCCGGTGCGCCATGGCGTCCAGGAGCAGGCGGACCTTGCGCCCCACCCCGGAGCCCAGCTCGCACAGCTCCCGGGGCTGCACCCGGTCCACGACTTCCTGGGCGATGGTCTCCAGGATCGCCTCCTCGGTGCGCGTCGGGTAGTACTCGGGCAGACGCGTGATGTCGTCGAAGAGGGCGCTGCCCCGGTCGTCGTAGAAGTACTTGGAGGGCAGCTCGGGCAGGGGACGCTTCTGAAGCCCCTCGCGCACCTCGTCCGACATGCGCGAGGACATGTCGCTCGAGTCTCGAACGCGCTCGATGCGCGCGCTCACCGGCCTCGTCTTCCTGGGAGCACCTTCCCCGAGTCTATCGAGCGATCGCCTGTGAGCCAAATGGGATGAGCTCGCCGCCGTCACACGGATGCCACGCGCCGCTCCAGGGCGCCCAGGATCCGCTCCCCCTTCCCGCGGATCTCCCTGTCACATGTTCGTCGTGCGCGTGCCTGTCCCTTCTGCGGGGGCGACCGGCCGAATGCGGCTCCTCTATGTCCGCTGCATTCGCTCCGGGTCCCACCCGAGGATCTTCTTCTCCCGGTAGCTCTGGTTGCACAGGAGCGCCGGCGCCGCCGCCCGATACCCGAAGGTCGCGTCCTCCACGACCTTTCCACCGGTCCTCATCGCGTGGAAGAAGTTGCGGAAGTGGTCCAGGCGGTCGCTGTATCCTCTCGGTGAGCGGTACAGGGTCTCTCCCGACTCCGACAGGTTCGGCCGCTCCAGCTCCGGGTACTTCTTCCGGTACTCCTTGAGGAAGGCCTCCTGCTGGGCCTTGCTGAACGTTCCGATCGTGTAGCCGGGCTCCCCTTCAGCCGCCCGACGGGAGACGCTGACCCCGGCCCCGCTGATGGTCATGATGCCCTCGTTCCCGACGAAGCGGAACTCCTGGCTGCCGCCGCTGCCGTCGGCGAAGTCCACCTGCAGGGACATGGTGAAGGGCGGGTGGCTCTCGGTCTCCGGGTAGTCGAACAGACCGACCATCACGTCCGGGGCGTCCCGGCCGTCCTTCCAGTAGCGGATCCCGCCGGTGGCGGTGACGCGCTCGGGCCCGTTCGACCCCAGCGCGAAGTGGATCCCGGAGAACAGGTGGACGAACAGGTCTCCGGAGACGCCGGTGCCGTAGTCCCAGTAGTTGCGCCAGCGGAAGAAGCGCACCGGGTCGAAGGGCCGCGACGGGGCGTTCCCGAGGAACCGCTTCCAGTCGACGGTCTCCGGGGAGGCGTCGGTGGGGATGGAGTACTGCCAGGCACCGATGGCCGAGTTCCGGTTGTAGCGCGCCTCGACCATGTTCAAGGTGCCGATGGCGCCGGCGCGGAACAGCTCCCCGGCCTTCTCGTACACCACGGAGCTGACCCGCTGGCTGCCGACGATCAGGACCTGCCCGGTCTCCTTCTCGGCCTCCATGAGGTCCGGCCCCTCCTCGAGATCGTGGATCATGGGCTTCTCGAGGTAGACGGCCTTGCCCGCCCGCATGGCGTCGACGGCGATCTGGGTGTGCCAGTGATCCGGGGTGGCCACGATCACCGCGTCGACGTCCGGGCGATCGAGGATCTCCCGGTAGTCCCGGGTGGTCGTCACGTCCTCGCCGAACGTCTCCTTGACCCGGGTCAGCCGGCCGTCGTAGCAGTCCGCCGCCGCCACGAACTCGACCCCGGGGACCTCCAGGGCCGTCCGGGTGTCGCCGAAGCCCATGCCGCCCATGCCGATGGTGGCGATCCGGATCGCGTCGCTGGGGGCGACGGAGCGGGATTCCTGCGCCTCGAGAGCGGACGGGCCGAGGGTGGCCACCAGGGTCGAGCCGGCCGCCAGCTTCATGAAGTCGCGTCGTGAGCTTTGGTCTTTCGCCATGGTCTCTTCCTCAAGGAAAGGGGGGACACGAGGAGCGTCGCAGCAGTTTGTCGGTCGGAGGATAGATGTCGGGACGTCTCCTGCGCAACCGTTCTGGGCCACGCGGCGTGAGGCGGTGCCGCTACCCGAACAGCGCTCGGACCGCGGGCTTCATGACCTTGCCCATGGCGTTGCGGGGAAAGTCGGCCACCACCTCCAGCCGCCGGGGGATCTTGTAGCCCGAGAGCCTCTCGCCGGCCCACGCCTGCAACCCGGCCAGATCCAGCTCCGCCCCCCCTCCGACCACCGCCGCCACCGCCACGATCTCCCCCCAGGTGGCGTCGTCCAGGCCCACGACGGCGCAGTCCTCGATCGCGGGGTGTTGGCGCAGTGTGTCCTCGATCTCCAACGCCGAGAGCTTGTAGCCGCCCGACTTGATGATGTCCACCGAGAGCCGGCCCAGGATCCGGTAGTACCCGCTCTCCAGGACCGCCATGTCCCCGGTCCGGAACCACCCGTCCACGAAGGACGCCTGCGTCACGCCGGGCTGGTTCCAGTACTCGCGGAACACCGCGGGTCCCCTGACCTGGATCTCACCGGGTTCGTCCTCGCCCTCGATCACCTCGCCTGACTCCCCCGTCAGGCGCACCTCGACGCGCGGGAGGGCCTGTCCGACGGCCCCGGGCCGGCGCTCGCCGTGGAGCGGGTTGGAGAGGGCCATGCCGATCTCCGTCATCCCGTAGCGCTCGAGTAGCCTCTGCCCCGTCAGCGTGGTCCACCTCTCGTGGACGCTGGCCGGGAGGGCGGCCGACCCGGAGACCATGAGGCGCATGCTCCCGAAGCCCTCGGCCCAGCGCCGCCTCTCGTCCGCCCCCGCGGACTCGAGGGCCCCGATCAGCCTGACGTAGATCGTCGGGACGGCCATGAAGACCGTGTACGCCCTCTTCCCCACCCGCTCGAGGATCCGGTCGAGGTCGAAGGACTCGAAGGCGTCCACGAACGCCCCCGACCACAGCGCGCACCCGAGCACGTTCACGATGCCGTGGACGTGATGCAGCGGGAGGAAGAGAGGGATGCGGTCGTCCGCCCGCCACTCCCAGGCCTCGGCGAGAGACGTGATCTGCGCCTCCACGTTCGCGTGGGTGGTGACGACTCCCTTTGGCTTGCTGGTCGTGCCGCTCGTGTAGAGGATCAGGGCCGGCCGCTCGGAGGAGACTCGGGGGAGCGGGCCGGGCTCCGCATCGAGAGCCTCTTCGATCAGCACGAGCCGGACGCCCAGGCGGCGACAGAGCGGCGCGATCCGATCCTTCAGGCGTCGGGACACGACGGTCACACCCACGCCGGCGTCGGCGAGAACGTGCCGGAGCTCCGGCTCGGGGGCGGCCACACTGAGCGGCACGGCGATCCCGCCCGCGCGCCACGCACCCCACTGGGCGGCCGCGTACTCCAGGCCGGCGGGGATCAGTGAGGCGACGCGCATCTCCCTTAGGTCCTCCTCGCCGTCGAGGAGAGCTGCGGCCACCCCGGCGGAAGCGCGGAGCAGGTCCGCGTAGGAGTGGGTCTTTCCACCCGAGGCCACGGCCGGCCTCTGACCGTGGCCTTCAGCTCGCTCGATGAGTCTGATCCCTGTCACCGTCTTCCAGGGCCCCAGCCTACCTCAGGGGGCGCGTCGGCCGGGTGGACGAGCCGTGTCAGTCGCGGCTCGCGGCCAGGTCCACCGCGATCACCTCGTGGGCGTGGATCGACGGCACCGTGACCTCCAGCCACTCCCCCGTCTGGCGGACAGGAGGCGCCTGTACACCGACGAGAAGCTCGAGCCGCGTCGCCCGGAGCCCGTCCGGGAGCCGCACACGCACGCGTTGCTCCGCCACCGGAAGCAACTCGCGCACGGGCCCCTTCATCATCATGGGGTTGGTCAGGTTCACGAGGTGCACGGTGAGGGAGTCCCTCTGCCGCCACACGGTGACGTCGAGGACCCCCGGACCGACCACGCTCACCGGCGGGTCCTCGTTCGTGGCCCAGGTCACAGCGTTCCGCAACAGCTTCAGGTGGTCCGGCGAGAGCACCTCCCAGAAGGTCCGGTCGACGTCCCAGGGGAAGTAGGCCACCCGGCCCGCACCCACCTCACGAAGGAAGACCTGGGGGATGCCTGTCCGGGGCTGCCGCACGTAGACCTTCTCCATGGGGAGGTCGGGGTAGGACGGGATGAGGGTGAGGGGCGGGTTCGGGAACGGCACGTTGGCCTTCACGTCGAGTTGCCAGACGCCATTAATGATCCGCGGGGCGTCCTCGAGCCCCTGCAGCAGCGGGTGCCCCGCCGCCGAATCGTGCTCGAGGCGGAGGTACGAGTTGCGCACCGGGCCCGGACGGCGGCCCACGAACGAAACGCCGAGGAGGTCGGCGAGGCCGAAGTCGCTCCGCTCGATGCCATCCTCGTCGCGGAGCGAGGTCTCGGAGGTGGCCACGAGCCCTCCGCCCCGCGTCACGAAGTCGGAGAGCTGGGCACACTGCCGATCGGAGAGGGCCTCGATGTTCGGCAGGATGAGGGTCTCGAGCGGCGCGAGGTGAGGGGCGTCGAGGAGGCGGTCGTGGACCATCTCGAACGGGATGCGGCTTTCGACCAGTGCCTGGTACCAACCGAGGGCCGGCTCCTCGACCCGCTGCCGGACGCGGTCGCCGGCGCAGGACCACGCCGTCTGCTGGGAGTACACGAGGCCCACCCGGGCCAGCGGCCTCTCGTTGCGCAGGTAGCGCTCGGCGCCGTGGCACCAGGTGTAGAGCTCTTCGACGGGGCGGAGCCATCGCTCGTCGTGCAGCGTCCCCGCGAACTTCGTGAACCACGGCCTCATGCCGTTGGCGACGAGGTCCGCGACCCAGAGGCGGATCTCGTCGCCGCTCTGCACGGAGTCCTTCCAGCGGTAGGGCTCCTCGACCCCGACGCTGAAGATCCCCACCACGGGCTTCTGGCCCATGGTGGCGCGGTACTCCTTGGCGTTCATACCGATCGCCCACGGCGCCATCAGGCCACGGCGCGCCTGGCGGTCGGCGGCCAGCATGGGCGCCCGTTCGCCAATGGTCTTCATGTCGAGACGGCTGCTGGCCCCCCCGCCGGCATTGGGGATGACGCAGGAGTCGGCGTTGATCTTGCGGACCTCGGAGTCCCAGAGCCGCCACAGGGCGAAGAGCCGCTCCTCCCGCCACTGCCGGTAGTCGCGGTGCACCGGGTCCCCTGGATCGGCCGTCCGCGGCAGGTCGCGGCCGGTGGCGGCCCGAAACCCGGTCCGGCAGTGCTCGCAGTAGCACGGCCCCGACCCGTCCCAGCGGTTGACGAAGAGGGCGTCCACCCGGTAGCGGGCCATGATCTCCCTCATCACCTCGGTCATGAACTCGAAGTTGTAGGGACCCAGGCCGCAGGTGACCCACATCTCCGGCGACGCCCAGTGGCGCCGCGGCCGGCCCTCCTCGTCCACGGCGATCCAGTCGGGGTGCGCTGCCTGCACGTCGTCGTAAGTGGCGTGGGGGTCGGTGCGGGCCGCGACGACCATGCCGAGGCGCCGGCACCCGGCGGCGAGCTCGCCGAACACGTCGCGATCACCGAGCCAGGCGCTGCGGTGGTGGAAGGGCACCTCCGTGGGGTAGTAGGCCACGCAGCCCCCGGCGCTCAGGCAGACGGCATCGGAGTGGGTGCGCTGGAAGTAGTCGAGCCAGAACCCGGCGTCGAGCCCGGGCGGGTCGTCCTCGACCAGGGTGAGCTGAGCCCACCGCATCGGTCGAAAGGTCCACGATGGCAGGGGCGGCACCTCGTCCGCCGTCGCCGCCGGCGCGGGTCCCGACGCGGGCCAGGCCAGGCGGCCGAGACCCTGGGCGACGCCAGCGAGCGCTGACGTCTTCAGAAAGTCGCGGCGGGCGGGCAAGGGGGGAGCGGGTGGACGGGCAAGCCTCTTCATGGCCCCTCAGTCGACGAGAATGTCGCGGCCCACCGCGCGATGGATGCGGAGGATCCGGTCCGTCCGGCGCCGGCGAGTCTGGTCATCGTGGAGTCCTCCTGTTTCGATGTCCACGTAGCCTAGTGTGCCCGTCGAGCGCAGGCAACGGAGGGGAATGACGCTCACCGGCAAGCGTCCCCTTGGTGGCCCCGTCCTCGGGCCATGGAGCGGTCGCCGGCTTCTGGCGTGACCTACTCGACCGGCTCCCTGGCCAAGGCGGTCTGGGGAATCTCGGTCTGGGGCTCGGTAGGAAGCCCCGCATACCCAAGGGTCCCGACGACAGCCGCACCGCCTTCGGATACGCGACGATGGCGCGCGTGTCCGCTTCCGAGAAGCCGAACGGCGGCATCGGAGGGCGCGGGTGACTTCCGGTACGATCGATCCTCCGGGTCAGCAGGCGGATCCCCTTCTCCTCGCGTAGCCCGGCATGCCAGCGATGCGCGGTGCCCGGATCGCCCAGTTTGCCTCGCCGAAGCTGGGTGGCGACACCGGGATCGGCGCCCCCGCACTCACTTGCCAAACGAGCGATCCTCCTGAGCGAGTCCCGCCAACTGGAGATACGATGCGCGCGGGAACGGCACGATCGATGAACACACCCCACGTCGCCCTCACACTGCTCCGCTTCCAGCTGCGAGCGGGGGCGCGGGTGGCGGTGCGGACCACCGTGCCCACGGCGATGGCCCTGGTCGGGGTGGTGGTGCTGTACGGCAGCCCCGCGGTCATCCTTGGAGCCGTGGCCACGCTGCTCTTCCCCCCCAGGGGGTCGATCCAGGCCGCCCTGCTCGCCAGCGGGCTCTTCTTCGCCGTCTCCCGGGCCGCGGCCTGTCGGCTCACTCTCGGCCTCGGAGGCTGGATCCGCCACCTGCCGGTCTCCTCCTCCGCTCAGCGGCGAGCGGTGACGGCCGGGCTCGTCGCGGTGCAGGGGCCAGCCCTCGCGGTGGTCCTCGCCGGGGGCCTGGCAGTGGTCTCGAGCCAGCCCGCGACGACTCTGCCGCGGCTGCTCGGCCTGCCGCTGCTCGCCTGGGGCGCAGCGCTGGCCGCGGTCGGCGCCGGATGGACGCGCTGGGTGGCGGCCGCCGGCGCGATCAGCGCCTGGGCCGGGTCGTGGTGGGGACCGCTGCTGTCCGCGGGGCTCCTCCTGCTGGCCGAGACCGCGGCCCGACCCGTCGATGTCGAGACCCGCCGGCGCGCCGGTCGTTGGGCCAACGTCTCCCGTGCTCGGCAGGAGGGCGAGGCGCTGGGGGCCGCGGCGTTCTGGACGATGGTGAGCCGCCGGGCCATCGGCATTCGAGTGGCCAGGAGCTGGTTGACCAGCCTGCTCGCCGTGGGGCCGACGCTCCTGTTCCTGCGCAACAACTCCCTCACCCCCGGGCAGGAAGAGGCCGCGGCGCGCCTGGGCGGGCTGGCCGCCGCGGTTCTCGCGATCGCGATCCTGGCCGAGGCCCTGGTGAAGCGGCGCCCGCCGTGGCCGTGGGCGCGGTCCCTGCCCTGGCCGGCGCGGCTCCGGGTCGGCCTGGACGCCGCTCTGCTCGGCGCGGTGGCGCTCCCGAGCATGGCGGTGGCCCTCGCCGTGCCGTCGGTGATCCCTTCCCTCCTGGCCACCGTGCCCTGGCTCGCCCTTCGGGGCGCTGCGGAGATCCGCCGTGCACCCGGCCACCAGGGGGGCACCGCGCGGCTCCTGCTGGAGGGGGGGCTCGTGGGAGGGCTCGTGACGCTGGTCCCGTGGGTCGCGTGGGGCTTGCTCGCGGCGACGCCGGTGGCCCTGGGCATCGCCGCCGGGAGGGAGCGCCGCCAGGAGATCAGCCGCTGGCACGAGCTCCACCACGTGGCCGCCGGCGATCCCCTCTCGTGGAGCGACGCGTGATCGAGTTGCGAGGGGTGTGCTTCGGCTACACCTCCCCGGCCGAGGTGCTCGACGATGTGAGCCTGGTGCTCGAGCCAGGACTCACGCTCCTGCTGGGCCCCAACGGGTGCGGCAAGAGCACGCTCCTGAAGATCGCGGCCGGGGTCGAGAAGCCCCGCCGGGGGGTGGCCCGGGTGGGCGGACACGACCTGTGGCAGGAGGAGGTGAGCGCCCGTCGCGAGCTGGCCTATCTTCCCGAGCACCCGGACCTGACTCCCTACGCTTCGGTGCGCGACGTCCTGGCCCTGGTGTGCGGCCTGCGCGGGGAGCCCCCGGAGCGAGCGGAGGCGGCGCTCGAGTGGGTCGGGCTGCAGGGCCTGGGCGGGCGGACGATTCGAGAGCTGTCCAAGGGGCAGCGACGCCGCGCCACCCTGGCCGCCGCACGGATCGGGCACCCCGGGTGCCTCCTTCTCGACGAGCCGCTGGAGGGGATGGATCGGGTGTCGCGCCACCGCCTGGTCGGTTGGGTGCGGGAGCGGCTCGACGCGGGGGCCCTCGCTCTCGTCGTGACCCAGGAATTCGAGGCACTGGCGCCCCTGGCCACGCGCGCCCTCACCGTGCGTCGACGGAGGTGCGAGATCGTCGAGCCCCTGCCCCCCATCGGCCCGGAGCGCGACGCGGTGCTGGAACGCCTCGCCCGGGGTGACGCGGCGGGCTAGGCTCCGAAGAGCGCCCGGATCGTCACGAACACGGCGGAGGGACCCACGAGACAACCGAGGCCGGTATAGAAGGTGGCGGTCATGGCCCCGTAGGGCACGAGCCTCTCGTCGGTCGCCGCGAGGCCCCCGGCCACTCCGCTCGTCGTGCCCATCAAGCCACCGTAGACCATTGCGGCACGCGGGTTGTCGAGACCGATGCGGCCAGCGACGAAGGGCGTGGCGGTCATGACCAGCATGGACTTGACCAGCCCGGCGGCGATGCTCAGGGCCACCACGTCCGAGGTCGCCCCGATGGCCGTTCCCGTCACCGGCCCGACGATGTAGGTGGCGGCACCGGCCCCGATGGTGGTCATGCTGATCGGGTCCGTGTAGCCGAACACCCAGGCGACGCCGGCCCCGACGGCGAAGGAGCCGAGCACGCCGGCGACGAGGGAGACGACGGCGCCGGCCCCCGCCCTTCGGATCTCGGCGAAGTCGACACCGAAGGCGGTGGCGACGATCGCGAGATCACGGATCATGGCCCCGCCCAGGAGACCCACGCCGGCGAGAACCTCGATGTCCGCGAGCCCGCGGTGTCCTCCCGTCACGACGCCCCCCACGCCGGCCAGCACCAGGCCGATCAGGATGGCGATGGCCGATCCGTGCACCCGGCCCCGGGTGAGGCGGTCGGAGACGAGGTACGAGATCCAGACGACGAGGCCAACGAACGCGAACGCGGTCACCAGCCCGTGGCGCTCCAGTACCGACCCGAGGATGTCGAGGATCCCGGTCACGGCTCGTCCCCGGAGTCGGGCGCGTGTCCCGCCCGGCCAATGCGACTGATCAGGGGCACGAGGAGGAAGCCGACCGCGACGGCCAGGGTCCCGGCGAGCAGCGCCGCCGGACCACCCTGGAGCGCGGAGAGCACGTCCTGCTTGGCGGCCATGGCCACCACCACCGGGATGTAGATCGAGCTCCAGAACACGATGCCCCGCTGCGACGTCGGGTTGAGCCTCCCCCTCGCCCTCAGGCGGTCGGAGAGCAGGATCAGCAGGAGCATGGCGATGCCCACGCCGCCCACGTTGGCCTCGACGCCGATGAGGTCCCCCAGCAGGTCGCCGAGGAACGCGCCGGCGAGCAGGCAGCCCGACAGCAGCGCGACGCCGTAGATCACCAATCCTCTCTCCTGTCGTTCGAAGGTGCCCCTAACGGGGGCAACGCTGGCATTCTACGTGGTGGGTTCCACGCGGTGGGTTCCCCGTCCCGCGGAGGGGGGCCCACACAGACGCCACGCTCCCCGCTAAGCGGCACGGACGTCGGTCGACCAGCGCGGAGGGCAGCCCGCGCGAACCGCCCTCCGCACCCGGCTGTGCTCCGGCCGCGATCGCCTACCAGAAGACCCCGTAGAGGACCAGCGTGACCACCACCACCGCGATGCCCGCCATCTTCGCCCCGGGCGACGACTCGAGGGCGATCCTGGTCTGGACCGGCAGCTCCACCGGCTTCTCGAGGGGCTTCAGGAATGTGATCAGCGCCATGAGACCCAGGACCACGAAGAAGCAGACGGCCATGCGGTCGAGGAAGGCCAGGTTCGGGGCGAGCACCTTGAGGAGGCCGTAGATGATCGGGTTCACTACGAGCCCCACCACGCCGCAGATCGCCGGCGCCTTGTGGACCAGCAGGCCGAACACGAACACGGCCAGGATGCCCGGAGAGATGAAGCCCTGGAACTCCTGGATGTACTTGAATATGCCCCCGAAGGCGGGGTTGTCGAGGAGCGGTGACATGATGCACCCCACCGCGGCGAAGGCCGCCACCCCGATCCGGCCCACCCGAACCAGCGTCGCCTGGCTCGCTCCCTTGTAGATGTACTCCTTGAACAGGTCCATGGTGAAGATGGTGGAGGCGGCATTCAGCATCGAGGCCAGCGAGCTCATCACCGCACCCAGGATGGCGGCGAGCATGAACCCGCGCAGGCCGGTGGGGATCAGGTGCTTGATCAGGAGGGCAAAGGCGGAATCGTACTTGCGCCCGATGAGCGCCGTCTCCTCCTCGATCCGCTCCTCCCGGGGCAGGTTCTCGTTCGCGGCGGCGATGACGTCGAGCAGGGCGGCGTTGGCCTCGGCCGGGGGAAGGCCGGTGTCCGGGGTGGTGCCGGCGAGCGCGGCGTTGAACGCCAGGATGTCCGCCGCCTGTTCCGCATGGAGCTTCGCGAAATCGCCATCGAATCGGAAGGCGACCCGGGCCGAGCCCGGGGAACCCTGGGCCTCTTCGAAGCTCTCCACGATCGGCTGGTTGCTCTTGATCGCCTCCTCGGCCATCTGGTCCTTGTAGAGGTTGAAGGCGATGATGCCCGGGATCACGATCACGAACGGGATGATCAGCTTGAGGCCAGCGGCGAACACCACCCCCTTCTGCCCCTCGGCCAGGGACTTCGCGCCGAGGGTGCGCTGGGTGATGTACTGGTTCAGGCCCCAGTAGTAGAAGTTGGGAATCCAGAGACCGAGCACCAGGGCCGTCCACGGGATGTTGAGGTCGGTCTTGGGCAGGACCATGTGGAGCTTGGCCGCGTTCAGGTGCCGGAACTTCTCCACCGCCCCCGCCCCCGCCATCTCCGCCGGCAGGCCGACGGCCGCCGGGTCGGCCATCCCCAGGGCCCGGAAGGCGAGAACCATCACCACCGCCCCTCCCACGATCAGGGCCGATCCCTGCAGGAGATCCGCCCAGGCGCAGGCCTTGAGACCGCCCGAGACCACGTAGATGGCGGCCAGGAGCCCGATGGCCCAGGAGGCGGTCACCAGGTTCACCTCGAGGCCCAGGAAGGTCTGGCCCCCGAAGATCGTGTCCACGGTGAGGGCGCCCGAGTAGATGACCGCGGCGATGGTCACGAACACGTAGATGATCATCATGAAGACGGACATGATGGTCCGCGCCGCCGCGCTGTAGCGGTACTCGAGGAACTCGGGGATGGTGTAGATGCCGGCCCGCAGGAACTTGGGGAGGAAGAAGAAGGCCACCACCACCAGTGTGATCGCGGCCATCCACTCGTAGCTGGCGATGGCCAGGCCCACGTAGTCGGCGGCGCTCCCCGACATCCCCACGAACTGCTCGGTGGAGATGTTGGCGGCGATGAGCGAGAAGCCGATGAGCCACCAGCTCAGGCCGCGGCCGGCCAGGAAGTAGGACTCGGAGTCCTTCTCGTCGCGGCTCATCATCACCCCGACCGTGACCACGGTGACGATGAAGCCGACAAAGACGATGAGATCAAAGGGGTTCAGCTGCATGAGGACGGTCCTTTCAGCGCCACCGGGCGCTCCAGGCCACCGGCACGGCCCAGTTGGGGGCGAAGGCTACCACGAGGCCGGGCGATTGCCACGCGCCGGCGCTCCGCCCGCGGGCCACCACTCTCGCAGACGCTCGTCGTCAGCCGAGCTGAACGGAGCGTCGCGTGAACGCGCCGCTCCCGTTCCAGAACCCCGTGATCGGAAAGCTCACCCGGGGCGAGGCATGACTCGCGGCCCCGGCGGCCACCAGAACGGGTGCGTAGTGCTCCCAGGTCGGCAGCGCGGTCTCGGCGGCGGGCGCACGCCGACGGAAGTCCCCAACTCATTGGCCTTCGACGACAGCCCGTGGCGGATCAGCCCTTGACGCACACCACCTGGCGCAGGGTGTGGACGACGTCCACGAGGTCGCTCTGCGCCTCCATCACCGCGTCGATGGGCTTGTAGGCGGCGGGGGTCTCGTCGATGACGTCCTCGTCCTTGCGGCACTCGACGTCTCGGGTCGCCGCCGCGTGCTGCTCCACCGTGAAGCGCCGCCGCGCCTCGGTACGGGACATGGCCCGTCCCGCCCCGTGGCTGCAGCTGTGGTAGCTCTGGGGATTGCCCTTGCCGCGCACGATGTAGGACCGCGCGCCCATCGAGCCGGGGATGATGCCGAGGTCGCCCTCCCGCGCTCGCACCGCGCCTTTGCGAGTGAGCCAGACGTTCTTCCCGAAGTGACTCTCCTTCGCCACGTAGTTGTGGTGGCAGTTCACCACCTCCCGGTCCGCGGAGAGCTCGGGCAGGCCGGGCAGAGCCCGGATCGCACCCACGACCGCCCGCATCATGATCTCGCGGTTGATCCGGGCGAAGTCCTGGGCCCAGCCCACCGCCTCCACGTAGTCCCCGAAGTGCGACACGCCCTCGGGAAAGTACGCGAGGTCCACGTCGGGCAGGTTGATCATCCACGTCCGCATGTCCCTCTTCGCGAGCTCGATGAAGTAGCTGCCGATCTTGTTCCCCACCCCCCGCGAGCCGCTGTGGAGCATGCACCAGACACGATCCTCCTCGTCGAGGCAGACCTCGATGAAGTGGTTGCCGGTGCCGAGGGTGCCGAGGTGGTTCACGCTGTTGGCCCGGCGGACCGTCGGGTGCTTCTCGGCGATCCGCTCGAAGCGCTCCCTCAGGCCCTCCCAGGCCGCGGACACCGGGTCGGGTACCTTCGCCCAGGCTCCCCGGTCTCCACGGCCGCCGCTGGCCGTCCGCCCGTGGGGAACCGCCGCCTCGATCGCGCTGCGCATGGGGGCCAGGTTGTCGGGCAGGTCGCTGGCGGTCAGGCTGGTCTCCACCGCCATCATGCCGCACCCGATGTCGACGCCCACCGCGGCGGGGATGATGGCCCGGTGGGTGGGGATCACGCTGCCCACCGTCGCCCCCATCCCCCAGTGCACGTCGGGCATGACCGCCACCCAGCCGTGAACGAAGGGCATGGACGCCACGTTGAGGACCTGCTCCTTCGCCTTGTCGTCGAACTGGACACCCCGGGTCCACGCCTTGACCAGCTTGCGCCCGGGCTCGCTGAAGATCTCGAATCGCGGGTTGCTCATCGGCCCCCTCCCCTGGCCACGGCCGCCTCGGCCCGTGACACGAAGCCCACGGAACGCGGAGAAGAAGAGCTGGAGGGATGTTACCTGAATCAAACGTCTCAGTCCGAACGAATCGCGCGTCGGGCGCCGCGAGGCTCCTACAATGGAAAGTGGCAGGGCGCCCCGCGGCGCGCCCTGACGCGGAGGACGCCATGAAGACGCGGCTCTACCGGTCCTGGGGTTTCGCCACGGTCCTGGTGGCGCTCCTGGCCGCGGCCCCCGTCGTGTTCGGTCCCGAGAGCCCCCGCGCCGCGCGGACCCGGCCCCCCGCCCTCGCCGGGACGTGGTATCCCAAGGGGAAGGCCCACCTGATCTCGGCCGCCCACCTCCTCATGCGCCTCGCCGCCGGCGCGCCGACCCTCCCCTCGAAGCCGGTGGCCCTGGTCGTGCCCCACGCCGGATGGAACTTCTCCGGCTACGCGGCCGCCACCGCGTACCGCCTGCTCGAGCCGGGCGACTTCGACCGCGTCGTCGTCCTGGCCCCCTCGCACCACGGCGCATTCGCGGGCTACGCCCTGGACGACGCCACGGCGTACCGCACGCCGCTGGGCGACATCCCCCTGTGCGAGGGAGTGACGAAGGCCCTCGCCGGCGACGTGGCCCGGATCGTGCCAGGCGTCACCGAGCCGGAGCACGCGGTCGAGATCGAGCTGCCGTTCCTACAGGTCGCCCTGGGGCGTTTCTGCCTCGTGCCGATCCTCGCCGGCGACACGCGACCGCGGGACCAGAAGGCCTTCGCGGACCAGCTCGCGAGACTGGACGACGGACGCACCCTCTTCGTCTTCTCCTCCGATTTCGCCCACTACGGCTCGCGCTTCGGCTACGCGCCTTTTGGAGATCTGTCGCCGGAGACCCGCGAGCAGGTCCGGGAGATGGACACCCGGGGAGTGGCCCTTCTCTCCGATGTCGACGCGGACGGGTTCCGCTCCTACCTCACCGAGACCGGCACCACCATCTGCGGGCGCCACGGCCTCGCCACGATGCTGGAGCTGCTCCAGCGCATCGCTCCCCAGGCCCGGGCGGTCCTCCTCGCCCAGTACATGTCGGCCGACCTGCCCATCCCCAGCGAGGGCAGCTCGGTCTCGTACGTGGCCCTCGGCTTCGTTCGCGGCCCCGAGGCTCCCGCCCCCGGGAATCCGCTCCTCACGCTTCCCCGGCTCGAGACCGCGCCGGTGGGGGCCCCGCCCCTGACCGACGAGGAGGGCGCCCGGCTCGTCCACCTCGCCCGCGCCGCCCTCGAAACCGAGCTCGCCGGGAAGGACAGCCTCGGTCCCCTGCTGGCGGAGTGGCCCACCGGCCCGACCCACGAGCAGCGTCAGGGCGTCTTCGTGACGCTCAACCGGACCGACCCTCGGGAGATCCGAGCGCACGGACGGCTCAGGGGCTGCATCGGGCAGCCCGAGCCGCAGTTCCCCCTCTACTACGGCACGGTGCAGGCCGCCCTCGACGCGGCCCAGCGCGACCCGCGGTTCGAGCCGGTGGAGGCGTCCGAGCTCGACCGGATCGAGGTGGAGGTCACGGCGCTGTCCCCCCGGCGACCGGTCGCGTCCGCCCAGGAGATCCAGGTGGGCAAGCACGGGATCGTCCTCGAGAAGAACGGCAAGGCCGCGTTGTTCCTGCCCCAGGTGGCCACGGAGAGCGGCTGGACCCGCGAGCAGACCCTGACCGCGCTCTCGCAGAAGGCGGGGCTGCCCCCCGACGGCTGGAAGGACGGGGCCCGCTTCTCGGTCTTCACGGGCCAGGTGTTCAAGGAGGAGTGATGGCCATCGACCGTGATCGCCGACGCACCCTGTCGGCCCTGGGCGCGGGCGCCTTGACCGCCTCCCCTCTCGCCCGAGCGGCCGAGGCGTTCTTTCCCGGCCCGCCACCAGGGCCACGGTCAGCCCCCGCCGGACCGACGGTCGCGGTGGCCCGGCGCCCGGGGCTGGTCGGGGCCCGGGACGTGCTCGACCCGGCAAAGCTCGCCGATGGCCTCGGCGCAGCGGTGGCTCGAGCCGTGGGAGAGAGCTCCCCCGTCGACGGGCTGCGACGGCTCTTCGAGCCGACCGACGTCGTGGGGATCAAGGTCAACTGCCTGGGCGGGGCCGGGGTGTCGACCCGCCCGGAGGTGGCCCACGAGCTCGCGAGGTGGCTGCAGGCGGCCGGCGTTCCCGCCAACCGCATCCTGATCTGGGACCGCAGCGACCGGGAGCTGAGCGCCGCCGGCTACACGTTGAGCGACGGCCCGGGTGTCCGCGTTCGAGGCACTGGCGTCGACTGGGATCGAAGGCTCACCGAGTGGGGCCCCTCCGCTTCCCGGTTCGCCCGGGCGATGGTGGAGGACCTGACCGCGGTCATCTCGCTGGGCCGACTCAAGGACCACGGCCTCGCCGGAGTCACCCTCTCGCTGAAGAACTGGTACGGGACCGTGAACAACCCCAACAAGCTGCACGCCGAGGGCTGTGCCCCCTACGTTCCCCACCTCGTGGCCCACCCCCTGATCCGGGAGAAGCTGCGGCTGTCGATCGTGGACGGCTCCACCGGGCAGTGCCACGGCGGCCCCGGCCGGGCCCCCAACTGGGACTGGCCCTTCCACGGCTTCCTCGCCTCCACCGACCCCGTCGCCCTCGACACGGTGGGGTGGCGGACCCTGGAGGCGCAGCGGAAGCGGGTCGGCCTGCCGACGCTGGCCGCCGAGGAGCGGGCGCCCCGCTACATTGCCGGCGCCGCGAAGCTCGGACTCGGTGTCGATGACCCGGCTCGCATCGAGATCGCGGAGGTCTGAATGGCCCGCCCCCGAGGCCCGTCCGGCGTGAACGCACCCGAGCGGAGGATGTTTCTCGCGCAGCTGGCCGGTTCGTGCACGGCCTGCGCCCTGGCCGGGATGGGGCCCGGGGACGCCGAGGCGGCGGACCGCGGTCGCCAGGACCCGGCCATGGGCTTGACGTCGATCGAGGAGGGCGGCCTGAACCCCCATCCCGCCCGCTGGTACGAGAAGCTCCCGGACAGCTGGGTCCAGTGCGGCCTGTGTCCCCGTGGCTGCCGGATCTCCGACGACGAGCGCGGCACGTGCGGGGTGAGGGAGAACCGGGGCGGGACGCTCTTCACCCTCGTCCACTCGCGCCCCTGCACCATCGCCGTCGACCCCGTGGAGAAGAAGCCCTTCTTCCACGTCCTGCCCGGGTCCGTGGCCCTCTCCCTCGCCACCCCCGGCTGCAACCTCTGGTGCAAGGCCTGCCAGAACTGGGAGATCGCCCAGGCCCGCCCGGAGCAGATCCCCACCCGGACGCTCACCCCTGCCGGCGCGGTCCAGCTGGCCCGGCGCCAGGGGGCCCCCCTCATCGCCTGCACCTACACCGAGCCCGTGGTCTTCGCGGAGTACGTCCTCGACATCGCCGTCGCCGGCCGGGCCACGGGCGTGCGCACGGTGATGATCTCCAACGGCTACATCCAGGAGGAGCCGCTGGCCGATCTCTGCCAGGAGATCGCCGCCTACAAGGTGGACCTGAAGGGATTCGACCCCGTCTTCTTCGAGGAGCACTGCGGGGGGAAGCTCCCGGCCGTCCTCGACACGCTCCGGCGGCTGCGGAAGCACGGGATCTGGACGGAGATCGTGGCCCTCATCATCCCCACCCAGAACGACTCGGTCGCCGAGATCCGGGACCTCGCCCGCTTCGTGCGCGACGACCTCGGGGACGAGGTCCCGGTCCACTTCACTCGCTTCCATCCCGCCTACCGCCTCGCCAACCTTCCGTCGACCCCGGTGGCCACGCTCGAGCGTTGTCGCGACGTGGCCATGGGCGAGGGCTTGAGGTTCGTCTACATCGGCAACGTGCCCGGACACCCCGGCGAGAACACCTACTGCCCGGGTTGTGGTGAGGTGCTCATCCAGCGGCTGGGCATGGCGGTCATCAGGAACCGCCTGAAGGGCGGGGCTTGTCCCGACTGCCACCGCTCGATCCCCGGCATCTGGAGCTGACACGCACGCGCGGTCCGTCGCTGGCTCAGCTCTGCGTGGGGCGCTCGAACCGGAAGGTCACGGTGATCGTCATCCTGACCGGGGTGGGCACTCCGTCGAGAAGGGTGGGCGTGTACTCCCACTGGCGGACGGCCTCCAGGGCCGCCTCGTCGAGCATGGGCACGCCACGGAGAATCCGGGTTTCAGCGACACGACCCGTGGCGTCGATCACCGCCTCGATGATCACAACCCCCTGGACCGAGGCCGCCATCGCCACCTTCGGGTAGACCGGGGCCACGTGCCGGAGCTTCGTCGGCTGCTTGATGTGACCACCCACGCGCACCGGGGCCACCGGCGGGGGCGCCCCCGCCACGGCGTCCGAGAGCCCTCCGACGACGCCGCCGACGACACCGCCGGGCACACCGCCGGCGACGCCCCCCGCAACGCCGCCCCCGATCCCGAGGTCGAGCCCCTCGTCCGGTCGCAGCTCGGAGGGCACCTCGACCGGCACGGTCAAACGGTCGATGGCGTCAGCCGCCGGGGCGGGCGCGGCCCGAGACGGCGTGGCGGGAGAGGCCGGCGGAGGAGGTGGAGGAGGCGCCGGGGGTGGGGCGACCATGGGCTCCACGAAGAACGCCTGAATGGCTCGAGGCGGACGGGGGATCTCTGACGATCCGAAAAGGGGCACGGCGATCAGGGCGACCGCGGCGGCAGCATGGAGGGCCGCCGAGCACGGCAGGGTCGTGCACTGCCTCTTCCCGGCCACACTTGCGACGGGCAACACGAAGGCGTCGAAGACCTCGGGGGGGGCGGAGGAGGGAGGGTCGCTCCGGCGGCCCCCAGCCGAAACGGAGTCCGCTCGTTCGTCCGGAGAAGCCACCACAAAAGGCCCGAACAGGTCGATATGACCGTTCCCTGCCATGTCACCACCCTGTCGGCTTCGAGTGCTCGGCTCTGTGAAAAAGGTAGGCAGCCCGGAACTGAATGTCCACTCATTGATCTCGACCCCGCTTCCGGGAGGCGCCACCGGCGCCTTCCGCCCGGCCCGGTAGGCGGTACACTTCGGCCTTGGCCACGTCGGGCGGATGGCCCGCGCGTGCAACGAGGAGAATCACGCGATGCCAGCAGGACGTCGAGGCGCGAGCGCCCGCCGTGGGGGCAAGCCGCAACTGGAGGTGTGGAAGTTCGGGGGGGCCGCCCTGGCCGACGCGGAGGGCGTCCGCAACGCGGTGAAGCTCATCTGCGATCACCCGGGCCCGCTGGTGGTCGTCGTCTCGGCACTCTCCGGCGTCACCGACTCTCTCCTCGAGGGGGCCCGGGACGCCCAGGCCGGTGACACGAAAGCGGCGGACGCCGCCGCGGCCGCCTTCGTGCGTCGGCACCGCGACATCGCCCATGCCCTCGTCCCGGCCGGGCCTCCGCGCCGGAAGGTGCTGGCCACCGCCGACCAGCTGGCCCGCGAGTACCACGAGATCGCCCACGCCGTGGCCCGCCTGGGTGACCTGAGCCCCCGGGCCAGCGACATCCTCGTGGCGCGCGGCGAACGGGGGGCCAGCACCCTCATGGCCGCGGCCCTGGGCGCGGCCGGGCGGCGGGCGGAGAAGGTCGACGCCATGGAGATCGTGGTGACCGACGGGCGCTACGGCGCAGCCGCCCCCGACATCCCGGCGACGCAACGGGCCGCACGACGGCGCCTCACGCCCCTGCTGAAGCGTGGGGTCACGCCGGTCGTGCCGGGCTTCTTCGGGGCCGCTCCCGACGGGACGCTCGCGACCCTCGGCCGCGGGGGCACCGACCTGACCGCCACGCTCCTCGCCCGCACCCTGGGCGCGGCGCGCGTCGTCCTGTGGAAGGACGTGAAGGGCATCCTCACCGCGGACCCGCGCAGCGTGCCCGACGCCCGCCTGCTGCCCCAGATGCACCACCGCGAGGCCGCCGAGGTGGCCTACTTCGGCGCCAAGGTCCTCCACCCCCGTGCGCTCATTCCCCTCGACGGCAGCCGGGTCGCGTTGCAGGTGCGCTCCTTCCTGAAGCAGGACGACCCGGGCACCGAGGTCTCCTCCCGCCGCACCCTCGAGGCCTACCCGGTCAAGGCCCTGGCGACCATCCGCGACCAGGCCCTCGTCACCGTCGCGGGCAAGGGCCTCATGGGCGTGCCCGGCATCGCCGCGCGCACGTTCTCCGCCATCCACGACGAGGGGCTCTCGGTCTCGACCATCTTCCAGTCGTCCTCCGAGAGCTCCATCGGCTTCACCGTCTCCGGGAAGGAAGCCGATCGGGCCGTCCAGGCGCTCGAGAGGGCCTTCGCCATGGAGCTCACCGCCGGGCTCGTCGACAGCGTGAGCGCCCGCCCCGGGGTGGCGGTCATCGCGGTCGTCGGCCGCGGCATGGCCGGCAGCCCCGGCATCGCCGCCCGGGTCTTCTCCGCGCTCGCCGCCGGCGGGGTCAACGTGATCGCCATCGCCCAGGGCTCGTCCGAGCTCAACATCTCCTTCGTGGTGGACGAGAAGCAGGCCGCCGATGCGGCCCGGGCCGTCCACTCCGCCTTCCAGCTCGCCAAGATTGGCGGCGGTCGACCGCCGGACCGGCCACGGACCGACGTCGTTCTCCTGGGCTTCGGCCGCGTGGGCCGCGCCCTCGCCAACCAGGTCTCGAGCACGGACCGCGAGCGGGTCCGGATCGTGGCCGCGCTCGACCGGTCGGGCTACGTCTTCGATCCGCGGGGTCTCAGCCGACGGCGGCTGCTGCGGCTGGCCGAGGGCAAGGACCGTGGCGAGCTGCTGGCCGATCTCGGAGGCCGGGCCGCCGACGCCGCCTCCGCGCTCTCGGACATCGCCGCGCACGCCGTCTCCCGCCCGGCGCTGGTGGACGTCACCGCCGACGAGACGACGCCGCTCCTGGTGGCGGGACTCGAGCACGGATTCGACCTCGTCCTCGCCAACAAGAAGCCCCTGGCCGGCAGCGAGGCCCACTACCGACGCCTCCACGACACCGCCGCCGCCACGGGACGTCGCCTGCTCTACGAGGCCACCGTCGGGGCGGGGCTGCCCGTCATCGACACCTTCCGCAAGCTGGTGGCCAGCGGTGACCGCATCCTCCGGGTCGACGGGTGCGTGAGCGGGACGCTGGGGTACGTGCTGTCGGCCGTGGAGGAAGGTCAGAGGTTCTCCGAGATCGTGCGCGAGGCCGTGGACAAGGGCTACGCCGAGCCGGACCCCCGCGACGATCTCCTGGGCCGTGACGCCGGACGCAAGGGGCTGATCCTGGCCCGCCTCCTCGGCTACCACGGGACCGCCCCCAATCCAGAGTCGCTGGTCCCGGCCTCGTTTGGCCGGCTCTCGCTGGCCGCCTTCTTCAGGAAGCTGCCGTCGCTGGACGAGGGTTGGCGGCGGCGCGTCGAGCGCGAGGCGACGCGAGGTCGTGTCCTCCGCTACGTCGTGAGGGCGACCGCGCGCGGGGTGAGCGCCCGGCTGCAGGCGGTTCCCAGGGATTCGTACTTCGGGGTGCTCAGCGGCACGCGCAACCGCCTCGCCTTCACCACCCGTCGCTACAAGGACGAGCCCCTGGCCGTCGGCGGTCCGGGCGCGGGCGCGGAGGTCACCGCCGCCGGCATCCTCAACGACATCCAGTCACTCGGGGTCTGACGCCGCGGCCAGCCCGACGCTGGCAGAAACGACATTGCTGGGCAGGGTGGGATTGGAGTAGGCTGCGGCGATCAAGGAGGCACCATGGCCAGCTTTGTCGATCGCGTCCTCGGTGCGGCGCGCCTGGATATCGCCACTTACGAAGAGGTCGAAGCCGACGCCACGGCGACGCCCCAGGCCATGGGCGTGGTAGCGCTCGCCGCCCTCTCCGCCGGAATAGGAGCGGTCACGACCGGCGGCACGGGGGTCGTCGGCAGCCTGGTGGGCGCCCTCGTCGGTTGGGCGGCGTGGGCGGCGGTCATCTGGCTCATCGGCACGAAGCTGCTGCCGGAGCCGCAGACCGAGGCGGACATTGGGCAGCTTCTTCGTACCATCGGCTTCGCCGCCTCCCCGGGCCTCCTGCTGGTGCTCCGCCTCGTGCCCCTGATCGGGGGGCTGATCGCCCTCGTGATCTGGGTGTGGCAGCTCACGGCGACGGTCATTGCCGTGCGCCAGGCCCTGGACTACAAGAGCTCCGGCCGGGCCGTGGCCGTCTGTCTCATCGGCTGGGTCATCTACCTGGTGGTGTTCCTGGGCATCGCGCTCCTGTTCGGGGTCGTCGGCTTCGACCTGGGCTGAGACGCCCGCGACGCACAACATCAGGACTCACCGGCCCGGGATCCCGGCGTCGCCCGGGCCAGGGCGACGAGGGCAATGGCGAGCAGGGCCGCCAGCAGCCAGGCCGTCCGGCTGAAGCCCAGGACGGGGACGAAGAGAACCGCTCCGACGAGGGCGGCGACGGCGGCTCCCAGGTGGTCGGCGGTCTCGAGACGACCCGCGGCGCTGCCGGTCTCGTCACCGGCGGCGAGGCGGATCGCGGCGGCGGTGGGAAAGAGGGCCCCGGTCACGACCCCGGCGACGAGAAGCAGCGCTCCGTGAGCCACGAGCGCCGCGACCTGACCTGACCCCGAGGCCCGTCCGGCCGCCTGGAGAGTCCAGGGCAGCGCGGCGGAGTACGACAGAGCGGCGGCGAGGGCGAGCCGCGGCGCCAAGAGAGGCGAGGCCCCCACCCCGCGGGCCCGGACCACCCGGTGAGCCAGGGTGGCCCCGAGGGCGAGACCGAGCATGAAGAACGCGGTCAGGGCCCCGAGCGCCCCATACAGGGCCCCCACTCTCGCCTGGAACGAGAGGAGCACCAGGAGAGAGAAGCCCATGCCGGCCGCACCGGTCACCGCCACCGCGTGCGAGGCCGCGGCGGCGGCGCGCCGGCCCTGCGGACGCCGGACGGTCCACGCGGCGACCAGGAGCGAGGGGAGGAGGGCCAGAAGGACCAGGACCGGCACCGGCAGGCGGCTCATCGCTCCGATCGCACGGCCCCCCCTTCCCGCCGTCGTTTGCTGTCGGCGCGCGAGGGCGTGGACGAGCGAGGCCGGGCGATCGTCCCGGCTCGGCTCGACGGTCGCCGAGGCGTCGGCGAGAGCGGTCTCGAAGGCCGCCACACGTTCGGGGGGGAGGAGCACGGGGAGCAGCGCCGCGGCGAAGGAGTCCGCCACGATGGCGCGGTCGGTCCAGCGCCCGGCGAGGGTCTCGGGATCGAGGGTGACCGCCTCCGCGCTCGTGCCGGCCACGAGGAGCGTCTCCGGCCCCGGGGTGGCCCGGACCACGGGCAGCGCCTCCCGCATGGCCCCGAAGAGCGAGCCCGCGAGGGCGGCGGTCTCGCCCACGAGGACGCTCGGCGCGGTCCGGACACCGGCCACGACCACGCCGTCGGGCTCGAGGCGCGCCGCCACCTGACGGAAGAACTCGACGGTTCCCAGCCGGGCCCGCAGCAGGGTCACCGGGTCGGGGCCCAGTGCGAGAATCAGGCCGAAGCGGTCGGTCGACCGCCCGAGGAAACGCCGGGGATCGTCGTGAACCAGCCTCACCCGCGGGTCGTCGAGGGCCGCCCGGTCCTGGTCGGCCAGGCGGTCGCGAACGAAGGCGAGCTCGTGGCGATCGGGCTCCACGACGACGATCTCGCGCACGGGATGGCGGAGCAGCACGCGCACCAGTCCCCGCTCCGTCCCCCCGAGAAGGAGGACTCGCTCGGGTCGGGGGGACAGACACGCGACCAGGTGACCGAGGCTCTCGCTCCCGTAGACATCCGGAAAGCTGCTCACGTACTGCCCGCTCGCGTAGAGGTTCCACACGCCGTTGCTGCCGCCGAGTGCGAGGTGCTGGAGTGGGGTGTCCCGCACCGCCCGAAGCGGGATCCCGGGCGCGACGCCGGAGAAGCGCAGGCGCTCGCTCCACGAGTCCAGCGAGCGGGAGCCCACCAGGGCGAGGGCACACAGAGCCACCGCGGCGGCGAGGGTCTTGCCTCCCTCGACCACGCCCGTCCGCGCCGCGAGGAGGGCCAGCAGCGCGGCGAGAGCCCCGAGAAGGCCGGCGGCGGGGAGGGGCGCGAGGTGGGGTCCGACGAGCAGGCTCACGGCGAGACCTCCCACGAGCGAGCCGAGGGACTCGACGACGTAGAGTCGGGTGATCGCCTCGGTGGCCATCCAGAGCCGTGATGCGGACGCGGCGAGGGTCGTGAAGGTCCAGCCGACCATCCCGCCCGGGGGCACCAGGGTCGCGACGGCGAGGAGCGCGGTCAGGCCGAGCCCGGGCAGCTCCCCGGAATCGGGTCCCAGGGCACTGCGCAGCAGGCGTCCGGCTACGATGCCGAGGACGGGCAGGAGGGCCAGGAGGGCGATCCCCATCGCGGCCTCCCGGGAGGCGCGCCGGACCGGCCGGCGTCGCCCGCCAGCGGCGCCGACGGCAATCCCCAGCAGCCACGCGGCGAGACCGATGCCGATCGCGAGCTCGTCGCCGGCCACGTCCACCACGAGCTCCCGCAGGAGAAGCACCTGCGCCGCTACCGCGAGGAACCCCGCCGCGAAGAACGCACCGTGCTGAACCAGCGTCTTCATTGGGTGGGGTCACATTGGGTGGGGTCAGATCTCAGAAAGCGCAATTGGGGTCCCGAATTGACCTCTCCGGGGGACACCATGCAACATTCACGACCTGACCCCTTCTCTGGGAGTCTACAGGGAGGAGAATAGGCGCGGCCAGGAGGAACCACATGAGACGACGGCTGGGACTTCTCGCCGGGGGAAGCGCCCTGCTTGTGTTGCTCGCCCTCGTCGCCCCAGCTCCGACAGTCCACGCCGGAGAGAGCGGGGTCCGGGCGTGGGCCGAGCCGCTCACCATCCCGACGTACCCGGTGGGACCGGCCGAGCCCAACCCGATGTTCTACGCCGGCCGCCAGTACCAGGGCGCCCGGGGCCCGATCTACCCCTATGCCCTTCTGGACCAGCTGAGCAGCGAGAAGGAAGACCACACCTGGCGAGCCCTCTGGCTGGAGAACGAGTACGTGAAGCTGTCGGTCCTTCCGGAGATCGGGGGGCGGATCTTCACCGCCGAGGACAAGACCAACGGCTACGACTTCTTCTACCGCCAGCACGTCGTCAAGCCCGCCCTGATCGGCATGCTCGGGGCCTGGATCTCCGGCGGGGTGGAGTGGAACGTGCTCCACCACCACCGGGCCACCACCTTCATGCCCGTGCAGAGCGCCCTCGCCGAGAACGCCGACGGCAGCCGCACGATCTGGATCGGCGAGACCGAGTGGCGGCAACGCATGCGGTGGGTCATTGGACTCACCCTGCGCCCCGGCCGCAACGTGATCGAGCAGTCGGTGCGGATCTTCAACCGCACTCCGGTTCCCCACTCCGTTCTCTACTTCGCGAACCCCGCGGTTCACGCGAACGAGAGCTACCAGATCCTCTTCCCGCCCGACGTGCAGTGGACCACCTTCCACGCCAAGACCGACTTCTCCACCTGGCCGCTCTCGGACGGGCCCTACCGGGGGATCCACTACGCGCCGGGCACCGACCTCAGCTGGTGGAAGAACCACCCCAACCCGGTCTCCTTCTTCGTCTATCACTCGGACCTCGACTTCTTCGGCGGCTACGACCACGGACGACGCGCCGGCGTGGCCCACGTTGCCGACCACGAGACGGTGCCGGGCAAGAAGCTCTGGGAGTGGGGCAACGGCCCCGACGGCCGGGCCTGGGACGAGATCCTCACCGACGCGGACGGCCCCTACATCGAGCTCATGGCCGGGGGCTACTCGGACAACCAGCCCGACTACGCCTGGATCGAGCCGGGACAGGCACGCACCCTCGTCCAGTACTGGTACCCCATTCGCGAACTCGGCGGCCTCAAGGCCGCCAACACCGAGGGTGCGCTCGAGCTCGCGATCCACGGCCAGACGGCCCGGATCGCCGTCAACACCACGTCCCGGCACGAGGGGGCCGCGGTTCGGCTGACCGCGGGGGAGAAGGTCGTCTTCGAGGAGGTCGTCACCCTCGCCCCCGACGCGCCGTTCTCCCGTGAGACAACCCTGCCGGACGGAACGAGCGACGAGGACCTGCATCTGTCCGTCCTGACCGCCGCGGGAGTGGAGCTCGTGGGCCACCGGCCCCGGGCGATTCCCTCGACCCCCGAGCCGCCGCCCTACCGCGAGCCGCCCGCCCCGGACGCCATCGGGGGCGTGGAGGAGCTCGTGCTCGCCGGGCAGCGGATCGAGCAGTTCCACAATCCCTACTTCGCGGCAGAGCCCTACTATCTCGAGGCCCTGAGCCGGGACCCCGGGTACTCGCCGGCTCACGTCGCCCTGGGAGCGCTCGCGCTGAGGGCCGGCCGGTACGAGGCGGCCGAGAAGCACCTCGCACAGGCCGTGGCGCGGGTCACCGCGAACCACACCCGGGCCCGCAGCGGCGAGGCCCAGTACCTGCACGGCCTCGCCCTCGAGTCACTGGACAGGATTCACGAGGCCCGCGAGGCCCTGGCCGCCGCCGCGTGGGACCGGGCCTTCACCGGGGCCGCCTCGCTCGCCCAGGCACGGCTGGAATCGAGGTCTGGCGACACCGCCCGCGCGCTCACCCTCGTCGGACGCGCGATGGAGGCCGACCCGCGGAGCACCGCGGCCCTGGCGCTTCGGGCGGCCCTCCTCCGTCACTCCGGCCACGGGGACGAGGCGCTCCGGCAGGCGACGGCGGCCCTCCGGATCGACCCCCTCGACCCGTTGGCCGCGCGCGAGCGTGCCCTGGCCCTCGAGGCGGGGGCGACGGCGGAGGCCGACGCTGCCCTGGACGCCACCACACGGGCGGCGCTGAAGGCGCTCGACGACGACCAGTACGCCCTCGAGGCCGCACACGACTACGCGCGGGCCGGGCTTCTGGACGACGGCGTGACCGTCCTTCAGGCTCGCCGTCCCGGGGACCACGACGTCGATCCCCTGGTGGCCTATACGCTCGGGTGGCTCCTGGGACGGGCGGGCGACCCGGCGGCAGCGGCCAGGTGGGCGCGACGGGGACGGGAGCTGCCGTCCGACTACTGCTTCCCGTTCCGTCTCGAGAGCATTGCCGTCCTCGAGAGCGCGGCCGCCCTCGACCCGGAGGACCCTCGGGCACCGTACTACCTGGGCAACCTCCTCTACGACCACCAGCCCGAGCGGGCGATCCGGGAATGGGAGAGAGCCCGCGCCCTCGACCCCGGCTTCGCCCGGGTCCACCGCAACCTCGCTTTCGCCTACGCCCGGGTGCGGGACGACCTGGAGGCGGCGGTGGCCAGCCAGGAGAGGGCGGTCACCCTGGAGAAGGGCGAGCCGCGTCTCTACTACGAGCTCGATCAGCTCCTCGCCTGGTCGGGCGCACCCCTCGAGAAGCGGCTCACCTGGCTCGCGGACAGCCCGGAGACGGTGGCCCGCCGTGACATCACCCGGGCCCGCCTGGCCCGAGCGCTGCTTCTCGACGACCGCGCGGACGAGGCCCTCGAGACCCTCGGCGGGGGGCGGTTCCACGTCTGGGAGGGCGAGCGCGGGATCCACGAGGTCTACGTGGCCGCCCGCCTGGCCCGGGGGCGGGAACGACTGGCGGGGGGCGACGCCGAGGGTGCCCTCGCGGAGTTCCGGGCCGCGGTCGCGGTGCCGGGCAACATCGAGGTCGGCCGCAACGCGGAGGCCCACCTCCCCGCGGTCCGGTACCACGAGGGCCTCGCCCTGGAGGCGCTCGGGCGAGAGGAGGAAGCGAGGCAGGCGTTCCGTTGGACGGCGAACGCCCCCATCGCCGCGCCCGCCGACCGCTACTGGGTCGGCCGGTCGCTGGAGAAGCTGGGTCAGCCGGACGAGGCTCGCTCGCACTTCGAGCAGCTCGCCGGGACGACCCCGGCCGCGGTGGACGAGACGCTCCCCCTGGAGGGGCGGATGAAGGCCGTCGAGCGACGAGCGGACGGCTTCTACCTGACCGCTCTCGGCTTTCGTGGCCTGGGGCGGGAAGAGGAGGCGCGAGGCGCGCTGCGGGAGGCCCTGACCGCGGACCCCTCCCATCTGGCGGCGGTGGAGCTCGAGCGCTCGGGATTCGGCGTCACCCCCTGACCCGGGGGAACCCCCGGTCCCCTTCTCTCGTAATTCCTGGTGACGAGAGGGGCAACCAGAAGGCTCCGGCGTGTCCAACACGCTGGACGAGCGAGGGTCGCGATGGAGTATCCGCACGCCGGAATCAGGATCGACCGCATCCCGGCCGAGGGAGCGGGCGGCCTCATCTTTGCGATCGGCATCGCGGCGATATTCCTGATCGGAGTGCCTGCCATGAGGCCGGTCGTGGCCCTGTCTGCGCTCTGCGGGATTCTGCTCGCCCCGGTGCTGCACCGGCTCTACCGCTGAGCCGTCACTGATACCGATCGGATCGTTCAACCGCCGGGGAGGGAACGGCTCCCCGGCGGCTTCTTTTTGCCCCCCTGCCGCGTAGGCTGTTGACCCCCTTCCGGGCCGCGTGCTAGGTTGCATGCAACGTTCTCCGTCAGTTTGATCGGATCTGTCGCGGCCGCGCCGTGGTGTCCTCGGGGAGGAGGCAGCGCCGCGAGGGGGGAAACCATGACGAGAAGGGCTGTCCTCGTTCTTGCCGCGGTGCTCACGGTGCCGCTGCTGGCGGCGGCGGATGACGACGGGCACGCCGGGGGGATCGCCGATCCGAAGCTCGGCATGCTCATCCCCAGCGTCTACGGGGAGGATGGCCTGATCGTCGACAGCCTCTCCGTGCTGCCGGACGGCTCGACCCACGCCGCCCACTTCAACTCGGCCTTCCAGAGCGAGTTCGGCCAGTTCAACGTCGCGCTGGCGACCCAGCTCCTGACCGTACCCTTCCCGTCGCCCGCCTCCGGCTACACCTACGAGTTCGACGAGAGCCTGGGGGTCTTCACCCGCAGCACCCAGAGCTTCGGGCCCATTCTCACTGAACGCGCGGAGACCATCGGCAAGGGCAAGTTCACCTTCGGCTTCGCGTATCAGCGGTTCCGGTTCGACAGCATCGAGGGGCTGAACCTCGGACAGGTCCCGGCGGTGTTCACCCACGACGACTTCCAGCTCGGCGGGGGACGAAGCGACATCGTCAACACCCGGAACAGCATCGACGCCGATTTCAGCCGCTTCATCGCCTTCTTCACCTACGGCCTCACCGAGAACCTCGACGTGTCGGCGGCGATTCCCATCGTGGACGCCTCCCTCCGGGTGACCTCCGACACCCAGATCATCCGGGTCGGAACCGCCTCGAACCCGGCCGTGCACTTCTTCCAGGACGCCCAGGGGGGCTTCGGGGACACCCGTGAGTTCCTGGCCTCCGGCAGCGCCAGCGGGCTCGGCGACGTGCTCCTGCGGCTCAAGGGGACGGCCCCGAAGAGCGGCCCCACCCGCCTCGGGCTCCTGACCGACGTGCGCTTCCCCACCGGGGACGAGGAGGACCTCCTGGGCTCCGGGGCCTGGGGCGTCAAGCCCCTCCTCGTCGTGTCCTGGGAGCTCGGGCGCGTCTCTCCCCACGTCAACGTGGGCTACCAGTGGAACGGCGACAGCGTGCTCGGGGGAGACATCGCCACCGGGCGCAAGGCCGACATGCCGGACCAGTTCCTCTATGCCGGGGGGGCCGACATCGGGGTGCACAAGAACTTCACCCTGGCCCTCGACATCATCGGCCAGAAGGTGGTCGACGCGCCCCGTCTCGTCGAGAAGACCTTCATCGCCGCCAACGGCGACACCTACGACCAGGTGGGGTTCGAGCGAGGCAGCTACTACGTCAACGACCTCGCGGTCGGGCTGAAGGTCCGCGCCGGCGGGAGCCTTCTCCTCGACGTGAGCGTGCTCTTCAAGCTCGACGACGCCGGGTTGCGGGCCGACGTCTCGCCCCTGGTGGGCTTCGAGTACAGCTTCTAGAAGATCGGCCTACCGGCCGATCGACTCGATCGTCCAGCCCCGGGGTCCCCGCTGCAGGGACAGGAGCTGCGCGCGGGGCTCGAAGGCCTGACCGCCGACGGTGTCGGTGCGGACCAGGCGGACGTGTGCGGAGTTCCCGGTCACCTCGACGGCGGTGATCTCGATGGCAACGACCTGGTCGCCGACCTGGAACGCCTCCCGCAGGCGCTGCTCCTCGTCACCGCTCAGGTTCGGCTTCACGCGCCGGAAGAGGGCCAGGTCCTTGGTGGTGATCGCCCGGCCGTAGTCGGCCACCACCTGACGGATCTGTGCCTCGTCCGAGGGCCCCCCCGGGGGCTCAGGAGCGGGGTCCGGGGGCGCGGCCGGCGGCGGCGCGGCCGTGGCGGGCGGCGGCGCGACCGTGGCCACCGCCGGCGGGGCCTTCGAGGCCGGGGGCGACGAGTCCCCCGACGGCCGCGTGTCCGGGGCCGGCGACGAGTCGGGGGGGCTGGACGTGGCCCGCTCCGACGGGACCGCCGGTCGCGGCTCCGGCGGCGAGTCGGCGCGCGGGCTCGCCGGCGCGGCGGCGGCGCGGGTTGCGGCCGCAACCTCGGCTTGCCGGGCCGCGGCGTCGCGGCCAGCGCGAGCGAACGCGTCGCGGGCGGCCAGGAACCTGTCGGTGGCGGTGGCGTACTCGCTCTGGGCGAACGCCCCCGCCCCCTCCCGGGACAGGGCGCTGGCTCGCGCCACATCGTCGCCGGACGCCCCGCTCTGGCGAGCCTGGGCCTCCGACCGGCGCATCGCGCGGCGCGCCTCCTCGGCCTGCGGCCGGAAGATGGCGTTCAGCTCGGTCGTCAGCTCCGCCACCGCAGGATGCCCCGGCTGAATCTCCAGGAGCTCCTCGAGCCGGCGCGACGCGGTGGTGGTGTCGCCCTGCTCGAGCGCCGCCCGCGCCGCCGTCGCCGCCCCTTCCGCCGAGTCCAGTGCCTGTCGGGCCGCTTCGCGGACCCGAAGGGCCTCGGCGTCGTCGGGTTGGACGCCAAGGGCCTGCTCGGCGTGGTCGATCGCCTCCCGGTACTCCCGGTCCTGCAGGCTCTCCTGGGCGAGCTTCCGCTCCGCCGCCAGAAGCTGTCGCTCGAGGTCGCTCGTCCCGGCGTCGACAACCGGAGCAGCGGGCTCCGTGGAGCGTCCCGGCGACCGCAGGGTGCCCCAGGCGATGAGGCCGGCCGCGACGACCACCACCGCCGCCGCCGCGAGCATCACCCGACCCTTCCCGCTCCCCCCCGGCGCCCCGACCGCGTCCTCGGACCGGCGTCCGGGGGTGGAGCCCGGACGAGTGGGCGCCTTCCCCGACAGGGTCGGCGTGCCCGCCCGAGTCTCCACTGGCCCGGGCGCGGGGGCCTGGGGGTCGGAAGCGACGAGGGCCTCGAGGGCCAGGTTGCCCCGGGTCGCCTCGGGGGCGGAGGTGATGACGCGAGTGGCCTCGCTCTCCTCCGCGGCGAGGAGCGTGACCAGGGAGCCCGGAGGCTTCGAGCCCTCCCCGGAGAGCTCCGCGCGCACCGCGCGCACGACCGCGCCCAGGCGGGAGCCGTTCACGAAGCGCTGCTCGGGGTCCTTCGAGAGTGCCTTCGCCGCCAGCGCCACGACCGGGCTCGGGGCGTCGGGGCACCAGCGCCGCACCGGCTCGGGTTCGCTCTCGAGAATGCGGAAGAGCACCGCGTGCATCGACTCCGCCGCGAACGGCTGGTGGCCAGTGAGAAGCTCGTAGAGGATCGCCCCCAGCGCAAACACGTCGGAGCGGGCGTCGGCCCTCTGGCCCTTCACCTGCTCCGGGGACATGTAGTGCGGCGTGCCCAGCACGGTGCCGGTCTGGGTCATGCCGCTCGACGCCCCGATGCGCGCCAGCCCGAAGTCCATGACCTTGACGCGGCCGTCGCCCAGGACGTGGATGTTGGCGGGCTTCAGGTCCCGGTGGATCACGCTCTTGGAGTGGGCGTAGCCCACCCCCTCGCAGACCTGCTCGAAGAGGGCCAGCTTGCTGTCCAGGGTCGTCAGCTTCTTCTCGGTGATGAGGTGCCGGAGGTCAACGCCCTCCAGGAACTCCATCGCCATGAAGACCTCGCCCTCTTCCTCGCCGAAGTCGAAGACGGTGACGATGTTGGGATGGTTGAGGCGGGCGATCGACTGGGCCTCGCGGTGGAAGCGCAGGCGGGCGTCCGGGCTGGCCCCCAGGCTCGAGGTGATCGTCTTCAGGGCGACGTGGCGGTCCAGAATCGCGTCGTGGGCTTTATAGACGTCTCCCATGGCGCCCTGGCCGATCTTTGCCACGACGGTGTACTTCCCGAACTGAGTGCGTTCCGCCAAAACGAGGATCCACCCCGGTCCCGGGACACCTCAAAATGAAACTGGTTGCCAGAATCATATCACGCGCGGCCGGCGGGCAAGCCTTTTTTCCGCCCCGGCGAGGTTTCCTATTCGCCTTCCGAGTAGTAGCGGCCCAGCAGCTTGCGGCTGTGCTCGTCGTCGTGGCAGTAGACGCAGAGGTTCTCCCAGTTCGACCCGTCGGCGGGGTTGTTGTCGTGGTTGCCGTCCTTGTGGTGGACGGTCAGGAGGTGCCGGTCCTTCCGGGAGAACTCCCGGGCGCACCGGGCGCAGATCAGGCCGTGGCGCTCGAGAGAGCGCTCCCGGTAGTTGGTCGCGTCGGTCCGCTTGCGGCGGATCTGGTCGAGGAGCTCGTCTGCCGCGTCCAGGTCGGCCGGCTTCCTGGCCCCCAGCCTTCGCAGTCGACGTGCCATCGGTGACCTCCTCCCCGGCCCTACTGGTCCAGGTCCTTCTGGAGCGCGGCTCGCTGGTCGCCCGTGAGCTCGGTCTCGTGGGCGAGCTCCGGGTCGGGGTGGTCGCAGCCGATGGCCGCCGGGGCCCGATCGCCGACCGGGAACTTCAGGTACTGCACGGAGGAGACGCGCTCTTCCCCCACCTGGCGCTCGTCGTAGGTCGGGCGAACCTTCGTCCCGTCGGCGAGCTTCGCGTAGACGTGCTTCGGGAGATCGAGCCATTCCACGAGCTTGACCGCCCGGGTCTCGGGGTCGTCGATCTCGACGAGCAGGGTACAGCCCAGCTCGCCGGGCCCGCCCAGGACCTCGTTGTAGGTCTCGATCTCGTGGAGGATGTCCGCCTCCTTCACGATCTGCTCCGCCCGCATCATCTCCTGCACCTGGTAGCGCATCGTGGCGTGGGTCTCGAACAGGAAGGTCAGGTGCGGGCCGACATGGACCCGCCGGTGCTCCTTCTCCTTCATGACCGCGGCGCGGATCTCGGGGCGCAGCTCGGCGTAGGTCTGGTAGTCGACGATCTCGCTTCGTTCGACGGGCTTCGTCATGACGTCGTCTCTCCTTGGCCCTCGGTCTTCTCCGGCACGCGGGTAGGGAAGCCGTCCTGGCGGTAGGCCCGGGCCAGGATCGACATCGGGTGCATCGGCTTCTTCCCGGCGTGCTGCTCGAACTGCAGCGCGGCCAGCGGGCAGTCGGTGGCCCAGACCTCGGCTGAGGCCGCCTTCATGCCGTCGAAGGCCTTCTTCCCGATGCGCTTCGACGCCTCGAATCCCTCCCGCTTCATCGCGTAGGTGCCGTTGTGACCACAGCACTCCATGGTGATCTTCGGCTTGACCCCGGGGATCTTGCGCAGCAGGTCCCGCCCCTTGAATCCCACCGCCTGGGCTCTCAGATGGCACGGCGCGTGGTACGCCACCGGCCCGTCCGGCGTGGACTGGAAGTCGGTGTTGAATCGCGGCTCCTCGCGAATCGACCAGAGGAGCTCGCCGGGGTCGCGGATGGCCTCGGCGAGCTGGCGCGCGTCCTCGCGCTGGTCCTCGGGAAGCAGCTCCGCGTACTCTCGACGCATCATCATGGCGCAGGTGGGGTTGAGGGCCACGACCTTCGCCCCGGCCTTCACGAACGGCTTCAGGATGCCCATGTTGTGGGCGGCCTGCTTGCGGAGGGACTCCAGATCGCCCGACTCCCAGGCCGGCATGCCGCAGCACTGCAGCCCCTTCACACAGGCGGTCTTCACCTGGTTCTTGTCGAGGACCTCCAGGGTGTCCCGCCCGATCTGGGGCTCGTTGTTCTGGACGTAGCAGGTGGGGAACAGCACCGCCTCGACGCCCTCGGGCCCCCGGATGCGGCCCTGCTCTTCGGCCCAGCGCTCGAAGGTCGTCGAGGCGAAGTCGGGCAGCAGCTTGTCCCGGTGAATGCCCAGCGCGGCCTCCATGAACACCCGGTGGAGCTTGACCCGGTTCAGCACGTTGGCCGTGCCGAGGCTGAGGCGAGCCATCCGGGCGGACCCGTCGGGGTCGGCGAGGACGCGGGCCCGCAGGGGGACTCCCTTCTTCTTGACCCCCTGGGCCTTGTAGCGGTGCACCAGCTTCGGGAAGTCGAGCTGGTACTCGTGCCCGTCGCGCGGGGTGTAGGGACACTGCACCTCGCACAGCTTGCACTGGAAGCAGGCGTCCATGACTCGCCCCGTCTCCACCGGGCCGATCCTGTGGACGTCGCCGTCGTGCTTCTTGTCGAGGAGATCGAAGAGGATCGGGAAGCTGTCGCAGTACTTGAAGCACATGCGGCAGCCATGGCAGATCTCGAAGGCCCGGGTGATCTCCTTCTGCAGGGCCTCCGGCTCCCAGTAGCGGGCGTCCTCGGGGTCGTAGCTGAGGCCGTCGGTGGGCTGGTAGGAGACGGGCTTGTCGATGTCGGTCATGGTGTCGCCTGGTTGCCGCGCGCTCGAAGGTCGGGGGGACGCCGCGGACGGTCACGCGCGGCCCGAGTCGGCCGCCCGCGGCGTGCGAGATGCTGTGGCGCGAGGCTTCTAGCTGAGGCTGTCGAGCATCTTCTGGAAGCGCCCGGCGTGGGACTTCTCGGCCTTGGCCAGGGTCTCGAACCAGTCCGCCACCTCGCCGAAGCCCTCGTCGCGGGCGGTCTTGGCCATCCCCGGGTACATGTCGGTGTACTCGTGGGTCTCGCCGGCGACCGAGGCCTTCAGGTTCTCGGCGGTGTCGCCGATGGGGAGCCCGGTGGCGGGGTCGCCGACCTGCTTGATGTAGTCGAGGTGGCCGTGGGCATGGCCGGTCTCGCCCTCCGCGGTCTCGCGGAAGTTGCTGGCGATCTCCGGGTAGCCCTCCACGTCGGCGATCTTGGCGAAGTACAGGTAGCGACGGTTCGCCTGCGATTCGCCGGCGAAGGCGTCCTTCAGGTTGTCGTGAGTCTTCGTGCCCTTCAGTTCCTTGGCCATTGGCTCGTTCTCCTTGATTCGTAACCTTGGTTCAATGACAGCTCGAACACAGTCCGTTGAAGCTGACGGTGTAGTCGCGGATGCGGAACCCGGCGCCCCTGGCATCGGGGATGGGCACCCGCGGCACCACGGAGTCGTCCAGGTCCACCAGGCTTCCGCAGCTCTCGCACACCAGGTGGTGGTGCCGTCCGGTGGTGGGGTCGAAGCGCACCACCGCGTCGGGATGGTGGACCTTGCGCGCGAAGCCCGTCTCCACCAGCGTTTCGAGCACGCGGTAGACCGTCGTGCGCGAGAGGCTGGGCAGACGCCGGTGCACGGCGTCGTAGACCTGGTCGGCGGTCGGGTGGTCCCTCCGGCCGGCCAGCTCCTCGAACACCGTTCGGCGCTGGACGGTGAGGGCGAGACCCCGACGCCGGCACTCCTGCTCGAAGGAGGCGAGTCGGTCGTGACGCTCTGTGGGCTTCATCGTTTGGTAATCTATACCAAACGGTATCTAGTGTCAATCTCTGATCCGCGGGCACGAACACCCGCTACGATCGACTTATAGGTCGAACCGTGGGCGCAGGGCAAGGGTGGGTGCTCGAAGCGGTCACCGCTCCCCCTCCGCGAGCCGGCCGTACCACTCCCGAAGCACGAAGAACGCCTTCTTGCGCTCGCCGCGGTCGGAGACGACGCCCTTGCGGTTCCACCCGTCCTGCACGCCGGGGAGGAGGCGGTGGGGAGACCGGAAGTCCATGAGCAGCCACGGGCTGGTCCCGGCCAGGAACGGGATCCGGTCCAGCATCTCCGCTTGCCGGCGGTACACCTCGGCCTGGAACTCCTCGCTCCACCGGGTGCGCGTGGTGCCGTGCCGCCCGTAGCGGGCCCCCGCCCCCCACTCGCTCATGATGTGGGGCTTCTCGTAGACCGACCGCCACGAGACCCGGTCGGCCTTCTCGGCGAGCCCGTCGTACCACCCCACGTACTCGTTGCAGCCGATCACGTCCAGGTGCTTCCCGAAGGGATCGTCGATGACCTGGGTGTCGCCTTCGGGCTCCCCCCGCTCGAGGGCGGCGGTCACGAGCCGCGTGTCGTCGAGCTCCCGCACCCGGTCCACCAGGGCCTTCAGGAAGGCGTTCCGGGGGTCGGAGATCGGTGTCTCGTTGGCCACGGACCACAGCGCGATCGAGGCCCGGTTCCGGTCGCGGGTGATGCTCTCCGTCAGCTGCGTCCGCGCGTTGTCGAGGGTGTCCGGGCTCTCCCAGCGAATGGCCCAGTAGACCGGGATCTCCGACCACACCAGGAGCCCCATGCGGTCGGCCTCCCGGAGCATCGCCTCGTCGTGGGGGTAGTGGGCGAGCCGCACGAAGTTGCCGCCCAGCGCCTTGACCCAGCCCAGCAGGGTCCGGGCGTCATCGACTCCGAAGGCCCGACCCGAGCGGTACGGTGCCTCGCCGTGGACACAGATCCCACGGAGGAAGACCGCCTTGCCATTGAGCAGGATCGTCGTGCCCCGCGTCTCCAGGCTTCGGAAGCCGATGCGATCCTGAACGACGTCCTGCCCCGCCGCGACCTCCACGTCATAGAGCTTCGGGTCCTCCGGCGACCAGAGGTCGAGCCGAGCCGGGAAGTCGAAGGCGGCCCGACCCCCGCCGTCGGTGGTCGCGGTCTCGGAGATGCCGGCCTCGGCGATTCGGACCGTCACCTCCTGGCCGGCCTTCGTGCCGTCGAGAGTCACCCACCCCCGCACCCGGTCCCGTGATCCCTTCGCGAGCTGAACGACGAAGTCCCGGATGAAGGTCCCGGGCACCTCGACGAGGCGCACGGGGCGAGTGATCCCCCCGTAGTTCCACCAGTCGAAGTCCAGGGTCGGAACCGCCTCCGGGCGACGGGCGTTGTCGGCCTTCACGACGAGCACGTTGTCGGTGGGCTTCACCCGGTCCGTGATCTCGAAGTTGAACGGGGTGAAGGCGCCCTCGTGGACCCCCAGCAGCTCGCCGTTGAGAAAGACGTGGGCCTTCGAGGCCACCGCCCCGAACCAGACGAACAGCCGCGAGGTGCCGCTCTCCCGCGGGTCGTCGAAGGTCCGGCGGTACCAGACCGTCCCCTCGTAGAGCAGGAGCGACTCCCGCTGGGTGTTCCAGTCGCCGGGCACGAGGAGGGTCGGCGACGTGTCGAAGCTGTACTCCACGCGGTCCGTCTCGTCCTCCGCCTTCCGGTCGAGGAAGTAGCCGTCGGCCCGGGGCTGGTAGCGGTAGTCGTAGTAGCCCGTCTCGAAGGCGTCGACGATGGTGCGCCAGATGCCGTCGAGGGACGTGGTCCGCCTCCCGTCCACGTTGGTGATGAGGGGGTCGGGCCCGGGGGGCGCGTCGGCCGCGGCCGGCGCCGCCACCGCGACGGCCAGGACGAGAGCTCCGGTCAGAAAGGCGTGGAGGGATTGTCTCTGGTGCATCGTGGTCCTCCTGGTGCAGGCAGGGGGATCTTACCCCCAGGCGACGTCATCCCGAGGACCGAACCGGCCTGCGGCCAGACGCCTTGGCCAAGGGCACGATTCCGCCATGGCGATCGTGTCCTTAGCAGGACCGAACCGGCCTGCGGCCGGATGCCCTGGCCAGGGACTTGTCATCCCGAAGCGCGCCATCGTGTGGTCGTCGCGCGAGGGATCTGCTGCCTGGGACACGAGCAGCAGATTCCTCGCCCGACGCTCGACGCAGCCGGGCTCGGAATGACACACGCAGGGAGATTCTCAGAACGGCGCGTCGAGGGCCCGGCAGAGAAACTGGACGAACCCGGCGCCTTCGCGCCAGATGCCGGCAAGGCGGCGCTCGAAGCCCGTCTCGAGAACGAGATCCCTCGCGCGACGGCCTGACGACCGCGCGCGAGGGATGACCGTCAGTCCAGGCCCATCTCCTCCACGAGGTGTCCCGCGCCGTCGACCTCCTCCATGACCCAGAGGAGGTACCGCACGTCGGCGTGGATCGAGCGGGTGCGGACGGGGTCGAAGAGGAAGTCCGAGGCAATGGTGTCGTAGGTGCCGTCGAAGAGCAGACCCACGAGCTCGCCCTTGCCGTTGAGCGTCGGTGAGCCGGAGTTGCCGCCGGTGGTGTCGACGGTGGAGAGAAAGTCCACGGGCACGTCGCCGAGAGACTCCATCGCGTAGGGCGTCTCCCTTCCCTTCCGCAGGGCCTCGATGGCCTCCAGCTCCGCGACGGGGGCGTCGAACTCGCCCTCACCGGTGTGCTTCTGCTCGATGCCGGCCAGGGTGGTGAACGGCTTCCAGTAGACGCCGTCCGGGCCGTCGACGCCCTTGACCTGCCCGTAGGTCACCCGGAGGGTGCTGTTGGCATCGGGGGCCACCGGCCCGTCCGCCATCTCGATCAGCGCTTGCACGTAGAGCGGTCGCAGGCGGGACTCCGCGCCGTCGGTCCTGTTCTCGGCCTCGCGACTGGCCTGGTAGAGGGGATCCAGGGCGGCGGCCAGGCCCACGAAGGGGTCGGCGACCGCGTCCAGATCGACCGTGCTCATCTCGAACAGCGAGAGCCGGAACGACTCGTCCGTCATCTTCGTCGCCGCGTAGGCCTCGTCGAGCCAGGCGTCGATGGCCGGTGTGCTGTCGGCCTCCACCATGCCCGGGGTGAGGCCGACCAGCTTGTCGATCGCACGGATGCGCTGCTCGGCGGGAAGCGCCGCCGCCCGCCGGAAGGCCCAGCGCAGGAGGGCGCGGTCGATTCGCGGATCGAGGGAGCGCTCCATCCGCTCCTGGGTCTCCAGGATCGGGCCCCAGTCCCGCTCCTGCAGGCCGCGCTCGCGGTCGACGTCCTCCTCCGGCCGCGCCGCCGCCAGGAGTCGGGCGGTGTGGGCCACGGAGACGTACGAGGCGCGGCTCGTGCGCCGGCGGTAGCTCAGCGGGGGGAGCAGCTCCTCGAGGATCTCGTCCCGCTGACGGGTGGCCACGGTCGCCTCCTCCAGCGCGGCGAGGGCGGGCAGGACGTGACCGTACCGCCTCTGCCGCTCGGGGTCGGCGGCGATCCACTCCACGAGCTCCTTCTGGGCCTTCTCCTTCCGGGCCAGGATTCCCCCGTCGACCAGACCCTCGAGCATCCCCTGGCGGTTGGTCAGGTAGTTGTGGAGGCCGCGGAGGCGACCCGAGGCCTTGATCTGCAACGCCTCGTCCCCGGCGCCGAGCTCCTCGAGTATGGCGATCTGCTCCCGGTAGCGGCGGATGGTGCTCGGGTACGTCCAGTCGACGATCGTCCTCACCTCCTCGTACGTGTAGTGCCGTTGGGTCCGTCCGGGGTATCCCACCACGAACACGCAGTCGCCCTCGGCAACGCCGCGGGGCTGGACCTTCAGCCAGTGCCGCGGGTGGAAGGGAACGTTGTCCTTCGAGTACGAAGCCGGGTTGCCGTCAGGGCCCACGTAGGCCCGGAAGAACGACCAGTCCCCGGTGTGGCGGGGCCAGCGCCAGTTGTCGGTCTCCCCGCCGAAGTTCCCGATGCCCTCGGCGGGGGCGTAGACGAGACGCACGTCCGAGATCTCGAGCTGGGCCAGCTCGTAGTACTCGAGTCCCCCGAAGAACGACGCGACCTTGCAGCGCAGGCCGTCGTTCTCGCACTCGGCCGTCCGCTTCTTGAGCCGCCGCTCGATGAGCTCGTGGCGCTCGAGGTCGTCGACGCCGGGGTCGATGGCGCCGGTGATCGCGTCGGTGACGTTGGTGAACGAAACCGTGACCCAGACCCGGGACCCCGGACCGTTGGAGACCTCGTCGGCCCGCGTCTTCGCCAGGAAGCCGTCCCGTAGGAGGTTGCGCTCGGGGGTCGAGTTGTACTGGAGAGCCCCGGCGGCACAGTGGTGGTTGGTGGCGATCAGCCCGTCCGGGGAGACGAAGGAAGCGGTGCAGCCCCCGAGCCAGACGATGGCCCCCATGGGATGGCCGGTGAGGTCGGTGAAGGTCTCCGGGTCACCGTGGAAGCCCACCTCGGCGAGCTGGGGGGCAAGATCGGGGATCTGCGACGGCATCCACATCCCCTCGTCCGCACGAAGGGGGGAGGCGGCCAGCGCGAGGGCGCCGGCGAGAGCGAGGCACGTCCGAAAGAGGGTGCGCATGAAGGCTCCTGTCATAGTCTCACCCGACCGGGCGGACAACCCTTCTAGGATAGCGGTGGCGGAGGGTGCGCTCCCATGGTTCGATCGCACTAGACGGGGATGACACATCAATTGACGGATTCGGCCGTGTGCTAGCATCCAGCCGCCCACGCGGAGAGGGGAGATCATGTCCGACTCGAGCCGTTCCCGGTTCTGGGAGAAGGCCGCCCCGCCGATGCGCGTCGTCGGGGCCATCCTGCTCGCGGCGGGAATGATCCACCTGTACGCCGACAAGGTCGTCTTCGACGCGCCGACCTTCGGCTCCCGGGCCGCCGACAGCCTGGGCGACCCCCGGGTGTCCGGCTTCGTCGCCCGAGGCATCGCCGACCAGGTGATCGCGCGGGACCGGGACCTCCTGGCCTTCCGACCCGTGCTCGTGAGCACCGCCGACGCCGTCGTGCGCTCCGAGGCCTTCCGGGCCGGCTTCCGCCGCGCCGCCCAGGGCGCCCACGCCGCCGTCTTCTCCGACAGCGTCGGCAAGGTCGCTCTCTCGATCCCCGACGTCGGGGTCCTCGTCCGCAGCGCCCTGGCCCACGACCCCGCCCTCGCGGCCCACGTCCCCTCGGATCTCGACGCCGAGGTCTCGGTCCAGCCGGTGGGCAGGGTGGCCCAGGTCCTCGCCGACCTGGCCCGGCTCGGCCACCGGTTCCGGAAGAATGCCTTCTGGGCCATCGGGTCGGGGATCCTCCTCCTCGTCCTGGGCATCGGCCTTCCCCACAACCGCCGCAAGGCGCTCCTCAGCGGGGGCGCGACCCTCGCCGCCGTGGCCCTCGTCGTGTTCTTCCTCCCGCCGCTCACCCGGATCGTCCTCACCGCCTCCATTCCGAACGAGGATCTGCGGCCGGTGGTGGCCGGGGTCTGGGACGCGTTCTCCGGAGGCCTCCGGCACTGGGCGCTCCTCCTCGCCGGGGCCGGCATCGTCCTCGCCGCGGCGGCCTCTTCCTTCGCCAGCCACGTGGAGGTGGGCGGGGTCGGGCGCCGGGCGTGGACCTGGCTGAAGAGCCCGGCCCGATCCTGGCAAGGCGAGATCGTGCGGGCGGCGGTGCTCACCGGCATCGGCCTCCACGCCGTCCTCCGCCCCGCCGCGACTCTGCGTGGCTTGACCGTCGTCGTCGGGGCCGTCCTCGCCTTCGAGGGGCTGCGGGAGCTGTTCCTGCTCGTGCCTCCCCGGATCAGGGCGGCAGCCGACCACGCCGAGGACGCCCTCGCCGAGGCGAGAGAGGACGCAGACGAGCTCCACGGCGCCCGCACCTGGCTCCGCGCGGCGCTCGTGGGCCTCCTCGTCGTCGTGCTGATCGGGGCAGCCGCCGTCCTCATGCGCAGCCCTGCCGTTGTGCCGGAAGCGCCGGCCCTCACCGACGCCTGCAACGGGGACCGGGCGCTGTGCGAGCGCCGGCTGGACGAGGTCGCCCTTCCCGGCGCCCACAACTCCATGTCGGGAGCCGAGATCGACGGCTGGATGTTCCCGAACCAGGAGCTGGAGTCGGTCTCCCTGCTCGGGCACGGCATCCGGGCGTTGCTGTTCGACGTCCACTACGGGACGCCGATCGGCGACCGGGTGAAGACCGACGTCAAGGACGAGGAGGCGTTCCGGGCCGCCATGGAGAAGGCGCTGGGCACGGAGGGCTTCGACGCCGCCATGCGCATCCGCGAGCGCCTCACCGGGGACCCCACCGGACCTCGCGGGACCTACCTCTGCCACGGCTCCTGCGAGCTCGGGGCCGCGCCTCTGGTGACGATGCTGGAGGGGGTGCGTGACTTCCTCGTCCAGAACCCGGGCGAGGTCCTGGTCTTCGTGATCGAGGACTACGTGGTCCCGGCGGACATCGAGGCCGCGTTCCGGGACAGCGGCCTCGAGCGCCTGGTGTACCGCGGAGCCGTGACCGCCCCCTTCCCCACCCTCCGGGAGATGATCGACTCGGACCAGCGCCTCGTCGTCTTCGGCGAGAACGACACCGGCGGCGTGGCCTGGTACCACCCCGCCTTCGAGACGATCCAGGAGACCCCCTACACCTTCCGCACCCCGGAGGAGTTCTCCTGCCGGGCGAACCGTGGGGGGCCCGACGCGCCGCTGTTCCAGATCAACCACTGGATCGAGACGACCCCCACGCCGAAGCCGTCGAACGCGGAGATCGTGAACCAGAAGGAGTTCCTGCTCGCCCGGGCCCGGCAGTGCCAGGAGGAGCGGGGCATGCTCCCCAACATCGTCGCCGTCGACTTCGCCATGACCGGTGACGTCGTCGGTGTGGTCGCCGAGCTGAACGGTCGGCAGTAGCCCAGAAAGGAAGCACATGATGCGCGCCGTCGCCGTCCCCTCGCTCATCGGCATCGCCCTCCTCGTCGGGTGCGCGGCCCCTCCCCCACCGGAGCCGGATGCCGGGTCGGAGGCGGGCTGGGTGTCGCTCTTCGACGGCCAGTCCTTGGAGGGCTGGAGGGCCTCGGAGAACGCGGCATCCTTCGCCGTGGCCGACGGGGCCATCACCTGCGACGGCGACCGCTCCCACCTCTTCTATGTGGGGTCGGAGGGAACCGACTTCCAGAGCTTCGAGCTCGAGACCGAGGTCCTCGCCCACAAAGGCGCCAACTCCGGGATCTACTTTCACACCGCTTTCCAGGAGGAGGACTGGCCGGGGCAGGGCTTCGAGATCCAGGTGAACAACTCCCAGGAGCGCCACGGTGACTACCTGGAGAACAAGAAGACGGCCAGCCTCTACGGCTACCGGAACCTCTACAAGGCCATGGCCCCCGACGACGAGTGGTTCACGATCAAGGCCCGGGTGGAGGGCAAGCGGGTCCGCATCTGGGTCGACGGGACCCTCGTGGTGGACTACCGCGAGCCGGACCAGCTCCCCCCGTCCTGGGACGAGACGTTTCGCAGGCTCGGCCGGGGGACCTTCGCGCTCCAGTGCCACGACCCCGAGAGCAAGGTGTCCTTCCGCAACGTGCGCGCGAGGCCCCTGGCCGAAGAGGACGTCGACCAGGGCCCCTCCCCCGTGGCCGACGAGACCTTCATGCGCATGCTCGAGCTGGGCCAGGCCAACTTCCCCCTCGTGGACCTCCATGCCCACCTGAAGGGCGGGCTCACCCTGGAGCAGGCCCTCGAGCTGTCCCGGAAGAGCGGGATGTTCCTCGGGGTCGCGCTCAACATCGGCCAGGGCCAGGGGGCCGACACCGACGAGAAGGCCCTCGAGTTCCTGGAGCAGATGGAGGGCCAGCCCGTGTTCGTCGCCGCCCAGGCCGAGGGCCGCGAGTGGCTCGACATGTTCTCGCCGGAGGTTCTCGCGAAGTTCGACTACGTCTTCACCGACTCCATGACCTTCACCGACGACCGCACCGGCCGGCGGACCCGGCTCTGGATGCCCGAGGAGGTCGAGGTCGGCGACCCCCAGGCCTTCATGGACATGCTGGTGGAGAAGACCGTGGGCATCCTCGAGAGCGAGCCCATCGACATCTACGTCAACCCGACCTTCCTGCCCGAGGCCATCGGCGACGACTACGACACCCTCTGGACCGAGGCCCGGATGAAGAAGGTGATCGGCGCCGCGGTGGCCAACGACGTGGCCATCGAGATCAACGGCCGCTACCGGCTGCCCAGCGAGCACTTCCTCCGCCTGGCGAAGGAGGCCGGGGCGAGGTTCACCTTCGGCACCAACAACGCCGGCGCCGACGACCTGGGCGACTGGTCGTACCCCCTGGAGATGCAGAGGGCGCTGGAGCTGGGCTGGGAGGACATGTTCGTCCCGGCTCACGCGCCGTCGAAAGCGCAGAAGGCCCTCCAGTAGCGCCGGGGCCGGGTAGCGCCGGGGTCAGGTCTTGACGTTTCGCGTCGCGCCTGGATGGTCTTCACGGTGCGAAACGCAGGACCTGCCCCCTTCAGTTGACACCTTTTCCGGGGGACCGCTACACTTCGCCGTCCTCCTTGGCCTCAACGATCCCCGGGTGACCCCATGGACCAGAAGCCGCTGAACCCGTACGTCCCAGCCTCCACCAACATGGCCGAGCTGACGCCCAAGGCCGTCATCCTCGGCGTCCTGATGGCCGTCGTCCTGGGCGCGGCTAACGCCTACCTGGGCATGAAGGCCGGCCTCACGGTGGCCGCCACCTTCCCCGCCGCCGTGGTGGCCATGGCCGCGCTCAGGCCCTTCAAGGGCACGATCCTGGAGGAGAACCTCGCCCGCACCACGGCCTCGGTGGGCGAGGCGCTCGTGGCCGGGGCGATCTTCACCATCCCCGCCTTCGTGATCAGCGGCGCGTGGGACGAGCTCCAGTACTGGGAGAGCACCGCCATCATGATGATCGGGGGCCTCCTGGGGGTGCTCTTCATCATCATCCTGCGCCGCACCCTGGTGGTGGAGGCGGACCTGCCCTTCCCGGAGAGCGTGGCCGCGGCCGAGATCGTCAAGGCCGGCCAGGGGGGGCAGACGGGGGCCGCCTACGTCTTCGGGGCCATGGGCCTCGCGGGGCTCTGGGAGCTGTTCAAGAACAGCAACGGGATCCACGTGATCGCGGACTCCGCCCACCGCTTCGTCACCTTCGGCCGCTCCACGATCGAGATCGCCCAGGAGCGGATCGAGTACACGGGAGGGATGCTGCTGGCCACCCCGGCCGCCTCCCCGGCCCTGATGGGCGTCGGCTTCATCGTCGGGATGCGTGTCTCGGCGGTCCTCTTCGCCGGCGCCGTGCTGGGCTGGCTGCTGCTGGTGCCCCTCGCGCTCTTCCTGAACCCGGCCTTCGCCGACAGCCTGAGCGGCGACCTGGCCACCCAGGTCTGGTCGCGGCAGATCCGGCCCCTGGCCGTGGGCACCATGATCGTGGCCGCCTTCTACACCCTCTACAACCTGCGCCAGTCCCTCGTCACGGGTATCAGGAAGGCCCTGGCCAAGGTGGGCGTCACCGGGCCCGAGGGCGTCGACCGGACCCAGGTGGACCTGGACTTCCGGGGCGTCGCCGTGGCCATCGGCGTGATGGCGGTGGCGACCTTCGGCCTCTACTGGTACTTTGCCCAGTCGATCGCCGGGGCGCTCCTCCTGACCGCGGTGATGGTGGTCCTCGGCTTCCTGTTCGCGGCCGTGGCCGGCTACCTGGTCGGGCTGATCGGCAGCTCCAACAACCCGATCTCCGGCCTCACCCTGAGCGCCCTCCTGATCGCCGCCATCCTGATGGTCGTGATCGGCGTGACCGACGTCCACGGCGTGGCCGCCGTCCTCGGCGTCGCCGGCGTCGTCTGCTGCGCCGCGGGCATCGCCGGCGACATGATGCAGGACCTCAAGGTGGGCCACATCCTCGGCGGCACGCCCTGGCGCATGCAGGTGGGGGAGATGTTCGGGGTGGTGGCGGCCGCGGCGGTCCTGGCCTTCCCGCTGATGGCGCTTCACCGCGTCTACACCATCGGCTCGCCCGAGCTGCCGGCCCCCCAGGCGGGGCTGATGGCGCTCATGGCGCGGGGCATCGTCGAAGGCGCCATGGCGTGGCCGCTCGTGATCGTCGGGATGTTCCTGGCCCTCGGCCTGATCCTGATCAAGTCCCCTTCGCCCATGCTCGTCGCCGTGGGGATGTACCTGCCCTTCGAGTCCACCGCGGCCATCTTCATGGGGGGCCTGATCCGCTGGCTGCTCGAGGCCCGGCTCGCGCGCCGCAAGGCCTCCCCCGAGGAGAAGGTGCGGGCCGAGAACATGGGGACGCTCCTCAGCTCCGGCTTCATCGCCGGAGAGTCGCTGATGGCGGTGATCCTGGCCTTCCTGGTCCTCGGTGAGGACTTCTTCCCGTTCCTGGTGCGCATGCGCGCGGCGGTGACGCCGAGCTGGGAGCCGAGCTTCTTCCTCAGCCTGCTGGTGTATCCGGCGCTGGTCTACCTGCTGGTCTTCCTGCCGCTCAAGAAGATGCGCGAGAGCGGCCTGCCCAGCGTGAAGGCGGAGTAGCGCGGCGACGCCTCCCCTCGGGGGCGTCCCGTGTCCACGCTCGTGGCGCGCCGTCAGGTCGAGGAGACGCTCGCAGGGGTCAACCTGCTCGAGCTGGCTCCCGTCCGGGCGGCCCGCTGGGAGGAGCGGGGCGACCGCGTGGTGCTGATCCGTCCTCGCCCGGATGTGCGCGGCCTGCGCTCCGCCCTCGAGTGGCTCGGCGGCCAGCTCGCCCCGCGCCGCCTGCGGCTCGATCCCATGGGCAGCCTGGCCTGGCGCCGCCTCGACGGGAGCGCCTCGGTGGCCCGGGTGGCGGCGGCCGTGCGCGAGCGGTTCGGCGCCGCTTCGGAGCCCACCGAGGAGCGCCTGGGCCAGCTCGTGCGGCTGCTGCGACGGGACGGCTTCGTCGTTCTGCCCCCCTGGGACCCGCGGCCCCCGGCGGAAGCGACCCCGCTCTCCCACCGCCCCCCACCGGCATGACCGACCAGAGCCTCGCCCGGAGGATCCCGTGAGAAGCTGCTCCGCCGCCCTGATGCTGCTCGCCCTGCTGGCCGTGTCCCTCGCCGCCGCGCCGGGTTCCCTGGGCTACGACCCCGAGGCCGACCCCGCGGCGGGGCTGAGGGCAGCGACCGAGGAGGCGCAGGCCTCGGGGCGGCGGATCCTGGTGGTGGTGGGAGGCGATTGGTGCTCCTGGTGCCACACGCTGGACCGCTTCGTGAAGGGAAACGAGGCGGTCCACGAGCCGTGGAACCGGGCCTACGTCACGCTGAAGGTCCACTGGGATCGAGAGCACCCGAACGAAGCGTTCCTCGGCCGATACCCGGCCATCGAGGGCTACCCCCACATCTTCGTCCTCGACGGCGACGGAGCTCTCCTGCACTCCCAGGACACCGGCGAGCTGGAGGACGGGGACTCCTACTCCCCCGACCTCGTGACCGCGTTCCTGAGGCGCTGGGCCCCTCCGACGCCGGCGAGGAAGCCTTGAGCAGGTCCGGCTCCCCGCGGTGACGTCGCTCGCCGCGGTGACACCATCCGGAGCTCGGCGCGACCTGTCATGGTTGGCAGTTGTGCCCCGCCCCTCCGCAGGGAATACTCCACGAGCCAGGGGGGCGAAGTGGCCGCGCGGCGAAAGAAGGAGTGGTTCGACGACGACGCCTTTTGGCGGGAGCTCTACCCGTTCCTGTTCACCAGGGAGAGGCTGGCCGCGGCCGACGATCACGTGGAGCAGGCCCTGGCCCTGGCCCGCCCCCGGGGGCACGCGGCCCTCGACCTGGCCTGCGGCCCCGGACGTTGCTCGGTCGCCCTGGCCCGGCGGGGCTTCACCGTCACCGGCGTGGACCGCACCCGGCTGCTCCTGGACCGGGCGCGGTCGCGGGCGCGGCGGGCCGGTGTTCCAGTGGAGTGGGTCCGGGCCGACATGCGGGACTTCGTCCGGGCGGAGGCCTTCGACCTCGCCCTCAGCATGTTCACCTCCTTCGGCTACTTCGACGAGAAGGACGACGACGTGCTGGTCCTCCGCAACGTCCTCGCCAGCCTGAAGCCGGGAGGTGTCTTCCTCATGGAGCTGGTCGGGAAGGAGTTCCTCGCGGGCGTGTTCCAGCCCACCACGATGGACACCCGGCCGGACGGGTCCCGACTGGTGCAGAGCCACGAGATCCTCGACGACTGGACCCGGATCCGGAACGAGTGGGTCCTGGTCCGCCGGGGACGCACCCGGACCTTTCGCTTCCACCACACCATCTACTCGGGGCAGGAGCTGAAGGACCGGCTCCTCGCGGCCGGCTTCGTCCGGATCCGGCTGTACGGGAGCCTGGGGGGCGCCCCGTACGGGCGAGAGTCGGAGCGCCTCGTGGCCGTGGCCCACAAGCCCGGGGCCCGCGGAGGGCGCCCACGGTGAACTGCGCGGTGTTCGGGACCGGGGCCCTGGCCTGTGCCCTCGGGGCCCGCCTCGCGAGGTCGGGCCACGGCGCGGTCACCCTGGTGGGCTCGTGGGGGGAAGGCCGGCGGGCCATCGCGGACCGGGGGATCGTCGTCTATGATCCGGAGACCACCTGGTCCGTGCGCGTCCCCACCGCCCCCCTCGAGCGGGCCCCGCATCCCGTCGAGGTGGCCCTGGTGCTGGGCAAGAGCCACCAGACCGCCTCGATCGCGCCCCACGCGGCCCGGGTCCTCTCGCCGTCGGGGCTGGTTCTCACGCTGCAGAACGGGCTCGGCAACCGCGAGACCCTCGAGACGTCCGCGGGGAGCGGGCGCGTCGTCGCCGGGGTGGCCCTCTACCAGGCCACCCTGGTCGGCCCGGGGGCGGTGACGGTCGTGCCCGGCCTCGTCATCCTCGGCGAGGAGCCGGGAGCGGAAGAGATCCTTCGCCCCGTGGCCCGGTGGCTCCGCGCGGCCGGAATCGGCGTGGACGCGACACCCCACCTGCCCCGTCTCTTCTGGCGCAAGCTCGTCGCCCACTGCGCCCTCGAGCCCATCACGGCCCTCGCCAACGTCCCCAACGGCGCGCTCCTCGAGGAGCCCGAGCTTCACGCCCGCCTCCTCGCCATCGCCAGCGAGGTCGGCGCGGTGGCCGAGGCGAAGGGGATCGACCTGGGCGCGGACCCCGGCGCCCTCGCGGTGCAGCTCGTGCGGGCCACCGCCGACCGCCGCTCCTCGATGCAGCGGGACCTCGACCGGGGGGCGATCACCGAGATCGACGCCCTGAACGGGGCGGTCGCGGCCGAGGGGCGGCGCCTGGGCGTCCCCGTCCCGGAGAACGAGCTGCTCTGGCGACAGGTCCGCGAGCGCGAGGGTCGACCGGCGCCCCCGGAGGTCTAGCGGCGGCGGGTCACCACCGCGACGCCCATGAGCACCAGCAAACCGCCCAGAACCACCCGCGGCCGGACCGGCTCCTGGAAGAGCAGCGCCCCCACCGCGACGGCGACGATGGGGATGGTGTAGGCGATGAGCGCGACCCGCGTGGCCGGGGTGTGAGCGAGCATCCAGTAGTAGACGGTGAAGGTGATGGCCGACCCGAAGACCGCCAGATAGAGCAGGGCCCCCACCGAGCGCAGGTCGAAGACGAGCGGGGCTCCCCTCTCGAAGAGCAGGGCCAACGTGCCCACGACCGCGGCGGTGAGAAGCATGGGGACCGCGGTCAGGGAGAGGGGGTGGATCCCCGCGCCCCAGCGCTTGACCGCGACCGTGGCCACCGCGGAGACGATCGGCGACAGGAGCATGACCAGGGCCACCTCGCGCACGCGGGCGCCGCCGAGGAGCTGGAGGTCGTCGGAGAAGATCACCGCCACCCCGGCAAACCCCAGGAGAATGCCCGCCGCCGCCCGCCGCCCGAGGCGCTCCCCGGGGAGGGCAAAGTGGGCGATCACCGCGACGAAGAGGGGGTAGGTGGCGAAGAGGAGCGCGGTCAGCCCCGAGGGAATGTGCTGCTCGGCCCAGTACACGATCGTGTAGGACGCGGTGAAGGAGAAGATCCCGTTGACCGCCCAGAGCCCGAGCTCCTCCCGGCTCCAGCGGAAGCGCACCCCGAGGCGGGGGACGAGGGCCAGCAGCAGGGCCCCGGCGATGGCGAAGCGCAGCGCCACCCCGGTGAGAGGCGGGATCCCCTGCAGGCCCAGGCGGATGACCGCCCAGGTCGTGCCCCAGATCACGGTGAGGAGGAGAAAGGCCGCGCGAAACCGGCCCGGGGTCGGCCCGCTCACGCGCCCGCCCCTGCTTCGAGTCGCCCTACCAGCGGCGTGGGGCGTCCTTGACGCAGCGCACGGTGTCGCGGGCGATGAGAAGCTCCTCGTTGGTGGGGAGGACCCAGACCCGCACCTTCGCCTTCTCGGAGGAGATGTCGCCCTCCTTGCGGCCCACCGTGGCCTTGTTCTTCTTCTTGTCGATGGCGATCCCGAGGACGTCCAGGTCCTTGCAGATCCGCTCGCGGACCTCGGGGGAGTTCTCGCCGATGCCCCCGGTGAAGACCACGGCGTCGGCCCCGTTCATCTGGGCCATGTAGGCCCCGAGGTAGAACTTCACCCTCTGACAGAAGATGTCGATGGCGAGCCGGGCTCGCCGGTCCTGGTGGAGCCGCTCCTCCTCCAGGAGGTCCCGCATGTCGTTGGTGAGCCCGGAGACCCCGAGCAGACCCGACTGCTTGTTGAGGAGGGTGTCGAGCTGGTCCAGCGAGAGTCCTTCCTTGTGGTGCAGGAACTCCAGGATCGACGGGTCGATGTTGCCCCCGCGGGTGCCCATGACCAGGCCCTCGAGGGGAGTGAGGCCCATCGAGGTGTTGATCGAGCTGCCCTTCTGGATCGCGCAGGCCGAGCAGCCGTTGCCCAGGTGGACGGTGATGATGTTGGTGTCGTCGTAGGACTTCTCGGTGAGGATCCGGTAGCGGTAGGCGACGTACCGGTGCGACGTCCCGTGGAACCCGTAGCGCCGGACCTTGTGTCGGACGTAGAGTTGGTAGGGGATGGCGTAGAGGTACGAGGTGTCCGGCATCGTGGAGTGGAACGAGGTGTCGAAGACCGCGACCTGGGGGACGCCCTGGCCGAGGATCTCCCGGGCGGCGTAGATCCCCTTGAGGTTGGCCGGGTTGTGCAGCGGCGCGAGCTCGATGCAGTCCTCGATCTGGTCCACCACCGCGTCGTCGATGGCCACCGACTTCGTGAACTTCTCACCGCCGTGGACCACGCGGTGGCCCACTGCCGAAATGTCGCCGATCGAGGCCACGCCGGGGACCTTGGAGTCGGGCGAGACCAGCCACCGGAGGACCTTGTCCAGCGCCGCCCGGTGGTCGCGCAGGGGCGCCGTGCTCCGGGACGGGGGGTTTCCCTCGGCCCGGAGGGTGATGAGGGCCTCGGAGCCGATCCGCTCGATGACCCCCTGGGCCAGGGTCTTGTCGGCGCTCTTCTCGATGGCCTCGAGATCGGTGTCGATGACCTGGAACTTCAGGGAGGAGCTTCCGCTGTTGAGGACGAGGACAATCATGCCCCTATCCTACCAGCGGGACCGCCCCCCCTTCTTGAGCCAAACGACCCACCGGCCGGGGGCGGGGGCGCGTGTCGCGCGGCGCTCGAGAGCGCCGGAAAGGGGCTACAGCTCCCGGTTGGCAATGGCCAGCGTCATCGCGGCGGCCTTGGGCGCGAACTCCGAGATGAGCTCGCCGCGCACCGCGTCGGGCACGCCGGCCCCCGTGGACCCTGTCTGCCCCTGGAGATTGGGAGCCAGGGCCCGGGCCGAGAGACGGACCCGGACCCGCTGGACGATGGTGTTGTAGTCGGCCATGGTGGCGGTCGGGCAGGCCGCGCAGGTGACGAGGCCCGGGTTGTCGGTCCAGACGGCGGGCGAGGAAGCGGCGCCGGTGCCGTTCAGGTACTCGATCTGCAGGTCCTCGATCCCGCGGGCGACGATCTCCCAGGTGTTGCCGGTCCCCACGTTGATGCCGCCGGTGTTGCTCCGCTCGAGGTTGGGCGTGCCCTCGGCGTCGGTCCTGATCCGGTACCGCGCGAAGGACCCGACCCCGATGAAGTTGGGGTTGAACGCGGGCCCTCCCGGTGGGTTGGGCACCAGCTCGGCCTGGCCGGGCGGGAGGTTCACGTGCCCGTTGCCGGTGCCCGACCCGGTGGAACCGGGGCAGGACGACGTGTCTCCCGAGGGCTCGGCCCAGTAGACGCCCGCGCACTCGTTGTCCTGGGTGGTGCAGGCGGTGTCCACGAGGAAGACGACGTTGGGCAGGGCGTAGCAGGACGTGGGGATCAGGGGGCCGGTGACGACGTTGACACCGTCGCTCCGGCACACTCTCAGCACCTGGCAGTCGCTCGCCGCGATCAGCTGCAGCTCGTCCGTCGCCTGCCCGCTGGAGCCCATCGGCCCGGCCCCGTTCAGACCGTCGGTGAAGACCTGCAGGAAGGCGGGCATGGAGCTTCCGGCCCGCATGATGTCGTCGGCGATGACGCTCATGGCGATGCGGATGTTCTGCTGGCGGTCGGCCAGCTCCGGCTCGCGGCGGAACGCGGTGTTCCCCGCGGTCAGCAGCCCGAATATGGCTGCGGCGATGATCATCGTCGCCACCAGCGCGACCATCAATTCGATCAGACTGAAGCCGGCCTGCTCCTCGTCCAGCTGGTCTTTTCGTGTCACGGCGCCCCTCCCGAATCTCGTCCAAGGTACATGGTACGCGAGGATGTCGTCAGAAAGGTGAGGCCGGTCACAGGTCGTCGATTCGAGGATCTGTGACCGGCTGGGCTTGCCCGGGCCCCGAGAGGTGGTTCAGATCTCGCTGCCGCTGATCTGGAGGGCGGTTCCGGCCGCCTTGGGGACGAACTCGGAGGTGAGCTCTCCCCGCACCGCGTCGCCCACCGCGCTGGTGGTGGCGCCCTGGAGATTGGGGGCCAAGGCCCGGGCCGAGAGGCGGACCCTGACCTTCCGCACGATGGTGTCGTAGTCGGCGGGGGTCGGGTTGGCGCAGCTTGCGGCGCAGCTCACCGTCCCTGGCTCGTCGTTCCAGGCGGTGCCGTTCAGGTACTCGATCTGCATGTCCTCGACGCCTCGGGCGACGACCTGCCAGGGGGTTCCGTCCTTGTCCATCCCGCCGGTGGGGCTCCGCTCGAGGTTGGGCGTACCGTCGGCGGCGACGTTGATCCGGTAACGCGCCACCGCCCCCACCATCAGGAAGTCGGGATCGAAGCCCGGCCCCCCGGGGCGGTTCAGGTCCGACTGGCCCGGCGGCAGGTTGATGTGGCCGTTTCGGGCCGACGCGCTGCCACTGCACGAAGCGACGGTGGCCGCCCCGGGGTCCTCCGCCCAGTATGCCCCCACCTTGGGAGGATCGACGTCGATGAGGAGAGCCACGTTGGGCAGGCTGAAGCAGGGCGAGAGCTCCTGGCGGGTGACGACGTTCGTTCCAGGGCTGCTGCAGACGCTCAGCACCGGACAGTCGGAAGCGGTGAGCATCTCGATCTCGTCCGTGTTCTGCCCAGTCGATCCCATCGAGCCCACGCCATCGAGGCCGTTCTCGAAGATCTGCATGAAGTGGGGCATACCCGCCCCCGCTCGCAGGATGTCCTCTGCGATGACGCTCATCCCCATGCGGATCTGCTGCTGGCGGTCGGACAGCTCGGGCTCACGGCGGAAGGCCGAGTTCCCCGCCGTCATGAGCTTGAACACCGCCCCGGCAATGACCATGGTCGCGACCATGGCCACCAGGAGCTCGATGAGGCTGAAGCCGGCCTGACTCTTTCTCGTCATTCTGCGTGTCACAGCGTCCTCCCCACTGGCCGTGGGGAGAGCAAGGAGTGGGCCAACTCGGCTTTTCCACCGGATAAGTCTCTGTTTTTGAGGAACGTACGTCTCCCGGGCTCCTTCGCCCTCTTCCCCGACCCGGACAGACGCGTCTGGCAATCGGACATGCCGGGTGTCCGGCGACCGCGTTACCATGGGTCCCGCCACGGGGCAGGCCCGGGGAGGCCGGCGAAACGGCCGGGCGGGGAGGGTTCGAATTGGCCACTGAAGGGCCGGTGGAGGGGGCGGAGCGGGCTCGCCCCGGCGCCGCGGGGTTGCCGGTCTTCGGCCGGCTCATCGACAACATCGAGCGGGTGATCCTCGGCAAGCACGAGGCGGTGGAGAAGGTCGTGGCCACCGTGGCCGCGCGGGGGCACGTCCTCGTCGAGGACCTCCCCGGCGTGGGCAAGACGATTCTCGCCCGCGCCCTCGCCCTCTCCGTCCAGGGCCGCTACCGCCGGGTCCAGTGCACCCCCGATCTCCTCCCCAGCGACGTCACCGGGGTCTCGGTCTACGACCCGAAGGAGTCGAAGTTCAACTTCCGGCCGGGGCCGGTCTTCACCAACGTGCTCCTCGTGGACGAGGTCAACCGGGCCACGCCCCGGACCCAGGCCGCCTTCCTCGAGGCCATGGAGGAGCGGCAGGTCTCCGTGGACGGCACTGCCTACGGGGTCCCCATGCCGTTTGTCGTCATCGCCACCCAGAACCCGGTGGAGATGGCGGGCACCTTCCCCCTGCCCGAGGCCCAGCTCGACCGCTTCATGATGCGGGTCTCCATCGGCTACCCGGACGACGAGACCGAGGTCGAGATGATGCGGGCGCAGCGGGAGACCCACCCCCTCCGAGACCTCAAGCCGGTGATGGACGCCGAGCACCTGATGACCGCCCAGAACGCGGTGCGGAAGGTCTTCGTCCACGAGTCGCTGCGCCGCTACGTGCAGCAGCTGGTCGCCGAGACCCGGAGGCATCCCCACGCCGCCTTCGGAGCGAGTCCGCGGGGGGGGCTCTTCCTGGTGCGGGCGGCCCAGGCCCTCGCGGCCATCCGACGCAGCGCCTTCGTCACCCCGGACCACGTGAAGGCCCTCGCCCAGACCGTCCTCGCCCACCGGGTGCACGTGAAGCCCCACTCCCGGGTGCAGGGCATGGACGGGTCCCGGGTGATCGAGGAGGTGCTGCGCAAGGTGGAGGTGCCGGTGGACTACGAGCCGAGGTAGCGGTTGGACGACCGCTCGCCCTGGCGCGGGTTCCTGAGTGCGCTGGCCGTCCTCGCCGGGCTCCTCGGCCTGGCCAGCGGCTCGGTGGCCCTGCTCGGCTTCGCCGTCGGGACGGCGGTCCTCCTCGCCCTGGCCTTCCTGTCCGCACGCCGGGGGCTGCGCGGGGTCGAGGTCCGGCGCTCCCTGCCTCCCAGCGCCTTCGAGGACGATCTCCTCACCGTGGACCTCGTCCTCGAGAACCATGCCGCGCGCCCGGCCCGCTTCGTGGAAGCGGGCGACGTGTTCGGCGCCGGGCTCGCCGACCGGCAGAGCGTCCTCGAGCCCGGGCCGCTGCCGCCCCTGCACCGGCGCATCCTCTCGTACCGCGGGTTCGTGGCCCGCCAGTGGGGGCTGTACACCGTGGGGCCGCTCTCGGTGGGCAGCTGGGACCCCCTGGGGCTCTTCTTCGCGCGGCGCGTCCTCGAGCACATGGAGCCGTTCGAGGTCTTTCCCAGGGCGGTGGAGATCGGCGCCCTCGCTCCCCAGGGCGGGCAGTCGACCCTGGTTCCCCGCGACGTGACCGAGGCCGCCGCCGGGCAGAGCCTGCTCTTCCGGGGAGTGCGCGAGTTCCAGCCCGGCGACGACGTGCGCCGCATCCACTGGCCGGCGACGGCGCGGCGCGGCGTCCCGATGATCCGCGAGTACGAGCGTGACCTGGAGCCGGTCTTCACCCTGTTCCTCGACCTCGACCGCCGGGGCCGGGCCGGCCTCGGGCGCAAGTCCACGCTGGAGCATCTCGTGCGGACCGCCGCTTCCCTGCTCTGGACCGCTCACCGGCGCGGCGATCGCTTCGGGCTCGTGGCGGAGCAGGACCGCTCGGTCCTGGTGCCCCCCGGCCAGGGCGAGGTGCATCTTGCCGCCGCGCTGCACCGGCTCGTGATCGCCCGCCAGACCGGCACGACGCCCCTCCTCGACCTCGTGGACCAGCACCGGGAGCTGGTGCCGGCGGGGGCCACGGCCGCTCTCCTCCTCGGCACCACCGAGGTCGACCTGGACCGGCTGTCGCGAACGATCGAGGGCCTGCAGGCGACGATCGCGCGGCCGCTGGTGGTGGCCATCGACTCCCTGAGCTTCACGCCGGTGGACCGGCCGCCCACTCCGGTGGCAGAGGTGAGAGAGCGCCGCCGTGCTCTCGAGGAGTGCCTTCTGGGTCTCGACGTCCCGGCCGCCATCCTCGGCGTGGACGACACTCCCGAGGAGGTCCTGGTCCACCCCGAGCTCTTCGCCCTGGGGAGGGAGGCCACCGCGTGAGGGCCCTCGCCTCCGCGATTCTCTACCTGCTCCTCCTGGACGGGGTCGCCTGTGCCCTCCTCGCGTGGGGTGACGCAACGGCCCTGGACCTGGTGCTGTGGGCTCTCGCCCTCGGCGCGGTCGGGCTCGTCGGGGAGAGGCTCGCGACACCCTTCTCCGCCATCGAGATGAAGCGCCGCGACAAGATCGCCGTCTTCCTCGGGACGATCCAGCTCAGCCTGCTGGTCCTCGCCCTCGTGCTGGCCGCGGTCAAGCCCCGGCCGGACCTCCTGGGCTTCCTCTCGGACGTGCTCGCCGGCTACGCCCTCGTCGTCCTCGGCCTGCGGCACCTGACCCCGCATCCCCGGGGCGTGGTGGGCCACGCCCTCGCCCTCATCACCCTGGCCGCGCTGCGGGGGGGCGGGCTCGGCGCGTGGGCGGTGTCCTCGGCCCTCGGCCTCACCGGTCTCTTCCTCGGCCTGGACCACCACATCCGTCTCCTCTCGGCGCACCGCATCGACGACGGGCCCTACACCGCCCTGGCCTTCTGGCGGACGGCGGTCCTGGTGGTGCCGGTGGCCGTGTTCCTGGGGCTGGCCGTCGCCCGGCTCGCCCCCGAGGCCGCCCCGGTGGTGGTGCCCGACCCGGTGGAGGAAGGGTACGTCCCCCTCGAGGACGAGAAGGGGCAGCAGGAGCTCGACCTGAAGGCCTTGCGGGCGCTCCTCCTCGCGGCCATCGCCGGCGCCGTGGCCATCTACGCCGTCGGGCGCTGGCTCGCCCGCTCGAAGGGCGGCGAGGTGCAGTCCATCGAGACGCCCGAGCCCCTGCGGGGAGGGCTGGAGCGGATTCGGCGGGAGGCGAAGCGGACCCGAGCCCTCCCGGAGTACCCGGGTCGGCGCGGCCGGATCGTGCGGGCCTACCTCAATCTGCTACGGGGAGCGGAGCGCGCCGGCTTCCCCCGGCGTCCGAGCGAGACCCCGGAGGAGTTCGCCAGCGCCCTCGGGGAGCCCCGGACGTCCCTCGGGAGCATCACCGAGACCTTCGCCCGGGCCCGCTACGGGCCGGGCGAGCCCACGGACGCCGACGTCCACGCCGCCGAGGGCGGAGTCGACGCGGTGCTGGGGCGCCTGGCGCGGCAGCCGCCGAAGAGGCGCCGCGTGGTCCGCGACGCCGACGAGAGGCGCGCGGACGAGAGCTGAGCGTTCCTCGTTCGTTTGATCCGGCGGCGAGAGCACGAAGAGGCCGATACAATGCCGGGGACCTGTCCCTCGAGAGGCAGGCCGGGAGGTCCACCGTGTCCCCAGCTCTGCGGTCCTGCGCGACGCTCGCTCCCCTTCTACTGGCCCTGTGTCTCTCGGGCTGCGCCGGCGGCGGCACCACCCCGTCCGGACCCAGCCCCTCCCCCTCCCCGACCCCCACGCCTCCGCCGCCGTCTGGCGACTGGACCCTGGTGTTCGCCGACGAGTTCGACACGCCGGGGTCTCCCGACCCCGCGAAGTGGACCTACGACATCGGCTACATCGCCAACAACGAAGCCCAGTACTACACCTCGCGCTCGGAGAACGCCCGGGTGGAGAACGGCCACCTCGTCATCGAGGCCCGCAAGGAGCCGTGGATGGGCTACGAGTACACGTCCGCGCGCCTCAAGACCGAGGGTCTGGCCGAGTTCTTGTATGGAAGAGTGGAGATTCGGGCGAAGCTGCCCACCGGGCGGGGCACCTGGCCCGCCCTCTGGATGCTCGGGGCGAACGTCCGGCAGGCCGGCTGGCCCCGCTGCGGCGAGATCGACATCATGGAGAACGTGGGGTTCGATCCCCTGACCATCCACGGGGCGGTTCACACCGAGGCCTACAACCACACGAGGGGCAACCACAAGAACGGCACCATCCAGGCCAGCCCTCCGCCGTGGGAGGCCTTCCACGTCTACTCGATGGTCTGGAATCCGGAGCAGATCACCATCTTGATGGACGGCGAGGCGTACTTCACCTTCGAGAACGAGCACACCGGGACGGCGGCCTGGCCCTTCGACCAGCCCGAGTTCATCATCCTCAACGTCGCCATCGGGGGCTCCTGGGGCGGCCTCGAGGGGATCGATGACTCGCTCTTCCCCCATCGGATGCTGCTCGATTGGGTGAGGGTGTACCAGCGGCAGTAGCGGCCGCCGGCCGGCGCCCCGCGGAGTGGGGCCCCATCGGGAGAAGAGGAGAGGAGCAGATGAAGAGACGCGGCTGGACGACACTCACCGCCCTCGTCGCCGTCGCGCTGGTGACGCTGCCCGCGGACTCGCCGGCGGGGTCCTTCCCGAAGGAGAAGCTCCCTCCCCACATCACTCCTCTGACCGACGTCGGCCAGAGGGCCGAGTGGTCTGGGCCCAGTACGGCCACACGGACGAAGGCGTCTTCACCGCCGAGACCATGGGCACGCACCTGGAGACCGGGGAGACCGTCAACTACTCGAAGGCGCCCGGCCAGTACGACGAGCCGGAGGGCGTCTTCCCGGACGGTGTCCACACCCTGATCGAGTGCGACCACCACGACCGGAAGGGAACCAGCACGATCGAGCTCTACCGTCTCCGCCTCGACGGCACGGGGAAGGACTCCGTGCGGCTGACCCACTTCTCCGACGTCGAGGGCTTCCGCGCCTCGAACCCCGTGGTGCGCGACGACGGGCGATTCATCGCCTTCCAGGAGTCCCAGTCGAGCTCGCCGCCCGGGACGGGAGACGGGCTCTATCTGCTCGACCTGGAGAAGGCGCCGGAGAGGTAGCCCTACCGGAGCTTGACGGGCTTCGCCCCCCGCGAGCCGGCCTTCATGTTGAGGACCTCCACGAAGAGCGAGAAGGCCATCGCGAAGTAGATGTAGCCCTTGGGCACGTGGTTCCCGGTCCCCTCCACCACCAGCATGACCCCGATCATGAGGAGGAAGGACAGGGCCAGCATGCGGATGGTGGGGTGACGGCCGACGAAGTCCCCGATCGTCTTCGCGAACAGCATCATCACCAGGACCGCGGTGACGATGGCCGCGACCATGATGCCGACCCGATCGACCATCCCCACCGCGGTGATGACCGAGTCCAGGGAGAAGACGATGTCGAGGAGCATGATCTGGGTGAGCACGGCGGCGAACGAGGCGGTGCCCGCGGCCGACGGACCCTTCTTCTCCTTGCCCTCGAGATCGTCGTGGATCTCGAAGGTGGCCTTGGCCACGAGGAAGAGACCTCCGAGGACCAGGACGATGTCCCGTCCGCTCACCACGTGCTCGAGGACCGAGAAGAGGGGCCGGGTGAGGCCCATCACCCAGCTGATGACCACGAGGAGCAGGATGCGCATGACCATGGCCAGGCCGAGGCCGAGGCGGTAGCCGAGGGCGCGGCGATCCTCGGGGAGCTTCCCGACCAGGATCGAGATGAAGACGATGTTGTCGATCCCGAGGACGATCTCCAGGGCCGCCAGGGTCGCGAAGGCGATCCAGGCCTCAGGGTCGGTCAGCCACGCCACTTCACACCTCCGCGGGAACGTCCGGCAGCGGAACCGGGAGCCGGTATCCTACAATGAAGCTTCACCCCGGAGGATCAGATGCCGATCTACCACCAGCTGGGCGAGGTCCCTCGCAAGCGTCACGTTGCCTTCCGCAAGGAGGACGGCGGGATCCACTACGAGGAGCTCGTGGGCAACAAGGGCTTCACCGGGCCGTCCTCGCTCCTCTACCACCTGCGCCTCCCCAC
>JAJDNS010000011.1 GCA_022340585.1 Acidobacteriota bacterium
GAGATCCCGGGGGCGGTGGCGGAGCTTCACCGCGACCCGGAAGCGCTCGCGCGAATCCGCGCGCGTCTGGCCGCCCTTCCCCCCAACCGTGCCGTGTACGAGGTCGTCGAGCTGATCGACCGGGAGATCGGCGGCGCGGCCTCGCCGTCGGCCTGAACCAGGTCCGGTGCTAGGATGTTCCGCTTTGGGCGCGATACCGGGCGCCCCTGAGATCACCTCGAATGGACAGAGCCAAGCACCTCTACCGTCGCCTCGACCAGCTCTTCGGGGAGCTTCCGCCGAGGCGCACCCAGGCGAAGATGGTCGAGGCCTTCCTGGAGCAGGCCTTCGCGAAGCTCGGGGAGGACCTTCACCTCTCGGCGGGCCTTCTCTACGTCGAGCGCCGGGACGGCTTCACCCTCGCTCGGGCGGTGGGCGATGCCTTTGACTCGGTGGCGGAGGTGCTCGACCCCTCCCAGGACCCGCTCGCAGAGATCATCGAGCACCGCGTCTACATCTTCGGCGACAACGCCGGTGCTGCCGGGACCCCGCGACAGCTCGGACTTCTGCCCCAGGCTCCCGCCGCCGGCCTCGTGGTCGGCCAGCGGCCCCAGCGCTACTGTCTTCTCTTCGTCCTCGTGAACGGGTGGGAGATGGAAGAGCTGGACTTCGCCCTCAACACCATCCGCGCTGCCCTCGACGCACGGTTGGTGGACGCACGGGTGAGAGGCTCGTTTCGCGAGGCCGAGGAGATCCAGAGGAGCCTCCTCGCGGAGGAGCCGCCAGTCTACCCCGGCTACGAGGTCGCCTGCCGCTCGGTGGCCGCGGAGGAGGTGGGCGGGGACTTCTACGATTTCCACGATCTCGGGGAGGACATTCTCGGGATCGCCATCGGGGACGCCAGTGGCCACGGCCTCCCCGCCGCTCTCGTGGTGCGGGACGTGGTGACCGGTCTCCGGATGGGCATCGAGAAGGACCTCAAGATCGTCCACGTCTTCGCCAAGCTCAATCGCGTGATCCACCGCTCGCGCCTCTCGAGCCGCTTCGTGAGCGTGTTCTACGGGGAGCTTGAGGCGGACGGAAACCTGGTGTACGTCAACGCGGGGCACCCGCCGCCGATACTCTTCTTCCGGGACCCGAAACCCGGCCGCGCCAGGGATCAGGAGCTGAGCGTGGGGGGAACGGTCGTGGGTCCGCTTCCCGAGGTGAGGTTCCGGCGCGGCTTTGCCCGGATCCGCACCGGGGAGGTCCTGGTCATGTGCACCGACGGGATCCTCGAGCGCCCGGACCCTTCGGGGGAGTTCTTCGGGACCGAGCGGCTCCGACAGGTCGTCCTCGACAACCGCGGGGCCAGCGCCCAGGAGATCCTCGACCGGCTCTACGAGACGGTGACGGCCCACGGCGCCGATCGACCGTGGGACGACGACGCGACGGTCGTCGTCGTGAGGCGGCTCGAGGAGCCCGGCCCCGGCGAGGGGTAGGGCTCAGGGAGCGGCGGCGAGCAGTTCCTCGACGCGGGCCTCGATGCTGGCCGCCGGCGTGTAGCCCTCACGGCGGAAGCGGACGACTCCCCGGCCCTCGGGTCCCGGCTCGCGCATGTCGATGACGAGCTTGGTGGGAAAGGCCACCAGCTCGTAGGGCCCGATGAGGTCGTCGCCGAGGTACACGGGGAACGCGATCTTCCGCTCGGCCAGAAAGGCCTCGAGGTCCGCGCGCTCGTCGGTGACATTGAAGCTCAGGAGGGCCACGTCGTCCCGCCCCTCGAGACGCCGGTGGTACTCGACAAGCTCGGGCAGCTCGCGCAGGCACGGGGAGCACCAGGTGGCCCAGAAATCGATGACCACGACCCGCCCCGCCAGGTCCTTCGAGCTCAGCGAGCGACCCTGGACGTCCTCGACCACGAAGGACTGGGCCGGTGTCGACAACGCCTCCCACCCGTCCGGACCCGGGGCGGGTACGACCGTCACGGGAAGGAGCAGGACTCCGACGAGGGCGAGGGCAGATGCCAGCGAGAGGCGCAGCATGTGGAACCCTCAAGGTAGCACGGGTCTCGCCCCCGCGCTCGACGCCGACGGTCCAGAGGCCGCGTGCTACGATTCCCACTCCCATGGGGTCGTTTGGCTGCCCGCACGAGGTCGATGAGCTCTGCCAGCGCGTGAACGGAGCGTACTGCGTTCCGGGAATGCTGGGCTGCATCCTGCACGGCAAGGTCGTCTTCCCCGACGGGAAGGAACGACGTCCCCGCTGGCCAGACGGTGCCCGGGGCCCCACTCCGCGCCGGACGCCCGACGAGACGTCCGGAGGCGACTAGAACTAGCCCTTCGACCAGGGCAGGGTGGCGTTGGCGAAGTCGAATCGGCCCTTCAGCAGGTGGTAGAGGTACGCCCCCACGCAGAAGCGGGCGAACAGGAGAGCCGAGAAGCCCAGCACCAGGAACGCCTCCATCACCCAGGCGAAGGTGGCGTGGCCGGTGAGGAGGCCGACTCCGGCGCCGAGATTGAACGCGGCGGCCATGCCCTGGGCCATGCGTCTTGGACCGGGAGCCGGCGGGAGGGGCCCGCGGCCCCGGGGGCGGGCGATCCAGCGGCTGTAGGCGAGCTCGAAGGGGTTGAGGGCCGGGACCAGGGTGTTCCACCAGAGCACGGCGGAGATCACGAGGTGGAGCCCGGGCGACTGCAGGACGATGGCGAGAAGTACGGTGGGGAAGACGATCCGGGGCTGGAAGGTGAGGCCGTCGAAGTGGGCCCGGCGGGCCTCGTCCGGCTCCTCACCAAAGCCCTGCTGCCGCATGAAATTCGTCACGACTCGAGACGACATGGGAGGACTCCTGTCTCGGAAAGCTCTTCCCTCCGACTGTAGCAACGAAAAGGGGTCAGGTCTTGCATTTCGCACCGCCACACTCGGCGCGGACGCCCCGCGATCAGCAAGATCTGGCGCCGGGCGCCCCCGGATGCCCGTGCGCAGTCAGAACTGCTTGTGGGAGTCGAGGAGGATCGTGACCGGACCCTGGTTCACGAGGGACACGTCCATCATCGCCCGGAAGACGCCGGTGGCCACCTCCAGCCCCGAGGGACGGAGACGCTCCACGAAGCATCCGTAGAGCCGGTCCGCCTCCTCTGGACGCGCGGCTTCGGTGTACGAGGGCCGGCGACCCCGGCGAACATCCCCCAGCAGGGTGAACTGGGAGACGACCAGGACTGCCCCGTGGACGTCGACGACCGAGCGGTTCATCTGACCCTCCTCGTCGGGAAAGACCCTCAGGTGGAGGACCTTGTCCGCGAGGTACTCCGCGTCCCGCTCCTCGTCGTCTCGGCCGACACCGAGGAGTACGACCAGGCCCGGCCCGATCCGCCCGGTCACCGCACCGTCGACACGGACGGAGGCCTCCGAAACCCTCTGCACCACCGCACGCACGGCCCGCGAGGATATCATTCCAGCGATGGGCGCTCCGAGACGCATCGGCCGGTACCGGGTCCTCGGCGAGCTGGGAAAGGGGGCGATGGGGACGGTCTACCGGGGGCGGGACGACACCCTCGACCGCGACGTCGCCCTGAAGGTCATGTCCGCCGGACTGACCGACGCCGAAACGCGGGGGCGCTTCCTGAAGGAGGCGCGCGCGGTGGCGCGCATCCAGCACCCCAACATCATCGTGATCTACGAGCTCGGCGAGCACGAGGGGGCGCCCTACATGGCTCTCGAGCTGCTCGAGGGCGTGGATCTCCAACGCGCTCTCGACGACGGCCTCCGGCCCGACCCGCGGGTGACCCTGCCCGTCGTCCTCCAGGTCCTCGCCGGACTCGGGCAGGCTCACGAGAACGGCATCGTTCACCGCGACATCAAGCCCTCCAACGTCTTCCTGCCCTTCGGGCGCCCGGCCAAGATCATGGACTTCGGGGTCGCCCGCCTGGCCGGCCCCGGGGGCCTGAGCACCGGCTCTGGAGTCGTGGTGGGCACGCCCAACTACATGTCGCCGGAGCAGGTCCAGGGGGGAGACATCGACGGGCGGAGCGACCTGTTCTCGGTGGGCCTCATCCTCTACGAGCTCGCCACGGGAGAGAAGGCCTTCAAGGCCGACACGGTGGTGGCGGTGGTCTTCAAGATCCTCCACGAGGAGGTGAACCTGGGCCTCGTCCCGCCAGGGCCCCGGTGGGAGAGGCTCCGGAAGGTGATCCGGCGGGCCCTGGCCCGGGAGCGGGAGGAGCGCTACCCCGACGCCCAGGGGATGTCGGCCGACCTCGCCCTCGCCGTGCAGGACCTCGGGGGGTCGGTGGACCTGACGGCCCCCGCCGACCTCGCTCTCCTCGTCCGTCCCACCCCGCCGCCGGCGCCCGAGCAGACGCCGCAGTCGTCCGCGCCGACGGCGACCCTGCGCACTCCGCGCGCTCCGTCGCCGCGCCGGCGGGCGTCCTCGGGCGGGCCCCGCCCGCCGAGGAGGCCGGCTCCCTCGCCCCCGCGGTCGCGGTGGGCCCTCGGGCTCGCCTGGATCTTCGGTGTCGGCGCGGTGGGGCTCCTCGCCTTCGCCGGGTGGCTCGCGATGAGGCCGGGGCCGAGACCGTGGTCGGAGCCGACCCCGGCGACGCCACCCCCCGCTTCCTCCGCTCCGACGGCCGCGGCGCCCCTCCTCGAGCCGACGGACGGTCTCCCGGAGCCGACGCCGACCGCCACCCCCTCGGCGACACCGGAGCCCACACCCCTCCCCACACGGGAGCCGACGCCGACACCGCAGGCCCTCCCCACCCCCGAGCTGGGGCCCGAGGAGCGCCTCGCCCGCGCCAGCGAACTGATGGACCGAGGGCGCTTCGCGGACGCCCTCGCCGAGGCCCACGCGGTCCTGCAGCGAGACCCCACCAACCGGGAAGCCACCGTCCTCGCCCAGGCCGCCGAGGAGGCGGTGGTCATCGAGGAGTGTCTGGCGAATGCGCGGAAGGCGCTGAAGGCCGGAGACCGTGACCGGGCCCTCGCCGAGGTGCGACGCGGCCTCATCATCAACCCGAGCGACAGCCGGCTCCTCGAGCTCCACGGGGAGGTGACCCGGGAGTAGGGGGCCGCACCGGCCGGCGGCCCCGGCCCGGGACACGATCTCGCCGTGGCGATCGTGTCCCGGGCGGGCCGGCTAGAACGGCCGGGTGCTTTTGCGCTACGATGCCTGTCTCCCGGGGAAGACCCGGGAGCTACGCTCACAAGGAGGTTTCGTTCATGGCGTACGTCATCGCCGAGCCCTGCGTCGACACCAAGGACACGGCCTGCGTCGAGGTGTGTCCGGTCGACTGCATCCACCCGAAGAAGGACGCGCCAGAGTTTGCCACCGAGAACAAGCTCTACATCGACCCCGAGACCTGCATCGACTGCGGGGCGTGCGTCCCCGTCTGCCCGGTCCAGGCGATCTTCCCGGAGGAAGAGTTGCCGGAGAAGTGGGCGAAGTACACGCAGATCGACGCGGACTGGTTCGCCAACAAGTAGTCCCCGGGGGCACGCTCCTCCGGGGGCGCCTCCCGTCTTGACGACACACCCCGCCTCTGCTAGCTTCACCCGCGCACTGGTGGTCGTCGCTCTGGCGTTCGTTCGGAAAAGCCGCCCACGGTGGGCGGCTTTGCTGTATGGGCGGGCAGCAAGCAGGCATCAGGCAGAGGCGAAGGAGGCCTGTAGTTCATGGTCGAAGGCACGGTGAAGTGGTTCAACGAGTCCAAGGGTTTCGGTTTCCTCTCTCACGAGGGTGGTCCGGACGTCTTCGTCCACCACACCGAGATCAAGGCAGAGGGTTTCCGGACTCTCAACGAGGGTGATCGGGTCAGCTTCGAGATCGTCGACAGCCCGAAGGGTCCGCGCGCCGCAAACGTTCAAAAGATCGGGTAGGGGACTCTTTCAAGAGCCGCTGAACCGAACGGCGCCCGGGGCGAAACGCTCCGGGCGTTTTCGTTTCTCCCGGCGTCGACCACCCGCTCACGACGTCACCCCCAGGTGCCCATGAGCCCTTCGCCCCCGGAAGACCACGCTGCTGCCTCTTCGCCGCTGCCTCCGGTAGCGAAGAGGATTCCCCGGACGACCGAGGTCCACGGCGACCATCGGACGGACGACTACGCGTGGCTCCGCGACAAGTCGAACCCGGAGGTGAAGGCCTATCTGGAGGCCGAGAACGCCTACACCACCACGGTCCTCGCCCCCCTCGAGACCTTGCGGGAGCGACTGTACGCAGAGATGCTGGACCGCCTCAAGCAGACCGACGAGAGCGTGCCCTGGCGGAAGGGCGGGTGGCGGTACTACTCGCGGACCGTCGAGGGCCGCCAGTACTCGATCCACTGCCGTCGGCGGGACCATCCCGACGCGCCGGAGGAAGTCACCCTCGACCTCAACGAGCTCGGGCGAGGGGAGCCCTTCATGGCTCTCGGGGCCTACGAGGTGTCCGACGACGGCCGCCGGCTGGCCTACTCCACCGACACCACGGGCTTCCGGGAGTACACGCTCTTCGTCAAGGACCTGGGGACGGGCGAGGTGGGAATGGTGGCGGAGCGCACGGGAACCGCGGCCTGGGCCGCCGACAGTCGGACGCTGTTCTACACGGTGGAGGAGGAGGCAACGAAGCGGCAGCACCGGCTCTACCGCCACGCGGTCGGAACGCCGGAGCACGGGCTCGTCTACGAAGAGAAGGATCCGGCCTTCAACATCGGCGTCGACCGGACGCGGAGCGGCGACTACCTGCTTCTCGAGATCGAGAGCCTCACGACCTCCGAGGCTCGGTTCCTCCCGGCCGAGAGGCCGGGCGACGAATGGACCCTCATCGCACCCCGGGTGAACGACCAGGAGTACGAGGTCGACCAGCGCGGCCCCGACTTCCTACTCCGGGTGAACGACACCGGAAGGAACTTCCGCCTCGTCCGGGCCCCGATCGCCAGCCCGGGACGCGAAGGCTGGGAGGAGGTCCTGCCCCACCGGACGGACGTGATGCTGGAGGGAATCGACTTCTTCCGCAACCACTCGGTCCTCTTCGAGCGGGAGAACGGTCTTCCCCAGGTGCGGGTCACCGACCTGCGCACCGGCTCGTGGCACCGAATCTCCTTCCCCGAAGCCGCCTACTCGGCCTACCCCGGCGACAACGCGGAGTTCGACTCCGCGGTCTACCGCTACCAGTACGAGTCGCTGGTGACCCCGCCGTCCGTGTTCGACTACGACATGGAGACGAGGACCTCGACCCTGCTGAAGCAGAAGGAGGTCCGGGGAGGGTATGAGCCGTCGCGGTACCGCACCGAGCGCATCCGGGCGACAGCGGCAGACGGCGAGAGCATTCCGATCTCGATCGTTCGGCGCCGGGACGTCGCCCGGAACGGCTCGGCTCCTCTCCACCTCTACGCCTACGGCTCGTACGGATTCCCCCTGCCGGTCACGTTCTCGGCGAACCGTCTGAGCCTCCTGGACCGGGGCGTGGTGATCGCTCTCGCCCACGTCCGCGGTGGGGGCGAGCTGGGCAAGCGGTGGCACGACGCCGGGCGCATGATGCAGAAGAAGAACACCTTCACCGACTTCGTCGCTACGGCCGAGCACCTCCTGGCCGAGGGCTACGGGGCGGGCGAGCGTCTGGTGATAGAGGGCGGGAGCGCGGGCGGGCTCCTCATGGGCGCGGTCGCCAACATGCGGCCCGACCTTTTTCGGGCGGTGCTCCTCCAGGTCCCGTTTGTCGACGTGATCAACACGATGCTGGACGAGACGCTGCCCCTGACCGTGGGAGAGTTCGAGGAGTGGGGCAATCCGAAGGAGAAGGAGGCCTACGACTACATCCGAGGCTACTGCCCCTACTTCAACCTCGCGGCCCGAAGCTACCCGGCCATGCTGGTCCGGACATCGTTCAACGACAGCCAGGTGATGTACTGGGAGCCGGCCAAGTACGTGGCCCGGCTGCGCGCCCTCAAGACCGACACCCGGCCGCTCCTCCTCGAGACCAACATGTCCGCCGGCCACGGAGGCGCTTCCGGCCGATACGATCGGCTCCGCGAGATCGCCTTCGACTACGCGTTCATCCTGTGGCAGATGGGAATCGAGGCTACGACTTCCCGCGCTTCGGGAGCTTGAGGTCCGCGAGGACGGCAAAGGGGTTGTTGAACGCCGGCTTCTGGTCCCGAGCCAGCTTCGGCCCGGTGCGCTGTCCCGACCCGGGTGACGGACGGGGCCGCCCCTGGCCCCGACGGCCGCCGTCCCCTCGGGACGCCGGTCGATCCGCACCCCGGGACTGCGTTCGGGGCGCCGGCTTTCCGGCCCGGCGCGGGGGCGCCGGCCGGCGCTCCGGGGGAGCAGTCTTCAGGCTGAGGGAGACCTGTCGCTTCTCCCGGTCCACCTTGAGCACCCGGGCCTGAACGCGCTCCCCGGGCTGGATCGCCTCTCGGGGATCCTTCGCAAAGCGGCGGCCGAGCTGCGAGACGTGCACGAGTCCATCGTGCCCGACACCCACGTCGACGAAGGCTCCGAAGCTCGCGACGTTGGTGACCAGGCCCGGACACACCATCCCCGGCTCGAGGTCGCCGAGCTCCCGAACGTCCTCCCGAAAGGAGAACGGGCGGAAGCCGCAACGAGGATCGCGCCCTCGATTCTCGAGCTCGCGCACGACGTCCTCGCGGCCCCAGCGGCCGATCTGCTCTTCGAGCTCGGCCGCGTCGCGGACGAGAGCAGCCCCGGGACCGAGCAGATCCGCGACCGTCTTTCCCTGGCGCTCCGCGAACGCCTCGAGCACCGGGTAGTGCTCGGGGTGAATGCCGGTCCCGTCGAGGGGATGCTCGCCGCCACTCAGCCGCAGGAAGGCCGCCGCCTGCTCGAACGCCTTCGGCCCGAGGCGGGGCACCTCGAGGAGCTGCTTTCGCGAGCGGAAGGGCCCCTTCGCCTCGCGGTGCTCCACGATGGCGGTGGCGAGCGCGGGGCCGATCCCGCAGACCCGGCCCAGGTGCTGACGCGACGCCGTGTTCAGGTCCACGCCAACGCCGTTGACGACGCCTTCCACCACCTCTTCGAGAGCACGGCTCAGCGTTGCCGGGGTGATGTCGTGGGAATGCTGTCGTCCCAGGACGGCCCGGGGCTCGATCCGGACGAGCTCCCGCAGCGGGTCCTGCAATCGCCGGGCGACGAAGACCGCCCCCCGCGCGGAGGGGTCGAGATCCGCCAGCTCGGACCGAACAGCCTCGCTCGCCGCCCACGCTCCGGCCCCGGTCTCGCTCACCAGGGTCACCACGGTGTCGTGCCCGGCGTCCTTCAGGGCGGAGCGGACGAAGATCTCGGTCTCGCGCCCCGCGCTGCCGTACCCCACCGCCACCGCCGCGACCCCGTGCTCCCGCACGAGGCCGACGAGCGTTCCGCGGGCCGCCGCCCTCTGCTCGTCCGGCTGCAGGTGGACGACCCCGCTGGCCACGCAGCCGCCCGTGCCGTCGACCACCGCGAAGCGGCCACCGGTGCGGGCGCTCCCGTCGATCCCCAGCACCGGTCGGGGGCCGAACGGCGCTTCGAGCAGGAGGCGCCGCACGTTCTCGGCGGCGACGCCAGCCAGGGCAGCGTCCGCGGCCTGCTGTAGCGCCTTGTGGATCTCGTTCTCCATGGCGGTGCGAACGTGGCCCTTGAAGGCAATCCGCGCCGCCTGTCGGAGCACCTCGGCCCCGGGTGAATCGGGCAGGCCGACCGCGGCCGACTCGAAGAGCGCGACGAGCTCCGATTCGAAGTCGTCGTCCCCGGGGGGGCCGCCGACACTCACCAGGAGCTCACCCTCGCTCTGCCCGCGGCGCACCGCGAGGTAGCGGGCCGACGACGACGGCTCCTTCAGCGTGGACACCTTCTCGTGGAAGTCGAAGTAGGGCTCGAAGCGACTGCCGGGCTTGGCCTTCTCCGTCTTGACGGCGTGAAGGAATGCCCGCTCGGCGTAGACCTTGCGAGCCCGGGTCCGGAGCTCGGGGTCCTCGGCGAGCCGCTCCACGAGGATGTCTCGCGCCCCCTCGATGGCGGTCTTCGCGTCGGGAACGCCCTTGTCGGGGGCCCGGAACGTGAAGGCCCAGAGCTCGAGCGTCTGTCCCTCCTGCGGGGTCTGGGTGCCGTGCCCGCAGTCCCAGATCCAGTCCGCGAGCTGGCCGAGCCCGGCCTCCCGAGCGGCCTCCGATCGGCTCTTCTTCTTCTGCTTGAAGGGAAGGTAGAGGTCTTCGAGGGCGTCCCCGTCGAAGGTGTCGAGAATCGTCTCCCGGAGCTCCGGCTCGAGCTTCGCGTGTCGCACGATCGACTCGAGGATCAGGGCCTGGCGACCCACGAGGCGATCCCACTCGGCCCGGGCCGCGAGGACCTGTCGGACAGCGACCTCATCGAGGTTGCCGGTGCGGTCGCGGCGGTAGCGAGCGACGAAGGGCACGCCGGCGCCCTCCTCCACCAGGTCGAGGACGCTGCGGGCACCGTCGAGGGGGATCTCCGGGCAGCGGGCCTGGAACCAGGGGTCGAAGGCGGGGGGAGGGGCAGGGCTCACGGGTTCACCAAACGGGGCCAATGCTGCCATTTTCGGCTCGCCGGGGGAAGCCCCCGGCGTGGCGGGGCCCGGCGCGGTCGTGCTACCGTGCGCCCAGTGAGTCCCGCGGCGCCCACTCCCGCCAGCCCCGAGGCCGCGGCCCGCCTCCGTTCGCTCCCCAAGGTGGAGCTGCACCAGCACGTCGACGGGTCGATCCCGGCCGAGGTGACCTGGGATCTCATGCGCCACTACCGGCTCAACCCGGCCCCGACCCTCGACGAGATGCGGCGCTTCCTGGAGATGCAGCCGGGAGAGGAGGGGACTCTCCTGGCGTACCTCGACAAGATGCACTATCCCCTGTGGGTCACCCAGTTCTACGAGAACATCTCGCGAGTGGTCGAGGCCATCTGCCGGTCGGCGGTGGAAGCCGGCGTCCGGACCCTCGAGCTGCGCTACGCCCCCCTCATCCACACCTACGCGGGCCTGACTCCCCGGCAGTCGATCCGGGCCGCGCTGTCGGGGATGAACCACGCGAGGCGGGCCCACCCGGAGCTGAAGCTGGGACTCATCGTCATCGCCATGCGGCAGCACGGGCCCCACATCGCCAAGGTCCTCGCCCGCCAGGCCCTGGCCGAAGCGCAGCACCTGCACGAGCGGACGGGGGTCGTCGGCTTCGACATCGCCGGACCAGAGCGGGGCAATCCCCCGCGGTTGTTCCGGAGCGCCTACGAGATCGCGCGCCTCGGGTCCCTCGGCCTGACCGCCCACGCCGGTGAGGACGCGCCGGTCGAGTACGTCTGGCAGGCGGTCGACGAGCTGGGCGTGAGCCGGGTCGGCCACGGCTGCGCGGCGGTCCGCGACCGTGACCTGCTGCGGCGTCTGGCCCGCGACAGGATCACGATGGAGGTCTGCCTCTCCAGCAACTACCACACGGGAGCTGTGCCGCCGGGCGAGCCGCACCCTCTCTCGGCCTTCCTCGAAGCGGGGGTACCGGTGGCGCTCTGCTGCGACAACAGCACCGTGTCGCGGACCGACGCGCAGCGGGAATCGCTCCTCGCTGCCTCCCAGGTGGGGGTGGAGACGGTGGAGCGCATCCACCGCGAGGCCGAGGCGCTCACGTTCATCCGCCCGGAAACCGCCCTGCCCCCCCAGTAGGGGCGTGTCAGGCCACCCTTCGCCGCCGGGCAAGGTGTCGGCGGCACTGGGGTCATGTGCGTCCAGGTGGCCTGAAAGCGGACGGCACAACGGCAGGAGATCGGCCCAACCGGACGGGCCCACACCGCAAGTCGCTGGAAACAGGTCCCCCGGCAACCGGCATCGGCCTTGCTTCAGGGTCGGTGGGGGTCGGGAGCCAGCAGGCTCGACCGGCGCCCCCGAGTCGCCCCGGTCGGGGTGGAGTTGGAGGGAGCTCCACCACGACCGACGGCCCTCGGGCAGGCGCTCGGCGGCCGATTGCGGGCACGACCCCCGTTGTCGTTTCTTCCCCGCCGCGATCGCCGCGGGTATACTCGGCGGCCCATGTCCGGACGCGAGTGCCCCTTCTGTCAGGAAGAGATCGGGGCGGACACCCCCGCTGCTGCCGAGGTCCTCGACCAGGAACTCCTCCTCCTGGTGCTGGCGAACAACCCCTGGTGGCGCCCGGAGAACGGCCTGTGCCGCGGCTGCGCCGACGCGTTCGCGTTGGCGCGCAAGGAGGCCCGCGCCCACCATCCGGGCTTCGCTCGCGGGGGCGTGCCCATCCTCCCCACTCCGGTCCGCCTGGGGGCCCCCGAGCGGTACACCGGCCGCGGGGTGACTCTCGCCTTCCTCGACTCGGGGTTCTACGCGCACCCCGATCTCGTCCAGCCGCGGGACCGCATCCTCCGCTACGTGGACCTCACCCACCCGGGGGCACGACGCAGCCGGCTCGAGCACCCCGACGAGTCGAGCTGGCACGGGATGATGACGTCGGTGGTGGCCTGCGGGAACGGCGCGCTCTCGGCCGGTCTCTACCGGGGCCTGGCGTCGGAGGCGAACCTCGTCCTGGTGAAGGTGGGGACGGCCCGGCGGATCCGCCACGACGACATCCGCCGGGGCATCGAGTGGGTGATCCGCCACCGGTCACGGTACGGCATCCGCATCCTGAACATCAGCTGTGGGGGAGACTTCGAAGCGAGCTACCTCGAGGACGGTCTCTCCCAGGCGGCGGAGAAGGCCTCGCGAGCGGGCATCCTCGTCGTCGCCGGGGCCGGCAATGCGGGGCACCAGCCCGGGCACCCGGTGGTCCCGCCGGCCTCGGCGCCGTCGGTGCTCACGGTCGGGGGCCTCGACGACAAGAACCGGTTGCACGCCGCGGGCTACGACATGTACCACTCGAGCTTCGGGCCCACCGTCGACGGCCTGCAAAAGCCAGAGGTCATCGCTCCCGGAATCTTCGTGGCCGCCCCCATCCTCCCGGGGACGCCGACGGCGGCGCAGGCGGCGCTTCTCGCCCGCCTCGCGTCCGCGTCCGACGACGACTTGCACGACCTTCTCGACGCGGCCACCGGGGTCGACGCCGACCTCGACGCGGCCCGTCACCTCGAGCCGCCCCTCGTGCGTCAGCTCGTGGCCGCGAAGGTTCGGGACCACAACGTCATCTCCGGGGCCTACAAGCACGTCGACGGGACCAGCTTCGCCGCCCCCATCGTGTCTTCGCTGGCGGCGGTGCTCCTGGAGGTCACCCCCGATCTGTCCCCGGCGGAGGCCAAGCTCACCGTCATCCGCTCCGCCCACCGGATGCCCCACGTGGACACCGACCGTCAGGGCTGGGGTGTCGTGAGGGCACCCCGGGCCATCGAGGAGGCGAAACGACTGCGCCACGCCAGAGACCCCAAAAGGTCCGGGGCGCCTTGAAGGCGCCCCGGGAAACGACCAGGAGGATGATCCCCTCGTTGGGGGGGTAGGGTTCTTAGACGGGATTCATGTATAGGTTGGATGAGCCATCAGGAAAGCAGGAACCCTTGCGCAGAGAATTGGCAAACTCCATGCCATGCCCAGGAAGCTGCCCGTCTCTTTCCTCAAATGATTCATTTCAAACGGCTTGTGACGATGGTTGGGCACGCGGGCCGGTGGCCGTCTGACAGGAATGTGACGGCTTTTCGTCGCCAAGTGCTCTCGCCCCGCTGTTTTTTCGCGACACGAGTCGCTGCTCGACCGATTCCCCGAGGGATCGGCAGCGAGGCGGTCCGGATCACGGGCCCAGGGACGAGTGAGTCGAGCGCGGGCCGCCCTCGCGGGAGGCGCGCCCATCGGCCTCCTTTTTGGCGGTAGGATAGACTGAAGGCAATTGTTTGACGCCCGAGGGAGGGGTTCTACCCGGCGGACGGACCGCCGCGGGGCTATAATTCCCGCCCATTGTTCGCCGTGATTCTCAACGCCGACGGAGTCTCGCAATGAAGAAGATGTCGATCGCCCTGGTGCTCGTTCCAGCCCTCCTCGCCCCCCCGGTGTGGGCACAGTCGAAGCTCGATGAAGCCATCGAGAAGGCCTACAAGAAGGTCGAGGAAGGGAAAGCGGACGACGCCGTCAAGGAGCTGACCAAGGTCACCAAGGACGCCGGTGCTCCCGGCTTTGCGGCCCTCGGAGAGCTCCACGAGCATCTCGGCCAGCTGGACGAAGCCGGCGCCGCCTACACCCAGGCCACCCAGGTGGCCACTCCCGCCTACAAGCCAGAAGCGCTGGCTCTGCTCGCGAACTTCACGCTGCGGGTGGGGACCGGGCGGGAAGCGCTCCGGCTGGCCAACACGGCCGTGGAGGCCGGCGAGAACGCGACCACCCTGGCCGCCCGCGCGCGCGCCCAGGCGCGCACCGAGGACGCGCCGGGAGCCCTGGAGACCGCCAACAAGGCCATCGGCATGGACGCCTCGAACCCCATGGCCCAGGTGGCCCGCGGTGAGGCGCTGTTCGCCCTGGGCCAGAACGAGGAGGCCGAGGTCACGCTGAGGAAGGCCGTGCAGCTCGCTCCCAACCTCGCTCTCGCCCACGCCCGCCTGGCCCGGGTGCTCGTCGCGCTCGGTCGGGCGCCGGAGGCCATCGCCGCCGCCCGCAAGGCCACCGAGCTGGACGCCTCCTTCGGAGAGGGCTTCGCCATACTGGGCGGGGCGCTGATCGCCGAGAACCTGAACAACTGGGGCGAGGCCATCGCCCAGGCTCAGCAGGGCGCGTTTCTCGATCCCAACAACCCGATCGTCAACACGATCGTCGGACGGATCTTCGAGGCGAACGGCCAGGTCGACCAGGCCGTCGCCTCCTACCGCAAGGCTCTCGCCGCCGATCCTGGCTTCGCCCCGGCACGGCTCGCCCTGATCCAGGGCGAGTTGAATCGCGGCAACCGCGACGCCGCCATCGCGGAGGCCAAGAAGGCCGCCGCGGACATGCCGACGAGCCCCGAGATCCAGTATCTCCTGGCCGTGGAGGCCGCCCGTCAGGACGACTACAAGGCCGCCCTCGGCTACCTCGAGCGGGCGATCAAGGGAATGCCCGGAAGCGCCGACGCCTGGGCCCTGCTCGGGCGGGCCTACCAGTTCAACAACCGCCCCGACGACGCCGCCCAGGCCTACGGGAAGGCGGTGGAGCTGGCGCCCCAGAACTTCAACTACCGCACGACCTACGGCCTGCTCCTGGGAATCACCGGAGATCTGGAGGGGGGCCTCGAGCAGCTGAAGAAGGTTGTCGAGACACCCGGCTACAAGGAGGCCGCCGCCTGGGCCAACCTCGGGTGGACCTATCGGAAGATGAACAATCCCCAGGAGTCGATCGCCGCCTACCGCAAGGCCCTGGGCATCGATCCCAACCTGGCCCAGGCCCACCTCGGCCTCGGCTGGGCGTACCAGCAGACGGAGGCCTTCGACGAGGCCATCGCTTCGTACCAGAAGGCGGCCCAGGACTCCGCCGCAGCGGGCGACGCCTACACCGGGATGTCCTGGAGCTACATCTACAAGAGCGACGCCGCGAAGGCCAAGGAGGCCCAGCAGAAGGCCATCGCCGCGGGCCGCGAGGACGCGCGTCTCGACGAGTACATCACCAAGCTGGAGCAGGGTCTCCTCCTCCGCAAGGAGGAGCTCGAGCGCCTGCGGGACGAGCAGCAGAAGGAGGCGGAGCGGGCGCAGCAGTACAACGTGGCCGTCGCCGCGGTGAACTCCAAGAACGCGGCGCGCCGGGCCCAGGGAGCGCTCGCCCTCGCGAACGTGGGTGGAGGCCCGGCCGTCGACCAGCTGATCTACATGATGCAGGCCGACGACAGCTACGACGTCCGCATCGCCGCCGCCAAGGCCCTCGGCTCCCTCGGGCGGTCGGCTCGCAAGGCGGTCCCGAACATCGAAGGCCTGCTCGCCCAGCCGGAGTACGAGGCCCCCATCAACGCGACCCCCGAGCAGCTGGACAACCAGATGAAGGACTTCGACTACCGCAAGGCCATGCGCGACGCCCTCGCCCGCATCCGGGGCTAGGCTAGTTCATATTCCGAGGACCGAGCCGGCCTTCGGCCGGATGCCTTGGCCAAGGACACGATTCCGCCTTTGCGATCGTGTCCTTGGCGGTCCGCATCGTTCGATCGTCGGACTCGGAATCTTCCTTCTCCTCCGTTCCCTGGAACCTCAGCCCCGATCCGCCATCCCGCCCTTCCCCAGCTCACACTCCGGCGACGGGCCGCCCACAGCCGGGTGGCCGACCGCGGCCGCCCAAGCCAGGGCTCTGTAACCCGAGACGTCGAGGTCGCGGCGGCCGGGTGGCCGACCGCGGCCACCCGAGCCAGGTTGCAGCTGAACGGTCAGCTCCACACGCCGGGCACGAGATGGCGGCAGTCCGGACAGTGACCGGTCGCCTCGACCCGGTTCTGGAGGACACGGAAGCCGGTCCTCTCCACGAGGAGCGCCCGACAGGACGGGCAATACGTGTTCTCCAGGCCCTGGAGGGCCCCGGGCAGGTTTCCGGCGTAGACGAAGTGCAGGCCCTCGCGGGCCCCGATTTCGGCCGCCCGCAGCAGCGTTCGGGCCGAGGTGCGGTTGCGGTCGTCCATCCGGTAGTCCGGGTGGAAGGCGGTCACGTGCCACGGGATGTCTCGCGAGACCGAGACGAGGAAGCGCGCGATGTCGGTGAGCTCCTCGTCGGAGTCGTTGTGCCCCGGCACGACGAGGGTCACCACCTCGACCCAGAACCCTCGCTCGTGCAACGCCTGGATCGTCCACAGCACGCGATCGAGGGTCCCGCCGAGATCGCGGTAGGGACGGTCCCGGAACCCCTTGAGGTCCACCTTGTACAACGACACCCACGGTTGAAGGTAGTCCAGCACCTCCTCAGTCCCGTTGCCGTTGGAGACGTAGGAGCACAGGAGCCCTTCCTGCCGGGCCTGCCGGAACACGGCGACCGCCCACTCGCTGGTGATGAGGGGCTCGTTGTAGGTCGAGGTGACGATGCGAGCCCCCCGCTCTCGCCCGAGGCGGGCGATCTCCTCCGGCGTGATCTCCCGGACGGACGTGCCGGCCCCGGGGTCCCGCACCGCCTGGGAGCTGATCCAGTTCTGGCAGTAGGCACAGTGGAAGTCGCAGCCCAGCATGCCGAAGGACAGGGCGGTGGCCCCGGGCAGGGCGTGGAAGAAGGGCTTCTTCTCGATGGGATCGAGCTGCAGCCCGGAGACGTAGCCGTAGGGGACCCGCAGCACCCCGCCCTCGTTGAAACGGACCCGGCAGATCCCCTCGTGCCCCGGGGGGATCCGGCAGCGGTGGCCGCAGGCCACGCAGCGGACGCGCTGGTTCTCGAGCGTCTCGACGAGCTCACCCTCCCGGGTGTGCCGGGCCAGAAGCCGGGACAGAGGCGTTGCCGTGGCAGGCATGAAGGCCTCCTCCTCCTGGGGATTATAGGCCGCGGGGCCCCGGGATGAGCCCGGAAGCGCTCCGGTATACTCGGCTTTCATGCGCTCTTCATGGATGGTGTTGATCGCGCTGGCCGGGCTCGCGACGCCGGTCGCCGCGCAGGACTGGAAGGGCCACGCGAGGCTGGACGGCCAGGTGACCGGCCCCGGGGGCGCCCCGTTGAGTGGGGCCACGATCACCATCGAGAACCTCGCCCTCAAGGCCGGCCCCGTCGTCACCACGGACGCTGAGGGCGGCTGGGTCGCGGATGGCATCGCGGCGGGCTCCTGGTCCGTGGAGGTCACCGCTCCCGGCTACGAGCCCCGCCGCATCGGCGTTCACCTCCCCCACGAGTCCGCGTGGCTGGCCCCCCTGGAGGTGCAGCTCGAGAGAACCCCTCCCGCGCCCGCGCCTCGGCCCCTGGAGCCGTCGGGCCCGCCGCCGGAGGCGGCCGAGAGCCACGCCTCCACGAGCGCACATGGCTCCGACCCCCTCGAGCTCCGCGCCGCGCTGGAGACAGGACGGATCGAGAAGGCGCACGAGCTTCTCGCGGACCTCGACGGGGACGCCCGGGTGGACCCCGACGCGCTCGTCGAGATGGGCACCATCTTCCTCAGGGCCGGCAGAACCACCGACGCCGTGACCGTCTTCGACCGCGCCGTCGAGCGAGATCCGGACCACGCCGTGGCCCACTTCCGCCGCGCCCTCGGGCTCCTGGCCCTGGGCCGCCCGGGGGAGGCGCGGGCGGGCTTCGAGCGGGTGCTCGCGCTGAGCCCGGGGAGCCCGGAGGCGGAGAAGGCGCGCGAGGCCCTCGAGCAGCTGCCCCCCGCGGCGGCCGGGGAGGCCCGGTGACGGGGGCCGGGGTGCGGGTCGAGAGGCAGGGGCCGCTGGCCATCCTGCGCCTCGACAAGGCCCGGGGCAATGCCATCGACGAGGCGATGACCGAGGCCCTGCTCGACGCGGTGACCGCGCTCGCCGACGACGACCAGACACGGGGGGTCCTCCTCACCTCGGCTCATCCGAAGCTCTTCTGCCCGGGCCTGGACCTCGTCGCCCTGGTGGAGTACGACCGTCCGGCCATGGAGCGGTTCATGGACCGCTTCGAGGCGGCCACGCTGGCGCTGTACGGCCTGCGCAAGCCCCTGGTGGCCGCGGTGACGGGGGCGGCGGTCGCCGGGGGTTGCATCCTCGCCTTGACCGCGGATCACCGGGTCCTGCGACAGGGCGCGCCCATCGGCCTCAACGAGGTCCGCGTGGGAGTGCCGTTGCCCTGGTGGGTGATCTCGCTTCTCCGGGCGTCGCTCACTCCGGCCGCCTTCACCCGCGTGGCGCTCCTCGGCCGCAACTTCACCGACGACGAGGCCCGGGAGACGGGGCTGGTTCACGAGGTCCTACCCGGCGACGGCCTGGAGTCGGCGGCTCTCGCCCGGCTCGAGGAGCTGGCAAGCCGGGACGGCCGCGCCCTGGGAGCCACGAAGGCCTGGCTCCGCCACCCGGTGCTCATGGAGATGCGGGCAGGAGGAGCCGAGCGTCAGTCAGAGTTCCTCGACGCCTGGTTCTCCTCGGGAGCCCAGCAGAAGATCCACGAGACGGTCGCGTCGCTCACCGGTCGGGGCTGAGCGTTCGGGGCTACTCGTCCCCGCGACGATGCGAGCGTCGCCAGATCCAGAGCGTGGCGACGGCGGTGAGGATCATCGCCCCGATCCCCAGGGTGCGGTTCGTGTCGGCCACGAGGGACTTGACCGCGTCCCAGTTCTCCGCGACCTGGTATCCCACGAAGGCGAGGAGGGCATACCAGATCGCCGACGCCACCGCCGCGGGCACCAGGGCCCGGGCCGGCCCCAGCCCCGCCACCCCGGCGAATGGGGTCACCGCCGCGCGCACGCCCGGGAAGAAGCGGCTGACGAAGATGCCGGCGGTGCCCCAGCGGCCGTAGGCTTCCTCGAGGGAAGCCATCACCCCCGGAGACATGATCTTCCGCCCCCAGCCGTTGCGAAAGAAGGCGGGTCCGTGGGTCCGGGCGAACGCGTACATCGCGGCCGCGGTGCCGGTGTTGGCGACCCAGCACAGCAGGGCGAGAGGAACGACGGAGATCTGACCACGCCGGGCGAGGAAGGCCCCGAGGGCCACCGCGGTGTCGGCGGGCACGGGGGGAAAGACGTTCTCGAGGGCGGACAGAACCATGAGCACGAGGTAGGTCGAGACCCGCGGAAGCGACGCGAGGGCGTCGAGGAGACCGTCAAGCACGCACGACCGCCTCGTGGACCAGGTGCAGCAGCGACTGGACGGGGCGGCCCACGGCCCGGGCCAGACCGATCTCGCAGGTTCGACACGTCGAGTACACCCCGGCGTCCGGGTGCTCCTCGAGCAGGCGGCGGATCTCCGCCCCCTCCACCGTCGTCGCGCTCCCGGTGAGCTCGGGCACCAGGAAGCCCCGGTCGCCCGCGAAGCCGCAGCACTCGGCGAACCGGGGCACCAGGGCGCGCTCGGCGTGCGTCCGCCCCACCGTCAGGAGGTCCTCGAGTCCACCCTCCTTCAGGAGCGTGCAGGTGGGGTGGAGGATCGCCGTGCCGGGACGGCGCGGAACGTCACCGAGCCCGGGCAGGGCCTCACGGGCCCAGAAAGCCGGGAAGTCGAGCATCCGCACCTCGCGCCCGGCTTCACGCAGGACGCCGGCCACGGATTCTCCGAGGGTCCCCGCGCAGGGCGAGGCGTCGGTCACGACGGTGAGGCGCCCCTCGTCCGAGGCGCGCCAGAGCGCTTCGGCAGTGCGACGGGCCGCGACCCGGGCCGCCTCGAAGAAGCCCTTGCTGGCAAACGCCATGCCGCAGCACAGGCTCTCGATCTCCTCCGGCACGCGCACCGCGTACCCCGCCCGGTCGAGGACGTCGAGCATCGCTCGCGCCGAGGGCGCCAGCCTCTCGCCGGGCAGCGCCCCCACGATGCGGGTCAGGCAGCTCGGGAAGTAGACCACGCTCCGGTGGGAGGAGCGGGGCGCGGGAACCGGGAGGGGCGGGGCCGGCCGCGGGAGAGGCACGCCGGATGCCGCTCCCGAGACGAGCGTCGGGACCACCGCGTGCGCCACGTCCAGGCCCCTCGCCACGAGACTCCTCCCCCCCGGCAGCCGGCCCACGAGCCCGGCCGCCCCGAGTGCGACCCGGGCCGACGACGAGAGGAGCCCGAAGCCCTCGGCCTGCAGAACCGCCACCTGCTGCACCCAGCCCGGCCACGTCGCGGCCCGCAGCTCCTTGACCAGGCCCCCGGTGTCGATCTTCACCGGGCAGGCGGCCTGGCACATCGAGTCGCCGGCGCACGTCGCCACACCGTCGTACGTGTAGTCGGCCTCGAGGGACTCTCTCCACGCCCGGTCCCCGGGATCTCTCGATCCGCCGAGGCGGGCGATCTCGCGGGTGACCACGATCCGCTGCCGAGGGGTGAGGGTGAGGTCCCGGGAGGGACAGCGGGGCTCGCAGAAGCCGCACTCGGTGCAGCGGTCGGCGAGGGGCGAGATCGTCGGACAGGGCTTGAGGTCCTTGAGGTGAACACGCGGGTCGGCGTTCAGGAGAACGCCGGGGTTGAGGATGCCGTCGGGGTCGAGCAGGGCCTTCAGCCGCTCCATCACCTCGTAGGCCCGCTCCCCCCACTCCATCTTCACGAACGGGGCCATGTTCCGTCCCGAGCCGTGCTCGGCCTTGATCGCCCCGTCGTACTTGTTCACCACGACCTCGACCAGGCCCTGCACGAAGGCCCCGTAGCGCTCGACCGCCTCCGGGCTGCGCACGTCCTCGCCGAGGACGAAGTGCAGGTTGCCGTCCTTCGCGTGGCCGAAGACCACGGTGTCCGGGACCCCATGACGCTCGAAGAGAGCCTGGAAGTCGAGGATCGCCTCGGCCAGCCGGCCCACGGGCACCGCCACGTCCTCGGTGAGGAAGGCGGTCCCGCTCGGCCGCATCGCCCCGGTCGTGGCGGCCAGTCCCTTGCGCAGCTGCCACAGGCGCGCGCGCTCCTCCACGCCGGAGGTGAAGCGGGGCGGCTCGAGCAGGCGGTATCGGTCGAGGACCGTCTTCGCGGTCTCGATGCAGGCCAGGAGGGTGGCCTCGTCCTCCCGCCGGAACTCCACGAGGAGCGCGGCGTTGCGCCGCCCCACCTCGAACGGGAGCTCGTGCTGGCCGGCGATGGAGCGGAGCGCGGACGAGTCGAGGATCTCGAGGGCGTCGGCTCCCCCCGCGGCCAGCGGCGAGACCGCGGCCCCGGCCTCCTCGAGCTCGGCGAAGAAGACGAGGGCGGTGGCCCGGGCGGGCGGCTCGGGCACCGCCCGCATCGTCATCTCCGCCACGAAGCCGAGGGTCCCCTCCGAGCCGACCATCAGGTGGGACAGGATGTCCACCGGGCGGTCGTAGTCGACGAGGGCATTGAGGCTGTAGGCGCTGGTGTTCTTGGTCGAGAACTTGCGGCGGATGCGGGCCGCCAGCGGCGCGTCGGCCCGCACCTCGTCCCGCAGGGCCCCGAGCGACGCGTGGAGGTCGGGCCGGGCGCGGCGCAGCTGCTCGTCGGCGTCCTCCCACGACGAGTCGACCCAGGTGCCGTCGGCGAGCAGCACCCCGAGGCTGTCGAGGGTGTGGTAGCTGTTCTGGGCCACCCCGCAGCACATGCCCGAGGAGTTGTTGATCAGGATCCCCCCGATGGTCGCGGCGTCGATCGAGGCAGGATCGGGCCCGATGCGGGTGCGGTGGGGGGCCAGGAGGCGATTCAGGTGCCCGCCGATGACCCCGGGCTGGGTCCAGACCCGCTGGCCGTCGTCGACGATCCGTGAGGCCCGCCAGAAGGGTGCGATCTCCACGAGGAGACCGTCGGTGACCGACTGCCCCGACAGCGAGGTGCCCGCGGCCCGGAAGGTGACGGGGCGGCGGCGGCGACGGGCCAGGGCCAGCAGGGACCTCATCTCGTCGAGGCCGCGGGGACGAACGATGGCCTGGGGGATCAGGCGGTAGATCGAGGCGTCGGCCGAGCGCCCGAGGCGGTCGATCGGACGCGACAGCACCCGGTCGGGACCGAGCAGTCTCTCCAGGTCACGGATCAGACCGGGGTCGGGGTGTCGCATGAGGCCTTCCGCCCTAGCGGGGGGACTCGGCCACCGGGATGAGGAATCGGTAGCGGGTCCCGCCGGCGTTCAGGGTGATGGTGGCCGCCTCCCGGGCGGTGAGACGGTCGCGGGTCATGCCCTGGGAGTCCGTGACGAGAAGGCCGCCGCCCGAGAACAGCGTTCCCGTGGAGGTGGCGAGCCGGACCTCCACTCCCGGGTAGCGACGCCCCCCCCGCTTCTGGACCCGCACGAGGATCTGGACCTGCCCTCCCCACGGAGGGAGGTGCCTGGGCTCGGCCCACGCCTCCACCACGATCTCCTCCGCGACCGGAGCGACCGCGAGGGGCTCCGTCTCCCGCGCCGTCCCGGCCGGAGCGGGCTCGGACGGGAAGGGCTCGGGCGCACCGGGTTCGGCCACGGGGGGCTCGGGCGTGAGCGGCTCGCCAGGGGAAGAGGGCGAGGCCGGGGGCGGCGGCGGATAGCGGCGGCTCGAGGTCGCGCACGACGCGGGCACCAGGCACACGAGCGCCAGGAGCAGCGTGGAAGCCGGCGAGTGTCGGACCATGGGGTGCTGCCGGCTCAGCCCTGCGAGACCGGCAGCGAGACCTTCATGAAGAAGTCGTTGCCCTTGTCGTCGACGAGGATGAACGCGGGGAAGTCCACGACCTCGATCTTGTAGATCGCCTCCATGCCCAGCTCCGGGTACTCGAGGAGCTCGACCTTCCGGATGGATTCCTTGGCCAGGAGCGCCGCCGGCCCGCCGATCGACCCCAGGTAGAAGCCACCGTGCTTCTGGCAGGCCTCGGTGACCGGCTTGCTGCGGTTGCCCTTGGCGATCATCACCATCGAGCCCCCGTGGGACTGGAAGAGGTCCACGTAGGGGTCCATGCGGCCGGCGGTGGTGGGCCCGAAGGACCCCGAGGGTAGGCCCTCCGGGGTCTTGGCCGGGCCCGCGTAGTACACCGGGTGATCCTTCACGTACTGGGGCAGACCCTCCCCGCGGTCCAGACGCTCCTTGAGCCTGGCGTGGGCGATGTCGCGCGCGACCACGATGGGGCCGGTGAGCAGGAGCGGGGTCGACACCGGGTGCTTCGACAGCTCGGCCAGGATCTCGGCCATGGGCCGGTTCAGGTCGATGGGGACGCCATGCCGGTGGGTGCCGGTCCGGAACTTGTCGGGAATGAGGCGGCCGGGGTCGTGCTCGAGCTCCTCCAGCCAGATTCCCTCCCGGTCGATGCGCGCCTTCGCGTTGCGGTCGGCCGAGCAGGAGACGCCCATGCCCACCGGGCACGATGCCCCGTGACGCGGCAGCCGGACCACCTTCACGTCGAGGGCGAAGTACTTGCCCCCGAACTGGGCCCCGATCCCGGTCCGGCGCGCCATCTCCAGCGCCTTCGCCTCGAGCTCGGGGTCCCGGAACGCCTGGCCCAGATCGTTTCCTGAAGTGGGCAGGTGGTCGAGGTACCCGGTGGAGGCGAGCTTGACGGTCTTCAGGCAGGCCTCGGCCGAGGTCCCGCCGATCACGAACGCCAGGTGATAGGGAGGACAGGCCGCAGTGCCCAGGGTGCGCATCTTCTCGGCCATGAAGGCCTCCAGGCGCTCCGGGTTCAGAAGCGCCTTCGTCTCCTGGTAGAGGAAGGTCTTGTTGCCCGACCCCCCGCCCTTGGCCACGAAGAGGAACTCGTAGCGGTCGCCGTCGGTGGCGTAGATGTCGATCTGTCCGGGGAGGTTCGTCCCGGAGTTCTTCTCCTCGTACATGGTGAGGGGCATGGTCTGCGAGTAGCGGAGGTTCTCCCCGGTGTAGGTCTCGTAGACGCCCCGCGTGAGGTACTCCTCGTCCCGGGCCCCGGTCCAGACCCGTTGGCCCTTCTTCCCGATGATGGTGGCGGTGCCGGTGTCCTGGCACATGGGCAGCTGCCCCTGGGCGGCGATCTCCGCGTTGCGGAGGAGGGCCAGGGCCACGCCCCGGTCATTGTCGGAGGCCTCGGGGTCGTCGAGGATGGCCGCCACCTGCTTGAGGTGCCGCTCCCGGTAGAAGAACGCGATCTCACGGAAGGCCTCGCGGGCGAGATGCGTGAGGGCCTCGGGGGCGACCTTCAGGATCTCCTGTCCCTCGAAGCTCGTGAGGGAGACGTGCTCCTTCGTGAGCAGCCGGTAGCGGGTGTCGTCGGCGTCGAGGGGAAAGGGCGGCGCGTAGCGGAACTCGGGCATGGTGGCTCCTTCCAGGGGCCAAACTATCACGCGAGCGGGCGGCCGGACATGGGCCGGACGGCCCGGATCGAGCGGCTCGGACCGACGCTCAGTCCAGCCCCCGCGCGACACTCCGTTGGCGCACTCTATTCCGGGCCCCGGAAGGGCTTTACCGGGGCTCCTCGACGACAGACCACCACGTACTCGCGGGACTCCGCGGTGAGGGCTCCCCCGGCGAAGTCGCCGTGCAGGGTCGCGAGCTCGAGGCGGGAGCGGGCGACCAGGTGCTCGATCTCGAAGCGGAAGAAGAAGCGCATGTCGAGCTCCCAGTCCCCGCGGTGCTCGCCGTCGTCCTCGTCCCACACGAAGCCCATGCGCACGTGGTTCGTCTGGCGCGCGAGGTCGGCGGGGTCCGACGACACGAAGCGGCGGAGGCGCCGTCCCGGGGCGTGCTCGCCGTCGAAGTCGCAGGTCTCGGGCATGCCCTCGAGGAGCAGCTTCAAGGAGGGGACGTAGAGATCGAAGATGAAGCGGCCCCCGGGAAGAAGGGCGCCGTGGACGGCGTCGAGGAGGCGGATCTGGTCGTCCGGCGTGTGAACGTGCGACAGCACCCGGAAGGGGGCCACGATCAGGGAGAACCTGCGGTCGGTTCGCAGGCCGACGGCGTCCTCCACCCAGACGCGCTCTCTCGCCTCCGCCGGCAGCTTCTCCCGGCAGCGCTCGACCATGGCCGGGCTCAGGTCGATCCCGTGGACGTCGGCCCCGCGCCGGAGCGCCTCGGCGAAGAGGCGTCCGGTGCCGACTCCGATCTCCAGAACCGGTCCCGGCGCCGAGGTGATGGCCTCGAGGTAGTAGTCGTTGTCGACGCCGTCACGCACTCGGGCGTAGACGGGGTCGTAGAACCGGGCCACGAAGTCGGGGTAGGACTCGCTCACTCCACATCCTCCGTCGGGGCACCTGGGCCGCAGTGCCGAGTCTACGCGCCTTCGGCGGACGGTGCCGTGCGTTGCCCGCGGCAATCGAGTAAGGTGCGGGACCGGGAGGAAGGACCATGGGCCGGAAGAAGCGACGCATGGCCGGCGAACACGCCCCTGACCGGTCACCGGAGAGCGGGGGATGGGGGCGAAAGGTCGCTCTCCTCGCCGTGGTGGCGGCGGCGGTTGCCCTGGCGATCGGGACCTGGCAGGGTGAGTCGCCGTCCGACGAGACTCCGGTCCCGGCCTCGGAGCCAACCCGAGGCACGACCGGGACGCCGCCCGCCGCCCCCAGCCCGCCGCCCGCCCTCGCCCGGACGCCCCCCGGGGTCACGACCGATGCCCCCGCTCCCTATCGCCCGTTGCTCGGCGAGTGGGTGCGCCCGGACGGAGGCTACGTGCTGTCGGTCACCGGGATCGCCGAGGAGGGCGATGCCACCGTGGCCTACTTCAACCCGCGACCCATCAACGTCGCGCGAGCGGAGGTGCGGCAGGAAGGCGACGCGGTGGGGATCTTCGTCGAGCTCCGCGACCGGGGGTACCCGGGGAGCACCTACACCCTGGCCTACGACGCGCGCTCCGACCAGCTGAAAGGCCTCTACTTCCAGGCGGCCCAGCGCGCGACCTACGACGTCGTGTTCGTGAGGCGCTGAGGGGCGGCCCCGCCTCGACCGGACCCCTAGGCCCTCGAGCCGCTCTGCTTGCGCTCGCGAGAGGCGATGGTGCGCTCGAGGATGCGCGACGCGCGGGTGGCCGCCCCCTCGAGGACGTCGAGGGGGCCGATCGGCGAGCCTTCGGCGCCGTTGTCCCCGTACAGGACGAGGCGCACGGCGCCGCGGACGACCAGCGGCACCGCTACCGCCTCCCGAGGCAGGATGCCCCCGAAGCGCTTGACGAGCTTCAGGTTCACGTAGGTCGGCTCCAGCGGCCCGACGTGGGGGCGGCCCTCCTCCACCGCCACCTTCAGGAAGGACGGCTGGCGGAGCGAGAGCACCGTCTCCCCCACGACCTCGGCCGGGGCCCGCCCCGGCGTCTCCAGGCCGAACTCTCCGACCCCGTGGACCTGGTCGCCCTCCACGGCGAAGACCACGGCCCGGCTGAGAATCTGCGAGGCGAAGCGTAGGAGCAGGAGGACGACCTCGCCCGAGAAGTCGGCCGTGTAGGAGCCCGACTCGGAGAGAGTGGGCGCACGGTCCGGACGCAGGAGGGCCGCCGCCGCCGAGAAGGAGGCCCGCCCCATCGCCGGGGCCGTCTCCTCGGGGCCCGCCCGCGCAGAATCTCCCGCTGTCGGCTCGGACCCCTCGGCCGCGTCCTGCCGCCTCCCCTCGAGAAGGGTCATGGCGTGCATGAGCAGCTCCATCGGCGCCATGCCCTCGGGCACCACGAAGTCGCTGAGGTCCACCTCCACGTCGCCCCGCGCCCCCTCCGGAGAGGGAACGAAGTGGAAGTACCCCGTGTCCCACCCCAGCAGCTCGCTCACGACCTCCTGCAGGCGCTGGCGCACGACAGCGCCCAGCGTGCCCGGGGCCAGCACCCCCCTCTCGGCGAGTGCCTCGCCCAGGGGATGGAAGCGGGTCCCGTCGTGCTGCCGCTCGAGGGCGGCGGTGAGGTCGGCCTCGCTCACCAGCCCCTGCCGCAGGAGCCGCGCGGCCAGCGTCTCCGGGGACGCGCTGCTGGCGGCGTACACCACCAGGCCGTCGCGAAACACGATCACCGCGGTCTGATCGAGGGACGTGAGGGTCAGCCGGCCGCTCGGCCTGCTGGCCCCCAGGGTCTGGAGGAGGGCCGACAGCTCCAGGGTCTCCAGCCTCCCCGCGAAGCTCATGTCCCCGGATCCTCCGCGGGTGCCGACGACTGCCGGGCGAGCTGGGCGCTGAGCCCGGCGGCCGGGACCGGGTGCCCCATGTGGAAGCCCTGCGCTTCCACGCAACCGAGCGTCCGGAGCAGGTCGAGCTGGGCGCGGGTCTCGACCCCCTGGGCGGCCACGCGGAGATCGAGGGCCCGCGCCACTCCCGCCATCGTTCCCAGGAGCGAGACGTCTTCGGGTCGGGCCGCGCGTTGCCGCAGGAACGTGAGGTCGAGCTTCACGCCGTCCAACGGCAGCTCGGAGAGCCGGCTGAGGACGGGATGGCGGACCGCCATCCGGTCCAGCACCAGGGCGACGCCAAGGGCCTTGAGCCGGTGGAGCACGTCCAGCGAATGGGGCAGGCTCCTGACGACCGTCTCCTCCGGCAGCTCGAGCTCGAGAAGGCGGGGCAGGAGCCCGGTCTCGGCGAGGGCTTCCTTCACCGTCTCCGGAAGCTCCTTCCGGAGGAGCTCGGGGCCGGCGACGTTCACCGCGATGCGGAGCCCGCTCTTCTCGCGCTGCCAGTCGCGGGCCTGGGTGGCGGCGGTCCGGAAGATCCAGGGCTCGATGGCGAGGATGAGTCCCGTGAAGTCGGCGTGAGAGAGGAAGCTCCGGGGGAAGACGAGGCCGTGACGGGGATGCTGCCACCGCAATAGGGCCTCCACCGCCACGATGCGCGACGTCGCCAGGTTGAGGACCGGCTGGTAGTGCAGCTCGCCGGGGAGCGAGGGAGCGTCGGCGAGGGCGAGGCGGCCGCTCCCGAGCGTCCGGACCGCCGACTCGAGCTCGAGGGGATCGAGCCCGGCCGCCGAGGCGGGAAGCGCGCAGGACTCGAGACGGTCACCCCCGGCCGCGCGGGCGCGCTCCAGCGCCTCCCGCGCCGCCGAGAGAAGGGTCCCGGCGTCGGAGCCGTGCTCCGGGAAGATGGACACCCCCAGGCTCGCGGTCACGCGGGCCACCTGTCCGGGGAGCCCGAAGGGCTCCCGGATCGCCTCCAGCACCTTGGCGCCGATCTGCAGGGCGTCGTCGGCATCGCGGAGGCCGGAGGCCACCATGACGAAGGCGTCAGCCTCGAGCCGGGCCACGGTGTCTCCCTCGCGGACGACCCGAGCCAGGCGCCGGCCCACCGAGCGCAGCAGGCGGTCTCCCAGGTCGCGCCCGAGCGTGGCGTTGATCGCGGAGAACTGGTCCAGGTCCAGGTGGAGCACCGCCACCCGCGCCCGACGACGGTAGGCCTGGGCGAGGGCGGTCGACAGACGATCCCGCACGAGGAGACGGCTCGTGAGGCCGGTGACCGCGTCGTGATAGGCGTCGCCCAGGGCGAGTGGGGTGGGTGCCTCGCTTGAGCCTTCCCGGACGGGAGCTTCGTCGCGTCGCCGAGCCACGGGATCCCCGAGGGCGAGCTGGAGCCGCCCGTCGGCGAGGCGTCGGGCGCTCACCTCCACCTGCACGAGGGTCCCGTCGCCGCGGAGCAGTCCGAGGGTCTTCTTGAGCGTCTGCTTCCGCCGGAGCGCGAGGAGCAGGGCCAGATCGCCGGGGGCGTCCCGGGGCACGAGGTCGGCGAGCGACAGACCCAGAAGGGCGGGGCGGGTGCGTCCCAGAATGGGAGGCGCCTTCGGGCTCACCGCGACGATGAGCCCCTCGATGGTGGCCAGCAGCACGGCGCCGGAGGCCCGCTCGGTGACGACACGGTTCCGGGGGTTCCCCTCGTGCATCGCCTCGAGCACGGCGCGGAGCGTATGGGAAGCGTCGGGTTCGTCAGCCACGGGTCCTCGCCTGGCCAGCCCAACGGCGGTGAGCGCATCGGCCTTCGGATGGCAGCAGGTGTCCGACCCTGGACACTAGCACAGCCCGCACCAACGAGGCGACCAGCAAAAGGCCCGGGGTCAGTCGAGCTCTCCCTCGACGAACCAGGCCTCGCGCAGGCGGTCGTAGAAGAGGCGAAAGACACCCCCGCCGGCCAGGGCCACGTCCCACTCCTCGCGGCTCCATGCCGCGTCCCACCAGTCGCCGGAGCTGCGCCAGGGCCCCGCCCAGGCCGACACCGCCCCCCGCACGCCGGGAGCCGCCACGAACGCCGGGGCCCCCTCCTTGAGGACCACGTGAGCGAGGCGCGGCGGACGGTAGGCGCGGAGCGCCACCTGCAGCGGAGGCGGCGCATCCGGGGCCGGGGTGGCCGGTCCCGGAGAGAAGGTGCCGACAGCGAAGGCACCGGGACGGTGCGTGTCGAGAAGCCGGGCCTCGCCCCCGCGACCCGCCGCCGTCCACTCGTGCAGGCGCGCCATCGTCTCGGCGAGCCGCTCCGGCGAGGGCATCGCGGGGTCGAGGAGGGAGAACTGCACCTCCCGCGCGGGGGTGGGCTCGGCCCGGGCGGTGATCCGCTGGATGGCGTCACGGGGAGGGTGGACCTCGAGATCGAGCAGGGCCAGGGTGCGCCACGTGCGCGGCTCTCCCGAGGGGGCGGCCGGCCGGAGTGTTCGGCGGTGCGTCGAGCCATCCACGAGGCCGAGGTCGAGCAGGAGCGAGGCCGCCCGCCGCCCCCGTCGAACGAGGCCGGCACACAGCGGCTCGAGGACACGACCGAGGAGAAACGCGAGGGGTTCCAGGCCGTCCACTGGCCAGTCCAGCTCGAGGGTCATCTCGAAGGCCTCGGGGACCGGTGCCGGCACCAGAACGCCCTCGTCCTCCCCACGCGCGAGCCGTCGCAGACGCGGCCCCTCGGGGCCAAAGCGAGCCGCCAGTCCGTCGGGGGGAAGGCGCTGGAGGTCGCCGATCGTGCGCAGCCCCCAGCGGAGCAGGATCTCCTCCCGCGCGGGCGCGAGGTCGAGGAGCGCGAGCGGGAGAGGGGCCAGGGCATCGGCTTCCCCTCCCGCGGGCACGATCGTCACCCCCGGGCGAGCCCGGGCGAGGACGAGCACCGCCGTGCGGGTGAAGGCGAGCGCGACCTGCGCTTCCAGGGCCCGCGACGCCGCGGCGTCGAGAAGGGCGTGGCCCAGCTCCCGCGGCGTCGGCCAGGCGCGACCGAGACCGTGAAGATCGAGGAGCACCGGCGTGGGGCCACGGGCCTCGACTCGCGGCGTGAAGCCGCGAGCGACCAGGAGGAGTGTGTCCTCGGCCGGGAGGGGCCGGGGAGAGTGCAGGCCGCCGTACATCACCGTCTCCTGCCCGGGCGCCTCAGGCGTACGAGGCGGTGAAGGCGACCTCGGCCGACTGCAGGGCATGACGGCCCGCACTCACTCGCGCGCCGAGGCCGGCGAGCAACCGCCCGGGGCCGGGAGGGGCCGACCACCGGAGCCCCGTGCGCGCCAAAGCGAGGGACATTCCCCCGGGGCCAAACGCCACGTGGCGATCGGCGACGAGCAGAAGCACGGTCTCCGTCTCCTCGACCGTCCGCTGGAGCCGGACCCAGGTCGTGGCCGGCAGGCGAGCGCGCTCGCGGTCGGCCACCCCGGCGAGATCGAGGATCACGACCTCGAAGAGCCCCGAGCCGGCCAGCGTGGCGACCGCGGCCGTGGCCTCGGCAAGCGCCCGGGGCCGCGGCTCCTCGCTTCCTCCCCGCGGCCCGCGCAGCCAGAGCATGCGGGCGAGGGCAATGCCGGCCGCCCCGGCCGAGGCCGGGTCGAAACGGTCGAGGGGATCCACCAGCGCGGCGAGCGCTCCGGCCCGCGTCGTCCGGGCGATCAGCGCGAGAACGAGTCCCGTACGGCCCGAGGAGACGGGGCCGTGGACCTCGGAGAGGTGCCCCCGCGGGAAGCCCCCCTCCAGCAGATGGTCGACCCCCGCCTGGCCCGTCGGAACGCGCCGGTGCCTCCGGTCCTCGCCCCGGAGAGGGGGGGCCTCGGCCTGGAGCTTCTTCTCCCGGAGGAGTGTCTCCAGGGCAGCCTTCGTTGCGGGGCCGGTCCGGAAAGAGGAGAGTGTCGTGGCCATTCGAGTTTCGCTTTTTCTTCGTCAATGATCGTCCCCGTTTGAGCGAGCGTCAAGACCGAAAACCTTGTAGTCGCGGACAGGGAGAACCACTAGCCGTGGGCGGCCGGGGGGCGGGGCGTCCGAGGGAAGAGGCTCAGGGAGCCGGGTCGAGTGTGGCCGGGGACCATCCACCGCGTCCCGCGAGAACGCGCTCGAGGGGGAGGCGAACGTTCTCGGCCAGCCGCAGGTGCCCCGGAGCGTTCGGGTGGAGCCCGTCACGAAAGAGGAACTCGGGGTGGCCCGCCACGCCGGCGAGAAGGTCCGGCACGAGGGTGACCTGCTGCTCGGCGGCGAGCCGGACGAAGATCTGCTCGAAGCGGCGGGTCCGGTCGGTGTCGTCACGGACCGGGAGACGAACGCCGACCAGCAGCAGCCGGGAGCCCGCGGCACGACCCTCCACGAGGATCCGGCGGAGCCCGGACTCGACGTCCTCCAGCGGCAGCCCGCGCAAGCCGTCGTTCACCCCCAGGGCCACGACCAGAACGTCCGGGCGGCGGGCCAGCACGGCCGGCAGCCGAGCGAGCCCCTGGGCCACGGTATCCCCGCTGACCCCGGCGTTGAGGACCCGGATGGGACGGTGCCGCGCGGCGAGTGTCCGGCCCACGAGGGCCGGCCAGGCCTCGTCCTCGCTCAGCCGCCACCCCGAGGTCAGGCTGTCGCCGAGGAAGGCCACGAGCGGGCCTTCACCAACGTGGCAGGCCGGCCAGGAGGCAACGATGATCGCCGCCGGCAGAAGCGGCCGTAGCCGCGGACACCGGCCCGCCAGCGCTCGCAGCACCCGGGCCAGCCGCTTCGCCCCCCGGCGCCCGCTCATCGACAGCATCCCTCTCGCACCGGCTCACGCCACCCGAACGACGACCTTCCCGAGGTGTCCCTGACTCTGGAGGTGCTCGAAGGCCGCCGGCGCGTCTTCGAAGGCGAAGACGCGGTCGATCACCGGCCGCAGCCGGTAGCGTGAGATGACGCGGTTCAGCGCGTCGAAGGTGTCACGGCTCCCCACGAGGACCCCTTGCAGCCGGACACCCCTCATGAACACGAGGGCGAGATTGAGCGTCGCCTCGAGCCCGGACAGGCTCCCGACGAGGCTGACGTGTCCCCCCACCCGCACCGCTCTCAGGGACCGCGGGAGCGTCTCCGCTCCCCCCAGCTCGAGGACGTGATCGACGCCGACCCCGCCCGTCAGCTCCTTCACCTGCCGGTCCCAGTCCGGGGTCGTTCGATAGTTGACGGTCTCGCTGGCTCCCAGCTCCCGGGCGCGCTTCAGCTTGGCGTCGCTCGACGACATGACGATGACCCGCGCGTCGAGGCAGCGGGCGAGCTGCAGGGCAAAGAGCGCCACCCCGCCGGTCCCCAGGACGAGCAGTGTCTGTCCCGCGGTGAGCCCCCCCTGCTCGACGAGGGCGTTCCAGGCGGTGACCCCGGCGCACGGCAGGCACGCGGCCTCCTCGAGCGAGAGGTGCTCGGGCACGCGGACCACGCCTTCGGCCCCAAGGACGACCTGCTCCGCCAGGAGGCCGTCGAGCGGTCCCCCGAGGCTCGAGCGCACGTGCTCGCGGCGGGGCGGGCCCGAGATCCACGCCTGGTTGAAGATCCCGGCGACCCGGTCCCCCTCCCTCACGCGGGTGACACCGGGCCCCACCGCGGACACCAGGCCGGCCCCGTCGGAGAGGGGAACCAGCGGCAGGGGCTGCTTCGGGTTGTACGAGCCTACGACGGTGAGGAGGTCGCGGTAGTTGAGAGAGGTCGCCCGGACCTGGACCGCCACCTGCCCCGGCCCCGGCCGAGGCTCCTCGCGCTCGACGAGGGTGAGCGCGTCGAGCCCGAAACGATCCTGGATCTGCCACGCGCGCATCGCCCCCCCCCAACGGCACCTTCAAGCGAGTCCGTTCTATCATGGCGGGATGCGGGGTGCATTCATGGTGCCGATACTGGCGGTCCTCACCTTCGGGGCGTGCGCCAGCGCCCAAAACTACACCGACCCCGACGGGCCCCGGCACGAAACCCACCACGGCAACGCCCGGGGGCGGGACGACACGCTCCGCGTGGTGAGCTTCAACGTGAAGTTCGCGGTGAAGGTGGACGAGGCCATCGCCGACATCCAGGACACGCCGGCTCTGCGCAAGGCGGACATCCTCGCCCTCCAGGAGATGGACGCCGAGGGCACGGGGCGGATCGCCCGGGCCCTCGAGATGAACTCCATCTTCTTCCCGGGAGCGATCCACCCCAAGACCGGACGCGACTTCGGGAACGCGCTGCTCTCCCCCTGGCCCCTCCACGACGCACGCAAGCTCATCCTGCCCGGGGCGAGCCGCTTCACCGGGCTGAAGCGAGCGGCGACGGTGGCGACGGTGTGCGTGGGAGGGCATCGCATCCGCGCCTACTCGGTGCACCTCGAGACCCCCATCCACCTGAGCCGCAAGGGGCGGCGCGCCCAGGCCCGGGCCATCGTCGACGATGCGCGCTCCTCCACCGGTCCGGTAGTGGTCGCGGGCGACTTCAACACACGAGGGTTGACCGAGCCGTTCGAGAGCGCGGGCTTCCTCTGGCTGACCCGGAACCTGCGCGACACGTCGATGTGGTGGGAGCTCGACCACATCTACGCGCGGGGTCTCGAGCCCGCCGGGCCCGCCACCGCTGGCACCGCCGAAGACATCCACGACGCGAGCGACCACCGGCCGGTGTGGGCCCTCCTCGCCCTCAAGTGACGGGTGGCGGACCTGTCTCGTGTTGTAGACTGGCGCGGCGGCATTGACGGCGCCGTTCAACTCGTTGAACCCCCCGGGAGGATCCCCATGAAGCTCATCGTTCCCCTGGCCGCGGCGCTCCTCGCCGCCACGCCCGGGATGCTGGAGGCCGAGCGTCTTTCCGTTCCCTACGAGATGTTCCGTCTCCCGAACGGGCTCACCGTCATCGTCCACGAGGACCACTCGGCCCCGATCGCCACCGTCAACACCTGGTATCACGTGGGGTCCGGCCGGGAGACCCCGGGGCGCACCGGCTTCGCCCACCTGTTCGAGCACCTGATGTTCGAGGGCTCCGGCAACGTGCCGGAGGGCCAGTTCGACCGATGGCTCGAGGCCGTGGGGGGCACCAACAACGGCTCCACGAGCAACGACCGGACCAACTACTGGGAGAACGTGCCTTCGAACGCCGTCGAGATGCCCCTGTTCCTCGAGTCCGACCGGATGGGGTACCTCCTCGACTCCATGTCGCCGGAGACGGTGGACGGCCAGCGCGACGTGGTGAAGAACGAGCGGCGCCAGTCTTACGAGAACCGGCCCTACGGCATCTTCTGGGAGCGGCTGCCCGGGGCGCTGTTCCCCGAGGGTCATCCCTACTCCTGGCCGGTCATCGGCTCGATGGCCGACCTGAGCGCGGCGAGCTACGAGGACGTCGTGGACTTCTTCAAGAAATGGTACGGGCCGGCCAACGCCAGCGTCGTCATCGCCGGTGACGTCGACACCGAGCGGATCCGAAGGCTCGCCGAGAAGTGGTTCGGCGAGATTCCGGAGAGCGAGCCCGTCGCGCCCCTCGCGCCGCAGCCGGTCGTGCTCACCGAAGAGAAGCGCGTCGTGCTCGAGGACCGGGTGCAGCTGCCCCGCGTGTACCTCGCGTGGCCGGTGCCGGCCGCCTACTCCCCACCGAGCGCCGCCCTCGACGCTCTCGCGAGCCTGCTCGCCGACGGGAAGAACTCGCGCCTCTACCGGCGGCTGGTCTACGATCTGCAGGTCGCACAGGACGTGAACGCGTTCCAGGACACGGGGGCCGTCGCGTCCACCTTCCTGGTGATGGTCACCGCCCGCTCGGGACACAGCCTCGAGGAGATCCTCGGTCTCGTGGACGAGGAGATCGCCCGCCTGAAGGCGGAACCACCCACCGAGCGTGAGATCGTCCGCTTCCAGAACCGGACGGAGGCGGCGTTCTTCGACAGCCTGGAGCGCGTGGGCGGCTTCGGCGGCAAGGCCGACCAGCTCAACGACTACTACGTCAACACCGGCAACCCCGACTACTTCGAGGAGGACCTCGCCCGCTACCTCAGCCTCGACCCCAGCGACGTGCGGGCGGTGGCCGCCCGTTTCCTGGGCCCGGGTCGCGTCGTCTTCTCCGTCGTGCCCGAAGGAAAGAAGGAGCTGGCGGTGGCGGAGGTGACCCGATGACCGCCCGAGTCGCGCGCGCCCTCTTCCTTCTCACCGTCCTCCTCGCCCCGGCCGGCGGGACGGTCTTCGCCCAGGCCGACCGCAGCGGCCCCCCGGCCCCGGGCCCGGCCCGGCCTCTCACGTTGCCGCCCATCGAGCGCCACGCGCTTTCGAATGGGGTACCCGTGCTCCTCGTCGGCGTGCACGAGGTCCCGGTGGTGGAGGTCGTGCTCGTCCTCGCCGCCGGCGCCACCGCCGACCCAGCGGGACGGGAGGGTCTCGCCCACGCGACCGCGGAGATGCTCGACGAGGGCGCCGGCGGGATGGATGCCCTGGCCCTCGCCGACGCCGTCGACTTCCTCGGCGCGCGGGTCGAGACCGCCTCGGGGTGGGACGCCTCGACGGTGCGCCTCCGCGTCCCCGTGGCCCGGCTCGGCGACGCCCTGCCCCTCATGGCCGACGTGGCGCTCCGGCCCGACTTCCCGGAGAAGGAGCTCGAGCGCCTGCGCAAGGAGGCCCTGACCGCGCTCCTTCAGGCCCGGGACCAGCCCCGGAGCATCGCCGCGCGCGCCCTCGACGAGGGTGTCTTCACCCGTGAGAGTCGTCTCGGGCGCCCGCAGACCGGCGACGTGGCATCGCTCGCCGCGCTCAGCATCGCCGACCTGCGCGGGTTCCACGACACCCGCTACACGCCGGCGCACGCCACCCTGGTGGTTGTGGGCGACGTGACGGCGGAGGCGCTCCCGTTGCTCGAGAAGGCCTTCGGGGGCTGGACGGCGCCGGAGGAGACGGCGCCCGCTCCCGACGTGAGCCTCCCGCCCCAGGTGAAGGGGCGATGGGTTCGTCTCGTGGACAAGCCCGGCTCCGCGCAGTCGGCGATTCGTCTCGGGCGGGTCGGGCCCTCGTGGGACGACCCCCGGTACCACGCGGGCGAGGTCATGAACACGCTGCTCGGGGGCTCGTTCACCTCGCGGCTCAACGACAACCTGCGCGAGCAGCACGGCTACACCTATGGCGCCGGTTCCGCCTTGAGACGTTACCGCGTCGGAGGCCTCTTCATGGCCGGCGCCGACGTCCAGACCGACAAGACGGCCGAGGCGGTGACGGAGTTCCTCAAGGAGCTCGAGCGCATCCGCACCCCCGCCCCTCCCGGGGAGGTCGAGCGGGCCCGGAGCTACACCGCGCTCGGGTACGCCGAGGAGTTCGAGACCACGAGCCAGGTGGCCCGGCGCATCGTCGAGAAGGTGGTCTACGACCTGCCCGACGGGTTCTTCGAGGAGTACGTCCCGAAGACGCTGGCGGTGGACGCCCCGGCGCTCCAGGCGGCGGCGAGGGCCAGCGTCGATCCCGAGTCGGTCGTGATCGTCGTGGTCGGCGACCGGTCGAAGGTCGAGGCCCCGCTGCGCGCCCTCGGGCTCGGGAAGCTCGAGGTCCTTACCGTCGAAGACGTCATGGGGCCCGCCCCGCATATCGAATAGCCCTCAAGTCGTTGCAGAGACTCGACTTGAGCCAAGCTCCGAGAATGACGAGGGTGACGAGCCGTCGCCCTCGAATCGTCTCGCCTATTCAGGGTTTCACGGTCGACGCGGTAAAATTGGCGGTCGGGCTGTAGCGCGCTGGGCGACCGCCCTCCCCGGGGCTCTCGTGCGGGCCCGCTGATGCCGGCGTGAGGGGCCGGGTATGGCTGGTTTGCCACAGACGATCGGTCGCTTCGAGATCCTGCGCGAGCTGGGACGCGGGATGACGGGAGTGGTCTTCGAGGCCCGGGATCCTGCCCTCTCCCGGACGGTGGCCTTGAAGATGATCGACCCCGCCAACGCCGTTCCGGCCGGCGAGCGTGAGGCGTTCACCCAGCGCTTCGAGTCCGAGGCCCGCATTGCCGGACGGCTGAGCCATCCCAACATCGTCGTGGTGCACGACGTCGGGCAGGATCCAGAGACCGAGATCCTGTACATCGCCCTCGAACGCCTGCCCGGCGAGACGCTCGGGGCGCTGGTGCAGAAGGGCATCCACCTGCCCTGGCGGCAGGCCCTCGATATCGGGGCCCAGCTGGCCGACGCGCTGGAGCACGCCCACGAGCACGGCATCGTGCACCGCGACATCAAGCCGGCCAACGTAATGCTCCTGCCCAACGGGCAGGTCAAGCTCATGGACTTCGGAATCGCCAAGCTGGAGGCCAGCCAGCTCACCGCCGCCGGCCAGTTCTTCGGCACCCCCCTCTACATGGCCCCGGAGCAGGCCGGGAACGGGACCGTCGACGGCCGGAGCGACCTCTTCGCCCTCGGCTCCGTGCTGTACACCCTCCTCACCGGGCGTCACGCCTTCGCCGGCGACAACGTGCTCCAGATCCTGAGGAGGGTGGTGGAGGACGACCCGCCGCCTCCGGGTGGGGTGGTGCCCGAGATCCCGCCTGCGGTCGACGGGATCATCGCCCGCTGCCTGGCCAAGGCGCCCAACGACCGCTACCCGTCCGCCCGTCATCTGCGTGAGGACATCCTGGAGGTCCTGGGCGGGCGGGCTCCGCGCCACAGCGCCTCTCCGAAGCCGGGCCTGGCCGCCGGCGCCTCCGGCGCGAGCGCCGACGAGGACGGGCCGGCGGCGGCGACGCTGACGGTGGACGTCAACCCGCTGGAGAAGCTGCTTGACGCACCCGGGGCCAGCCGGGCGGCGGCGCCGGCAGCACCCCGCCGGCGAAAGGCGATGCTCCTCGGCCTCGGGGCCATCGGAGCCCTGGCCCTGGCCCTGGGTGTGCCCCGCCTGCTCCCCCCCGACACCCCGGCTCCCGAGGCCAGCCCCGAGGCGAACGGGGCAGGCTCGGTGGCGGCGGGCGCGGGGAAGGTTCCGGCTCCGCCCCCCGAGCCCACCCCGGCGCCGACACCGCCACCGGCCCGGATCGTGGTCGACTTTCGTCATCCGCTGCGATCCGGCACGCTCCGCATCCTGATGGACGGGGAGCCCGTGGTCGGGCGGTCCGTGGCCGGCGGCGTGGCCCGAGACCTGCTCGTGGCCAAGCTGCACGGCGGCGTCTTCACCGACCTCGTGGAGGTGGAGCCCGGTCGTCACGAGTTCGAAGTCGAGGTGACGTGGGACGACAACACGCGCCTCGAGCACATCCGCGGAGTGTTCGATCGCGACGAGACCTACCGCCTGGAGATCCGCCTCGGGCGTCTCAGGAGGAACCTGTCTCTCAAGTGGACGCGCTGACGTCCACCGGCCGACGCCTCGAGCTCCCTTCGGGCCGAAGGCCGCGTGACCGGACTCAGGCTCGCGCCGCTGGCTCTTCCCGCGGATTCCGCAGCGTCTCGGTGAGGCGGTGGAACGCCTCCGAGAGCTCGTCCAGGGTGTGGTACGTCACCGGCACGATGACCAGCGTTAGCACCGTGGCCACCGTCAGGCCGGCGATCACCGCCACCCCCATGGGCCCCCACCACTGCGACGACTCGGCCCCGAACTCGATCGTCCCCTCGAAGAAGCCGATGTTGATGCCCAGGGTGAGGGGGATGAGGCCCAGGATCGTGGTCACCGCGGTCAGGAGGACCGGCCGCAGGCGGATGGCCCCGGCGTCCACGACGGCCTGGGTCTTCTCGCGCCCCTCCCGGCGCAGGCGCACGATGAAGTCGCACAGGACAATGGCGTTGTTGACCACTACCCCGGCGAGGGAGATGACGCCGATGCCGGTCATGATGATCCCGAAGGGGGTGCGGGTGAGGAGGAGCCCCCAGAGCACCCCGATGAGGGACAGGACCACCGACAGCATGACGGTGCCGGGGAGGATCAGGCTGTTGAACTGGGTCACCAGCACGAGGCTGATGAGCAGCACCGCGATGACGAACGCCCTCTGGAGGAATCGCTGGGACTCGTCCTCCTCCTCGTTGGACCCGGCGTACTCCCAGCGGTAGCCGGGGGGCCACTCGATCTGGCTCTCGAGGATCCCCGCCACCTCGGCCCGCACGGTGTCGTCGGTGCGGCCGGGGGCCCGCAGGACGTCGCCCTCCACGGTGACGACCCTCTTGAGATCCACCCGGCGGATGGCCCCGGGCCCGACGCCGGTCTCGAGGCGGGCCACGCTGCGGATCGGGATGGGGACGCCGTCCTCGTCGGGCACGGTCAGGTTCCCCAGCTCGCCCACCGAGACGCGGCTCTCGGGCCGTAGACGGACGCGGATGTCGTACTCGTCCTCCCCCACCCGGTACTCGGACGGTTCGACCCCGCGGATCGCGGTCTGCACCGTGGTGGCGATGGCGCTGGTGCTCACGCCCAGGACCATGGCCTGGGTGCGGTCGACCACGAGACGGATCTCGGGCTTGCCCTCGTCGAAGTCGTCGTCGAGGTTCGTGAGCCCCGGGACGAGGCGGATGCGCTCCTGGATCTCCCGGCTCAGGCGGCCGAGCTCGGTGAAGTCGTCCCCGATCACCCGGATCGTGACCGGCTTGCCGGTCGGCGGACCCTCCGCGGGCTTGTCCACCTTGATCTCGGCGCCGCTGATGCCGGCCACCTGTCCCCGCACCTGCTCGATGGTCACTCGTGAGCTCTGCTCGCGGTCCTTGTGATCGAGGAGGTCCAGAGTGAGGCGGCTCTCGGTGCCCACCGAGCCGACGGCGAAGTCGACGAGGGACACCCCCGTGGAGCCCACGTTGGCGATGCCGTGCTCCAGGTCGGCCGTCTCCCGGGTTCGTCCCTCGAGCTCGGTGATGATGGCGTCCGAGGTCTCCAGGTTGCTCCCGCTGGGGACCTCCACGTCGATCCAGATCTCACGAGGGTCCATCTCCGGGAAGAACTCGGCTCCCCGCCCGAGGAAGCCGTAGAGGACGACGGTGCCGGCCAGGAGCGCCCCCATGGTCCACAGGGTGCCGGCCCGGCGGTCGGTGAGGCTGGGGCCCCACCCGAGGACGCGGTGGCCCAGCCCTCCCACCAGCCAGACCCCGCCCTGCAGTACGAAGGCCAGGGCTGCGAGCGTCATCAGGAAGCCGGTGGCGCTCAGCAGCGGCGCGGTGTACCGCTCGAGGGCGAAGCCCAGCAGGGCCACGAGCAGGCCCAGGGTGAAGAGCCCGCCGAACAGACCCAGCAGCAACCAGTTGCGCACGAGCCAGCCCCGGGTCCCGTGGTCCGAGGCCCGGGCCAGGAGCCTCTCCAGGAGGCGCCGGTAGGACTTGAGGAAGCGCCCCTCGTGGTGGGCTTCGCCGTCGGGCCGGGGCGGCGGGGCCTTCATCAGGGCCGCGCACAGGGCCGGGTTGAAGACGAGGGCCACCAGGAGAGACGCGCTCAGTCCGAGGATCACCGTGGCCGGGAGGTAGGAGAAGAAGTCTCCGATGATGCCGGGCCAGAACAGGAGCGGGGCGAAGGCCACGCAGGTGGTGATCGTGGAGACCACGACCGGGGCCACGACCTCGGAGGTCGCCCGGGACGCGGCGGTCTCGCCGTCCTCGCCTTCCTCGCGGTGGCGGTAGATGTTCTCCACCACGACCACCGCGTTGTCGACCAGCATGCCCACCACCAGGATCATGCTGAACAGCACCACCGTGTTCAGGGTGTATCCCACCGCCTGGACGCAGAAGAAGGTGATGAGCATCGACAGGGGCAGAGCGACGGCCACGAAGAGAGAGTTCCGGAAACCCAGGAAGGCCATCAGGACGAAGATCACGAGGAGGAGGCCGGCCAGGATGTTGTTCTCCAGCTCCGAGACCATGGAGCGGATGTCCACCGACTGGTCGGCGACCAGGGTGACCCGGACGCCCTCGGGCAGGCGGTCCTGGAGCTCCTTCAGACGCACCTTCACGGTGTCGACGACCTCGATGACGTTGGCGCCGCTGCGCTTCGAGACGGTGAGCGAGACCGCGGGCCGGAGGTCGAGGCGAGACCGCGTGGTCTCGTCCTCGAAGCCGTAGGCCACGTGGGCCACGTCCTTGATGTAGATCGGGATGCCTTCCTTCACCTTGACGACGAAGTCCTCGATCTCCCGAGGCCGGTCCACCTCGGCGGGGATCCGCACCAGGTACTTCAAGCGCCCCACGTCGATCTCGCCTCCGGGCACGGTGATGTTCTCCCGGCCCACGGCCATGACCACGTCGCTGAGCCCCAGCTCGTAGGAGCTGAGGCGGCGGGGGTCGACGAACACGTGGACCTCGCGCTCGCGGCCGCCGATCACCTCCACCCGGTTGACCCCGGTCAGGGCCTCCAGCTCGTCCTTGAGGTCCTCGGCGATCTCCTTGAGCTGGACGAGGCCAACGTCTCCGGAGAGGCTGATGATGATCACCGGGATCTGGGAGAGGTCGACGTCCTCGACTCGCGGGTCGTCGTCGATGTCCGGGGGCAGGTCGCTCTTGGCGATGTCGACCTTGTCCCGCACCCTCTGGAGCGCGGTGTCGATCTCCACCTCGGGGTTGAACTCCACCTCGATCAGGGAGAAGCCCTCGCTCGACGTGGAGCGGATCTCCTTGATGTCGCTGACGCCCCGGATCTCCGTCTCGAGCTCCCGGGTGACCAGGGTCTCCATGTCCTCGGGGCTGACGCCCTGGTACGAGGTGGAGACCAGTATCAGGGGGATCTTGACCTCGGGGAAGGACTCCACCGGGAGGGAGGTGTAGGCGCTGGCACCCGCCACCACGATGAGGGCCATCAGGACGTAGACGGTGAGACGGTGGCGAATGGAGAGGTCGGTGAGGTTCACGGCCGGCCTTCCCCCGCCTCGACGGCCTGGCCGTCGATCAGCCCTCGCTGACCGGTGACGATCAGCTGCTCACCGGGCTTCAGGCCCTTCTCGACGACGACCAGGTTGCCCTCGCTCGGGCCGAGGGTCAGCTCCCGGACGCTGGCGACGCCGCCGTCGGCCACCACCGCCACCGGGCCGTTGTCGCGATCCTGGAGCACGTCGCGCTCGACGACGATCACGTCCTCGAGCGTGCGCTTCACCAGCGCGATCCGGGCGATCATCCCGGGCCGGAGCTCACCCGACCGGTTGTCGATGGCGATCTCGGTGGGGAAGGTGCGGCTGGGCCCCATCGCGGCGGGTCCGATGAGGTGGATGCGCCCCTCGAAGGTCCGCCCGGGGAAGGCGTCGACCTCGATGGTGGCCTCGCCGCCGACCCGGAACGCCGCGATGTCGTTCTCGGCGATGCCGGCCACCGCCTTCAGGCGGTCGACGCGGTACAGCTCGGTGATGGGCGCCCCGGGAGACACCACCTCGCCGGGCTCCACCTCGCGGCTGAGGGGCACGCCGGAGATCGGGGCCTCGACGACCGACCGCTCGAGACGGAGCTCGGCCTGCTTGACCTGGGCCTCGGCGGCGTGCAGGGCCGAGGTGGCCGCGATCAGCTCCTGCCGGGGAACGTGCTGGCGCTTGAAGAGTTCGTCGGTCTTCTCGTAGACGGCCCGGGCCCCCTCGAGTCGGGCCTGGGACTCGGCGAGGGCGGCCTCGAAGAGATCGGTTCCCACCCGGGCCAGGACCTGTCCCTTCCGCACGGACTGTCCTTCGCGGAAGCTCACGAGCTCCACCTGGCCTCCCAGCTCGGCGGAGACGCTCACGTGGACCCAGGGCTCCAGCTCACCGGACAGCTCCACGCGCTCGACCAGCCCCCGGGGCTCGAGCGTCACCACCTCCACGCTGACCGCCGGGGCCGACGTGCTGGCCTCGGCGGACGGGGCGGCCTCGCTCGGCGCGTCGCCCGTGCCGCAGCCCGCGGCCGCGACCAGGATCCCGAGGAGAGCGGGGAGGACGAGAGTGCGATCGATTCGAGTCTTCATGGCTGCTGTTCTTCCGTCGGCGCGGGGCCCTCGAGGGGGGCCTCCGCCAGGACCACGTCAAGGGGGACATCGGGTCGGAGCCCCACGAGGAACTTCACGTCGGCCAGGGCGGTCAGGGCCACGTAGTACGACTCCGCCTTGCTCAGCTCGGCCTGCTGCACCTGCCGTTGGGCCTCGAGGATCTCGAGGACGGTGGCCGCGCCCCACTGGAAGGACTCCTCGGCCAGGCGCTGGGCCTCGGCGGCCTGCTCCGCCGCCAGCTCGGCCACCTCGACGGCCTCCAGGCCCCGCTTCCACTCCCCCGAGGACCGCTCCACCTCGCGGGCCAGGGCGTTGCGGAAGGCGGCCTCCTCCAGCCGGCTTTGCTGCACCTGGGACTCGAGGCGTCCCACCGCGGATGATGTGCGGAAGCCGTCGAAGAGCTTCCACCGCAGGAAGACGCCCACGTTCCAGTTGCGGAAGGAGAGGTCGCCCAGGTTGTTGACGTCGAAGCTGCTCACTCCGACGTTGCCGGCCGCCGAGATCTCGGGAAGGGTGTCGGCCCGGGTCACCTTCTGGCCCGCCTCCAGCACTCGCCGCCCGTACTCGAAGCGGAGCAGCTCCGGCCGCGTCCGCGCGGCCTGGGCGAGGAGCACCTCGTAGTCCGGCACGAAGGGCAGCGGGTCGGGCAGCTGCAGGCCGTCGGTCAGCTCCAGGGGCGCGTCGATGGGACGCCCCAGGACCTCGTTCAGCCGCGCCAGGCTCACCGCCACCTCGTTCTCGGCGCCGAGGACCTGGGGCCGCAGGTTGGCCAGGGCCACCTCGGCGTTGAGCACGTCGAGGCGCGTCGCGTCCTCCAGGGCCAGCCGGTCCTTCACCCGCTCGAGCTGGCGCTCGCGGGAGGCCCGCTCGGACTCGAACACCGCGAGGCGATCGCGGGCCAGCAGCAGGTCGTAGTAGGCGATCGCCGTGTCGCGGGCCACGACGCTCTCCACGGAGCGCACGTCCTCCTTGACCGCGTTGAGCTGCTCCCGGGCGGCCTTCAGGGCGTTGCCAACCCGACCGAAGGTGTAGAGGGGCTGCTCGAGCCGGAAGCTGTAGGTGTAGTCGTTGAAGGAGTAGGGGCCGAGGGCCTCGGGGGGCAGGAAGTCGGGCAGGTCGCCGAAGGCGGGCGAGTTGCGCAGCCCGGGATCGCGAAACTTCTGGGCCGACAGCGTGAGGTCGAGCTGGGGCAGGGCGTCGGCACGCACCTGCCGTACCTGGAGGTTGAACTCGTTGATCGTCTCGCGAGCGCGTTGCGCGGTGGGGTTCCGATCGAGGGCGTATTCGACCGCCTGGGTGAGGGTCAGCTCAAGGGTCGGGGGCGACGCAAGCGTCGCCGCGGGGCCCGTCGGGGGGGGCGCGGCCTGGGGGAGTGGCGCGGCCCCTCCAGCGAGAGGAACGGCGAGGGCGAGGACGAGCACGGAGAGGGTTCTTGCGGTCATGAATGTGAGCTCGGGTCGATCCAGCCTTTCAAGACGACGTCGATGAGGGCGTCGGCGAGGGCAGGGGTCAGCTCGGGACGCCCGGCCAGGAGGTATCCGTGAACCGCCTCTCCGAGGGCCCCCATGAGGATCAGCAGGCGAACCTCCACCGGCCCCGGGCCCACCTCCCCGCGCGCCTCGGCGGTCTCGATGACCCGGGTCACCTGGGCCAGGACGTCGTCGTAGAAGGTCAGGAAGTCGGTGCGGGGCGCCGAGCTCGGCGGGTCGTGGGTCAGGGACAGGATGAAGCGGGCCAGGTCGGGCTCGGCGCGGGAGGCGTCGAAGTAGGTGAGGGTCAGGCGGCGGAGGCGTTCCGCCAGCGACCCGCCCTCCTCGAGGGCCTGGGAGATTTGCACCCGCAGGTTCTCGAGGGTGCCGTCCACCAGGGCTCGATAGACCCCTTCCTTGCTTCCGTAGAAGTGATAGAGCGTGGGCTTGGTGATTCCGGAGGCTTCACAGATCTCCCGAACCGAGGTCGCGTCGTACCCCTTCTCGGAGAACAGGCTCAGCGCGCTCTGGAGGATGCGTTCGGGGCTGGAGATGGCGTCAGTCATCACCTTGGATCTATACGTACCGGACGGTACACGAGTTCCCCACTTTCCGCCACAGACCCCGTGTGCTACTCTGCTCTGTCCCGAGGCCCGGGTTTTCTGCCCGGGTATTCCCTGCCCGGGCCCCCAGGGTCCGGGCCGGGAGCGCCGAGAGACATCGGCCCCCGCACAGGAGGAAGTTTGGCAGACAGCACGCAGGACGAGCAGAGGCTCGCCCTCTTCATCGACTTCGAGAACATCGCCATCGGCGTCCGTGACGCCCACTACCGCAAGTTCAACATCAACCTGGTCCTCGAGCGCCTCCTCGACAAAGGAAAGCTCCTGTCGAAGAAGGCCTACGCGGACTGGAGCCGGTACTCCGACTACAAGCGGGCCTTCCACGAGGCGGCCATCGAGCTCATCGAGGTCCCGCAGAAGTCCGTGGGCGGCAAGAACTCGGCGGACATACGCCTCGTCGTCGACGCCATGGACATGTCGTTCCAGAAGGAGCACATCGACTGCTTCGTGGTCTGCTCCGGGGACTCCGACTTCTCGCCGCTGGTCTCGAAGCTCAAGGAGAACAACAAGTACGTGATCGGGCTGGGGGTGAAGAACTCCACGTCCGATCTGCTCATCGAGAACTGCGACGAGTTCATCTTCTACGAGGACATCGTCCGGGTGCGGGAGCGCTCGCGACCCGCGGCGATCAGCCGCAACTTGCCGGTGAAGCTCCAGGACTGCTTCGGGCTCCTCTCGGACTCGGTCCTGGCCCTCCAGCGCGAGAACAAGGAGATCCTGTGGGGCTCCATGGTCAAGGAGACCATGAAGCGCAAGAAGCCGTCCTTCAACGAGGGCTACTACGGCTTCCGGACCTTCTCGCACCTGTTGGAGGACGCGCAGAAGCGGGGCATCGTCAAGCTGCGGCGCGACCAGCGTTCGGGAAGCTACATCGTGGAGGACCTGGGGGACGCCGCGCCCACCGAGGCCGGCACCCCCTCGGCCGCGACACCCGCGGCCGCATCCGGCGCCACCGCCGAGGCCTCCGGGAGCGCGGAGGGCGAGGGCTCGAGGCCCTCGGCGCGGCGGCGACGCAGCCGGGGCGGACGACGCACGAAGGCGACGGCCACCGCCGATGGCGATGCCAGGTCCGCGGACAACGGAGCCGCCGAACCCGAGCGGACTCCCGAAGGGCAGCCTGCCGCACCTTCGGAGAGCACGGTCTCGGCATCCGCCGCGGCCGAGCCGGATCGGGGCACGAGCTTCTCCCTGTTCTCGTGGCTGCGGCGCGACACGGAGAACGAGAGCCCGGAGGCCGGCAAGAAGCCCTGACCGCGCCCGCCGGCGCCGGACCGCGCGAGCTCGTCGTCGTCAGCCAGCGGGCAGGGTGACGGCGAGCTCGGCGGGCGCCTCGTCGAAGGCCCCCCCGTGGAGCTCGGCGATGCGCCGGGCCAGGCCGAGGCCGAGGCCGGCGTTCGTGACCTGAGCCTGCTGTCCCTCGGGCAGGGGGTCCTGCAGGCGCAGGCTCACGCGTACGCGTTCGGCGTCGGCCCGGGTGTGGATGGCGAGGGCGGCGGTGTTCCCCCCCGCTCGCGCTCGGAGCTCGTCGGCCATGGCCCGGAGCGCCACCCGCAGCAGGGTCGAGTCGGCCGAGACCGTCTCCGCTCGCGGGTCGAGCTCCGACACCACGTCGGGGGTGTGCAGCTCGGCGAGAAGATCCTCGATGAAGACGCTGTCGCGCTGGATCTCGCCGCGGCTGAAGGCCAGCAACGACCGGCCGTCCCCGAGCGCCGAGCGGAGCGCGGGGGCCAGGCGCGTGAACTGCTCGACGAACCACGGTGGCGCGTCGGGCTTGTTGCGGATCTCTCCCAGGCGATCGCGCAGCTCCTCCACCGAGCGGACCAAGTCCTCGAGGCCCTGGATCGAGGCGCTGCCGGCCAGAGCGAGTTCGAGGGCGCGCTCGGCCGCCTTCACCGTCTGGAGCGTGGCCACGAGCTCGAGGGCGGCCGAGAGAGCACGGGGGATCTCCGCGAGGTGCTCGAGCGCGCCCGCCCCGGGCCGCGCGGTGTCGGGGCCGTAGTGGAAGACGGCCAGCCCCTGCAGGCCTCCCGGAGTGCGGAAAGGCACGCCGAGAACGGCGACGAAGGGAGGATCTCCGGCCTGGAGGGCTCGCCCCAGATCGGGGTTGTCGGAGGCGAATACGAGCTTCGGCTGGGCGCCGCGCCCCGCCTGCTCGATCACCGCGCGAACCGCGGCCGGCGAGGACAGGATCGGGTCGGCGGACAGTCCGAGCAGGGCGGCACACCGCAGCGGCTGCCCCGGCTGGGGGACCCAGAACGCCGCGTGCGTGGTCTCGGCGATCCGGGCCATGCAGGCGAGGACCGGCTCGAGGGCCGTCTCCAGGGGCGTGCCAAGAAGAATCTGCCGCGCCCCTTCCATGGCCTCCCTCAGATCCTGGTGGCTGCGGCGCAGGCGGTCGCGCTCGTCCCGGATCTCGGCCATCGCCGCACCGAGCTGAGCCGAGGCCTCGGCATACGTCTCGGCGAGCTCGCCGGCACGCTTCTCCGGCGTCGTGCCCGCCGTGCGCCCGGCCTCCTCGGGAGGGGCCGGAGGAGCGACCCGCACCACGGTGTGGGTCGAGCGGCCACCAGCGGCCGGACCACCGATGGACTGCGGCGGTGAGGCCGGGGGGGCGGGCACGGCTGGACCCGGCCGGCGTCCGGGGGTGGGCGTCGAGGCCGGCCGGGGCGACGGGGGGCTGGGCTCGAAGGACAACGCCGTCGTCCCGAAGAGCTCGCGCACCGTCCGCTCCGCCCACTGCCGCGCCGGCAGGCCCTCCTTCACGTCGAGGATCGCGTAGCGGTTGGCGAGATCCTGAACGGTCAGGGCGAGAGCGGCGATGAAGGTCTCGAGGACCCCCTCCCCCCGAATCGCCACCGCCGGGAGCGCGTCGGTCTTGCGGGCGTTCAGGCCACGGTCCAAGGCCTCGACCTCGAGGACCTGGGGCAGATCACGCTTGTTGTACTGGAGGACCAGCGGCATCTGCGAGGGCTCGAGATGGTGGGAGATGAGGTTCTGCGTCATCTCCCGGAAGCTCTGCAGGTTCTCCTCCCAGCGGTCGAGCGCCGAGTTGGCGACGAAGACCAGCGAGTCCGCCCCCTTGAGGACGAGGCGGCGGGTGGCCGCGTACATCGCCTGCCCCGGCACGGCGAGGATCTGCAGCCTGATGTCGAAGCCTCGGAAGCCCGGGGTCTTCAGCGGCAGGAGGTCGAAGAGGATCGTGCGGTCCTGGGCCGAGTTGACCGAGATCATCTCGCCGCGACGCGAGGGCTCGGCCCTCTGGTGAAGGATCTGCAGGTTGGTGGTCTTCCCGCCCAGGGCCGGGCCGTAGTAGACCATCTTGACCTTGATCGTGCGGTCGCGGTGATTGAGCTCGACCATGCGTCGCTCGCACCCTGACTGGACTGGGTGGAGCCAGTGTAGCGCCCCCGCCCGGCGCTGTCACGACGGGCCGCGAGCGAGGCCGGGCGGCCGGCGGCCCGCAGACCGAGGGCCGAGGCCATCCCTGCGCCGGGCTGGTTGACGGATGCGAGGCGGGGGCCATAGTGTGTCGGCGCACGAGCCCGCGGGCTCCGTGGATCGGGCATCGACCCCACATCGCCAGGAGGCGACCACAATGACCAGCCCCACCCCTCCGCCCCTCGACCCGCCGCACCGCGTGCTCCTGGGGCCTGGACCCAGCGACGTCCCGTCTCGCGTGCTCCTGGCCATGGCCGCCCCGACCATCGGCCATCTCGACCCGGCGTACCTGCGGGTCATGGACGACGTGCGAGCGTTGCTGCGACAGGTGTTCCGAACGGAGAACGAGCTCACGGTGGCCATGCCGGGCACCGGCTCGAGCGGCATGGAGACCTGCGTCGCCAATCTGATCGAGCCCGGCGACGAGATGATCGTCTGCGTCAACGGGGTCTTCGGCACGCGGATGACCGACGTGGCCGGCCGGTGCGGCGCCCGTGTCCACGTGGTCGAGGCTCCCTGGGGGGAGACCTTCGAGCCCGACGCCCTCGCGAAGGCCCTGGCCGGGCACCCGAAGACGAAGGTGGTGGGCATCGTCCACGCCGAGACGTCCACCGGGGCCCACCAGCCCCTCGTGGAGATCTCCAGGCTCGTCCACGACGCCGGGGCACTGCTCCTCGTGGACGCGGTCACCTCGCTGGGCGGAGTCGAGCTCGACGTGGACGGCTGGAGGATCGACGCCTGCTACAGCGGCACCCAGAAGTGCCTCTCCTGCCCCCCGGGTCTGGCCCCGGTGACCTTCTCGCCCGCCGCCTTCGACGTCGTCCGCAACCGCGAGACGAAGGTCCAGTCCTGGTACCTCGACCTGTCGATGATCGCCCAGTACTGGGGCGAGAGCCGCGTCTACCACCACACCGCGCCCATCAACATGTCGTACGCCCTGTACGAGGCGCTGCGGATCGTGGTCGAGGAGGGGCTGGAAGCGCGACAGGCGCGACACCTCCTGAACCACCGCGCCTTGCGGGCGGGCCTCGAGGCCCTGGGCCTGAGCTACATTCCCTCGCGCTCGCTCCCCAACCTCAACGCCGTCCACGTTCCCGACGGCGTCGACGACGCGATCGTCCGCAAGCGGCTGCTCCAGGAGCACGGCATCGAGATCGGAGCGGGCCTCGGGCCGTTCAAGGGCAAAGCCTGGAGAATCGGGCTCATGGGCGCCTCCTCGACCCGTCGCAATGTCACGGCGGTTCTTGCCGCGCTCGAGACGATCATGGGCGACCTCGGGGCCCCCCTCGACCGGGGTGCGGCCCTGGCCGCCGCCGGCCGGGCCTACCGGACCGAGGCCCAGTGACCGCGTCCGTCGGGACCCTGGCTCTCCTCTCGCTCCTGCCGATCGCGGTGGTCGGGCTGCTGCTGGTAGTCCTGCGTTGGCCGGCGAGTCGGGCGATGCCCGTCTCCTACCTCACCGCCGCGGGCCTGGCCCTCGGGGTCTGGAGGGTCCCGGCTTTCCAGGTCGCCGCCGCGACCCTCAAGGGGCTGCTCGTCGCGGCGAGCCTCCTCTTCATCATCTTCGGGGCCATCCTCCTCCTCGACACCCTGAAGGAGAGCGGGGCCCTGCGCACCCTCCGCCACGGCCTCACCGGTGTCACCTCGGACCGCCGCATCCAGGTCATCATCATCGCCTGGCTCTTCGGGGCCTTCATCGAGGGCGCCGCCGGCTTCGGCACCCCGGCCGCGGTGGCGGTTCCCCTCCTCGTGGGCCTCGGCTTCCCGGGGATGGCAGCGGTCACCGCGGGGATGATCATCCAGAGCACTCCGGTGTCCTTCGGGGCGGCGGGCACGCCCATCCTCGTCGGGGTGAACACGGGGCTGTCGGGAGACGCCAGGGTCCACGCCTTCGCCACCGCCCTCGGGCACACGGAGTGGACCGACTTCCTGGCCCTGATCGGGGTCAAGGTGGCGGTGCTCCACGCCGTCGCCGGGCTTCTGGTGCCGCTGCTGGTCGTGTCCTTCATGACCCGTTTCTTCGGCCCGAACCGCAGCTTCGCCGAGGGCGTGCGGGTCTGGAAGTTCGCCATCTTCGCGTCGCTGGCCATGACGATCCCGTACGTGGCCGCGGCGTTTCTCCTCGGACCGGAGTTCCCGACCCTGCTCGGCTCCCTCTTCGGCCTGGTGGTGGTGGTGTGGGCCGCCCGCAGGGGCTTCCTGGTTCCCCGAGCGGAGGACGCCTGGGAGTTTGGGCCTCCCGAGAGCTGGCCCCCCGAGTGGTCGGGCTCCATCGACCTCGCTGATCCCGACGATACCGGCGAGCGCATGCCAGCGCTCCGAGCCTGGCTGCCCTATGTCCTGGTGGCGGGGCTGCTCATCCTCACGCGGCTCAAGGTCCTCCCCTTCGCCGGCTGGCTCAGGGCCTGGGGTGTCGGCTTCACCGATCTCTTCGGCTCCGGGGTCAGCGCCCGGGTGGAGCCGTTGTACCTGCCCGGGACCGTCTTCGTGGCGGTCTCGCTGGCCACGTTCTTTCTCCACCGCATCGACCACGAGAGCTACCGGCGGGCCTGGAAGACGTCCCTGGGGGCAACGGGTCGGGCCTCGGTGGCCCTGGTCTTCACCGTGCCCATGGTGCAGGTCTTCATCGACAGCGGCTCGGGGGCCGCGGGCTTCGATCAGATGCCCATCGCCCTCGCCGACGGCGTGGCGGCGCTGGCGGGCTCGGCGTGGCCGATCTTCGCCCCGATGATCGGCGGCCTGGGGGCGTTCGTGGCCGGCTCCAACACCGTCAGCAACATGATGTTCTCGCTGTTCCAGTTCGGGGTCGGCGAGCGCATCGGAGTCGAGCCCACCTGGATCGTCGCCCTCCAGGCGGTGGGGGGGGCCGCCGGCAACATGATCTGCGTGCACAACGTGGTGGCGGCCTCGGCGGTGGTGGGGCTGGTGGGGAAGGAGGGGGCGGTGATCCGTCTGACCCTCGTGCCCTTCCTCTACTACGCCCTCCTCCCCGGGGCCATCGGGTATTCCGTGGTCTGGTTCGCGCAGAGAGGCGTCTTGAACCTCGGCACGCTTCTCGCTGCCCTCATCGCCGTCGCCGCGGTGGGGGCGATCGCGGCCCTGGCCCGCAGGCCGAGAAGTGATTTCGAAGGGAGGCAGCCGTGAGCGAACGCGTGGGCTTCATCGGTATCGGCATCATGGGGCAGGGGATGGTGCGGAACCTCGCCCGGGCCGGCCGGCGGCCCCTGATCTGGAACCGCACCCGGAGCCGTCTCGACGACCTCGTCGCCGAAGGCTTCGAGGTGGCGGAGAGTCCCGCCGCCGTGGCCGCGGCGAGCGACGTCGTCATCACCTGCGTCAGCGACACCCCCGATGTGGAGGCGGTGATCCTCGGTGAGGGCGGCGTCCTCGAAGGCATCGAGGCCGGCTCGCTGGTGATCGACATGAGCACGATCAGTCCCCGGGCCACCGAGGAGATCGGGAAGCGCCTGGCCGAGAAGGACGTCCGCATGCTCGACGCCCCCATCAGCGGCGGCAGCGAGGGCGCGGCGAAGGGCACCCTGAGCATCATGGTGGGCGGCGAGGCGGACCAGGTCGAGAGAGCGAAGCCTCTGTTCGAGGCCATGGGGAAGGCCATCACCCACGTGGGGCCCCTCGGCTCGGGTCAGCGCGTCAAGCTCGTGAACCAGATCCTGGTCGTGGTGAACGCTCTCGCGGTGAGCGAGGCGCTGCTCTTCGCCCAGGCCGGTGGCCTGGACCTCGAGAAGACGCTGGAGGCCGTCGTCCCCGGCGCGGCCGGGAGCTGGATGCTCCAGTTCCGGGGGCCCCAGGTCGTGAAGCGCGACTGGCGTCCCGGCTTCACCATCGACCTGCAGCAGAAGGATCTCCGTCTCGTCCTGGAGGCCGCCGACCAGCTCGGCACTCCGGTGCTCGGGACCAGCCTCGTCTTCAACCTCTACCGCACGCTCCAGGCCGAGGGTCTGGGGGGCGAGGGGAACCACGCCCTGGTGAAGGCGCTCGAGCGGCTGTCCGGGATCGAGGTCGGCGCGGCCGACACCGGGGCGGGGCGATGAAGATGGGCGGACCCCTCGTCCCGGTTGGAGGGGCGGCGGGGCTCCTCGCCTTCGTGCTCGTCTCGCCGGGGATCGTCGGCGCCGAGCTCCTGATCGTCGCGAACGACGAGAAGATCTCCTTCACCGACGAGGGAACCGAGCTCCGGATGCCGGAGCGGGCCGAGCGGGACACGGTCTGCGTCTACGACATCGCCTCCGACCCCGAGGCCCCGTCGCTGGTCGCCACGCTGTCGCTGCAGAGCTCCGTCTATGGCCCGCCGACGAACGTGGTCCTCACCCCCGACGAGACCCTGGCCTTCGTCACGAATCCAGTGCGCCTGGAGATGGAGGGAGGGGTCCCGGTGGTGGTGCCCGGCGACGAGCTGCACGTGATCGATCTGGAGCAGACCCCGAGGCACGTGGCCACCCTGACGGTGGGCAGGCAGCCCTCGGGCATGGACGTCACCCCGGACGGGCGGCTCCTCCTCATCGCCAACCGGGCCGACGAGACCGTGAGCGTCCTGCGCATCGGCGGCAAGGCCGCGACGTTCGTCGACACCGTCCAGGTGGGCACCCCGGCGGCCGCGGTGCGCGTCACCCCCGACGGCCGCCGGGCCCTCATCGTCTTCAAGGGGGACAACAAGGTGGGCGTCCTGCACATACGGGGCGAGACGGTCACCTACGACCCCGGCGAGGACATCAACGTCGGCATCTCCCCCGACAACGTCGACGTCACGCCCAGCGGCGACCTGGCCCTGGTCGCCAACAGCGGAGTCACCGGGGGCAACGACGGTCACGCGGACTCGGTGAGCGTGATCGACCTCACCGTCGATCCCCCCCGGGTCATCGACGTCGTCGGCGTGGGCGACGGGCCGGAGGGCCTGGCCATCAGCCCGACGGGGGCCCTGGCGGTGGTCGCGCTCATCGACGGCAGCCAGAACGCCCGGGCCAACCCCAGGACGGCGTGGGCGGCGAAGAAGAACGGCAAGGTCGCGGTCCTCGAGATCCGCGGCAAGACCGTCCGCAAGACGGGCGAGGTCGAGGTCGGGGGGATGCCCGAGGGTGTGGTCTTCAGCCCGGACGGCCGATACGTCTATGTCGGAAACTTCCTGGGCCGCAACCTCTCGATCCTCAGAGTGGAGGGGGAGAGCGTCGTGGACACGGGCAAGACGATCGACCTCGACGCCGGTCCCGCCGCCATGCGCGGATCGCGGTAGGGGCCTCGTCCGCGGGGAAGGGATCCCTCGGTTCGCGGCGGGGAAGGTCTCACACCGGGTTCGGCCGGCTCGCCTCTTCGAGCAGGTACCAGAACGAGCGGTAGGGGCGCCCGGTGGCCCGGGTGAGGCCAATCTCGCAGGTGCGGCTCGAGGAGTAGAACCCCTCGAAAGCGCCAGACCGGACCTCCCGCGCCTCGGCGGCCGTCGCCAGCCCGCGCTCGGAGGGACCACGGCCTCTCGGCTGAACGGCTCGACCACGCGGGGAAGCACGCCATCAATACCCGGCGTCGGGGCGCCGACCTCACTTCATCGGGCCGATGAGCTCGATGAAGGTCCCATCGGGGTCCTGGACCAGGACGAAGGAGTTGCCGCTGTCCCCGAGGGGCACCGGGGTCTCGCCGAGAAGGGGAACGCCCGCCTTCTCGAGGCGCGCGACCAATGGAGTCAGGTCGGTGACCATGAGGGTGATGTACTGGATACCGAGGGCGTCCTCGATGTGTTGGCTCTTCGGGGTCTGGGCGTCCTTCTCGAAGGACATGAGCTTGAACTGAGAGGCGTCCGGAGAGTCCCGCAGCTTGAGCACGGTCACGCTGAGGGGCAGCCCCCGGGTGAGTCCAGAGGTCTTCCCAAAGGCGGCGTCGACCTCGAAGCCGCCGGCCTTCTTCATCCCGATCACGTCGGTGTAGAAGGCAACCGAGGCGTCGAGGTCCTTCGTGACCACGCCCATGTGGATGGCCCCCCCGGTGAAGGTCTCGTCGGCGGTGGCCGCTCCGGCGAGCAGGGTGAGGAGAGAGGCGGAGATCAGCGTCGTCTTCATGGTTCCTCCTGGGGAGTGGGTGCTCACTCGTCCGTGGCTGGGCCGCGGGGCCGTCGGCGCGGAGGCAGCCGTCGCCACCGTCGCGAACCCAACCAGCGAGACGCTGACGAAGGCGATCGTGCTGAGCCGTCCGTTTCCCACGAGCGGCCTCATCATGCGTCAGGGGAGCCCGTCCGCCAAGCGCCCATCCGCCCCACCGCGTGACGCGGTGTCCGTTTCCGGCGTGGTCGAGATCGACCGCTCGGTCTACCTGGTGGCCGCCAGCTCGTTCCCCAGGAGGACCATTCATTCCCCAGGACGACCCCCTGTTCCCCAGGAGGACCGTCTGTTCCCGTCAGGGCGAAACAGCGGGGTGCGGGGGGTCATTCGGGATCCGGCGCTCCCCCGCCCTCCGCGTGTGACGGTTCTCGGGGTCTCGCGGGGAGCCGAGGCGCTGTGCGCCCCTACTCGGCCTCGGTGAGGTCGGCCCCCGTGAGGTCGGCCCCCGTGAGGTCGGCTCCGGTGAGGTCGGCCCCCGTGAGGTCGGCCCCGGTGAGGTTGGCCTTCGTGAGGTCGGCCTCCGTGAGGTCGGCCCCCGTGAGGTCGGCCCCCGTGAGGTCGGCCCCGGTGAGGTTGGCCTCCGTGAGGTCGGCCCCCGTGAGGTCGGCCCCCGCGAGGTTGGCCTCCGTGAGGTTGGCGTCCGCGAGGTCGGCCCCGGTGAGGTTGGCGTCCCTGAGGTTGGCCCCCGTGAGGTCGGCGCCCGTGAGGCTGGCCCCCGCGAGATCGGCTGCCGCGAGGATGGCATTCGTGAGGTCGGCCCCCGTGAGGTCGGCGTCCGCGAGATCGACCTCCGTGAGGTTGGCGTCCGCGAGGTCGGCTCCTGTGAGATCGGCGAAGGTGATGTCGGCCAGAGTGAGGTCGGCCTGCGCGAGCTTGGCCTCCTCGAGGTCGGCCCCTCCGAGGTCGGCCCCCTTGAGGTTGGCCCGCACGAGATCGGCCTCCGTGAGGTCGGCCAAGGAGAGGTTGGCTTTCCTGAGGTTGGCCTCCGCGACGTTGGCCTCCGCGAGGAAGGCCTTCGTGAGGTTGGCTCTCCGGAGGTCGGCCCCCCTGAAGTCGGCCCCCCAGGAGTTGGCGTCGCCCAGGTTGGCCCCCGCGAGGTTGGCGTCCATGAGGTCGGCCTTCCTGAGGCAGCCGTCCGTGAGGTTGGCCTCCATGAGGGTGGCCTTCCTGAGGCAGGCGTCCGTGAGATCGGCCCCCCTGAGGTCGGCCTGGAAGAGGTTGGCGTCCGCGAGGTTGGCTCTCCGGAGGTCGGCCTCCCTGAGGTCAGCCCCCCTGAGGACGGCCCCCCGGAGGTCGGCCCCCTTGAGGTCGGCCTGGAAGAGGTTGGCGTCCGCGAGGTCGGCCCTCCGGAGGTCGGCCCTTCTGAGGTCTGCCCTCCAGAGGTCGGAACCCGTGAGGTCCGCCCCTTTGAGGTCGGTGTCGGCACCACGCCACTCGTTCCATCCCTCGACACCCTGCCTCAGACGGTGAAGTTGCTCCGGATCGGCCATGACCCCGGTTTCCTTCAGACGAGAGTGCTGGAGGAGGTAGCGAACGCCGTATGGGACGGATGGTCGCTCGCCTCGACTGAATGCCGCCTACCCTCGATAGTATGAGTGATCCTGATGGATTTGACCATGCTCGAAGGCCGGAATCAGCGCCTCCAGAGTACGCGGAGTACGCGGGTCAAGTACGCGGGGTCAGATCTCATTGTGAGAAGGTCGGTGGGAGATCCCTTCCTGGCACCTGACCCCTGATTCCGGGCCTTCAATCACCAAACGGAGATCTGACCCCGAGCCCCCGAGCCCCCCCGAGCCCTCGCAAGAGACGGCCGGTGCCACTCTACTGCCTGGGAGAGGACCCCGGGATCTCCTGGGCATGCAGGCGGGAAGTCTCCTGCGAGTCCAGGCGGCTTTCGAACTTCCGCAGCCACAGGTACATCGCCTCGACGTCGGCCTGCCGGTAGTCGTGGCCTCCGGGGAAGGTGACGAAGGCCAGGTTCTGGTTTCCCGCATCCTGCAGGAGCGTGTAGGCCATCTCGTTCACGTCGAGGAGGCCGTCGCTCGTGCCCACGACAAAGTACGTGGGCAGGTCGCGAAGGGCCGTGGCGGCCGCTGCGTTCAGTTCGGTTGGGTCGTACTGGAGGGCCCCGGCGTGGATCCCGAGGGCGGCCCAGCTGTCGGCCGAGCGTACGGCGATGTGCCACGCGCCGTAGCCTCCCATGGAGTGGCCGCAGAGGTATCGGCGGCGCGCGTCCACCAGGACGAGGGCGTTGACCGCGGCGATACCCTCCCAGATGTCGGTCTCCGCGATGCCCCGGTACCACAGGTTCCCACGGCCCCAGGGCGACATCAGGTATCCGTCCTGGAAGGCGAAGCTCCCCGCCGGGTGGGAGAAGGGATAGGCGAGATAGGGGATGCGGTTCTGGGCGACCTCCCACAGGCCGTGCAGCTGGACGTACAGCGGGTACTCCAGCGCGGGATCCCAGCCGACCGGGAGAGTGAGCCAGGCAAAGGAGACCTGCCCGTCGGTCGGAGAGATCCAGGAGACGACGAGGGGCCGGCTGCGATCCAGGTAGCTCTCAGGCAGCCGCGGACTGTGAGGCGTCGAGGGGTCCGTGAAGGCGCTCCACAACTCGATGATTCCCTGGTCGTCCGCGGGCCAACCGTGGTCGCCGGCCTCGATGACCTGCAGAATGGAGTTGAAGTGGAGTTGTAGCAGCGGATCGGCGGGCTGGTCTGAGAGTGTCACGAGAGCGGATCGGAGCTCCGCCCGGTAGTCGGTCGGCTCATCTGCCGGCCCGGTTGGCGAGCTCCCGCCGCAGCCAGGGTGGGCCAGGTAGAGGATGCCGATGATGGCCGGGAGGAGGCGGTGTCTCATGTCCTTCTGAAAGCAAGTTTCCCCGGCCGGCCCGGGGGATACGGCCGAGCTGGACTAGAGCAGAAACATCATGGACCGGTTCCGGGTCGCGGTCAGCCGTTCTACCGTACCGGTGGACGTGTATGGCGACCGAATCAACCTGGACCCGGTCCGGCGTCGCTCGCGCGAGGCATGACCTCCACGGTCGCGGAGCGGGCGCGGGGGCCGATCATGGGGTCGAGGTACGGGCTGCCGCTGCGTCTGCTCACGGAGCTTCGACCGGCCCTGGAGAACATCGACACGGCCTTGTCGGAGGCCGCCCGCCTCGGGGGGAGGCCAGCCGGCGTCGTTCGGCTCGCGGCGTCGGCCATGGCCATTGCCGCGGTCCTCTGGCCGAAGCTCGCGGCGTTCGCCCGCGACCATCCCGACGTCGTGCTCGACATCAACACCGAGGGCGGCAGCCCCCCGGACCTCGTCGCCGGGCGCTTCGACGCCGGCATCCACCTCGGCGAGTTCGTTCACCGCGACATGGTGGCGGTCAGGGTGAGCGGTCAGCAGCGCGCGGCGATCGTCGCCACCCCGGCGTACTGGGAGTCGCACCCCCGACCCCGGACGCCACGGGACCTGACGGCGCACCCCTGCATTGGCTACCGCATGAGCGCCAGCGGAACCGCGTACCGATGGGAGTTCGAGAAGCGCGGCAAGCCGGTCGTCGTGTCCGTCTCGGGGCCCGCCATCTACACCGATCCCGGGTTCATCCTCCGGGCCGCGTTGGACGGGCTGGGAGTGGCGTACGTGTTCGAGGAGCACGTGAGAGATCAGCTCGCGCGGGGGGAGCTCGTGCGGGTCCTCGAGGACCGGTGTCCGCCCTTCGACGGCTACTTCCTCTACTACCCGAGCCGCCGTCACCAGCCGCCGGCGCTTCAGGCGTTGATCGACGCGCTCCGCGTGTGACCCTCGTGCCGGCCGCGCCCTCGTCCACGTAGGGCACCTCGGGCCGCCCCGGGTCACGGGGTGATCGTCACGACGACGCGCTTGTATCGCGACAGCGGCGGATCGCCCTTGTCGGTGACCCTGAGGATGAGGTGAACGGTCTCAGGTCTCTCGACCTCGGGGGCGGTCACCCGGGCTCCCACGGCGTTCTCCGCGCCGTTGATGGTGACCTCTCCTTCGCAGGATCCCGCCTCGCGGTAGTGGAACCAGAAGTAGCTCAGGCTGTCTCCGTCCGGATCGGTGGTCCCGCGGGCGCTGAGCCCAAAGCCTCCTCCGGACTCCACGGTGAGCTCATCGGGATGATCCAGGACGGGAACGGGAGGGTGGTTGGCCTCCGCGAAGGACCGGGTCGTCCAGTCCATGCGCGCCGCGAAGTCGTTCTGGAAGTCGTCTCTCCATCGCCAGAGGGTCTCCTTGAAGCCCCGGAACGACGTCTCGCCCCGGCGGGTGGCCCGCCCGTTTTCGGGGGTCTGGGGTGGCGTGTACTCGTCGACCGCATTGGTCCAGATGGGACGGGTCTCGGGCTCGATGGGGACACCGCCGATGAACGTCCGTGGGTTCGTGACGGGCACCTCCGGTCGGTACAGCTCGTAGCGTCCTCCCCAACCGCCCCAGTCGGGATGCTCCGGGTCACCCAGGCCGTTGGGAATCAGGCCCAGCCAGCTCGGCGTGTCGCCCTCCATCCCCCACGCGACGTCCGGATAGGCGGCGCCCAGCGGGCCGTGACCCTGTTGGATGTGCTCCGCGATCCAGGGGTTGCTGATGGTGGTGTTGTCGATCCCGTCAATGACGCTGTTGATCCCGGTCCACGTCGCGGCGCCGTAGTCGCCGCCCGGGGTGACGATGTAGAAGAGGCTCGGAAACTCCCTCCGGATCCACGGGCCACTGTCGTCCTGATCGGAGATCGTGTAGACCCTGAGCTTCGCGGCCAGGCGCTCGGTCTCCGCGGCCGTTCGGGTGGCCCGCAGGGTGTGGAGCGCCTGGGCGAGGGTATTGGCTCCTCCCCAGACCGAGACCCAGAGAGGACGATCGTCGTCGGTCTCGAGGGTCCGGATGATCCAATCGGAACCCTCCGAGTCCTTCCCCGGTCCGACCCCGCTCATCCCGTACTCGGGGCGACCTTCCTTGACCAGGGTCGCGAGGGTCTCGGGCCGGGGGTAGCGAGGGTCGTGCTTCACCAGGTTGCCGTGGACCCTGGCGTACTCGTGAATCACCGCCCGTATCGACTCCGGGTGGACGGAGGTCCTCATGTGCGTCGAGGTGGTCGCGATGAGGCCCTGGATGTCGATGCCCTCGGAGTAGAGGAGCAGCCGGACCAGCGTCTGGGTGTCGTCCGGGTCGGCCTCGATGTCCGTGAGCACGATCATCCGGTGTGGCGCCGGGCTCAGTCCGGGGTCGGCGGCCGGAGGGGCCTCCGACGCGACGGCGGTCGGGACAGGGGCGGCCCATCCAAGGCCAACGATCGCAGCGACCCTTAGTGCCCACGATCCATCGGTCCACAGGCGCAGAATGCTCATGTCTGGTCCTCCTGGCTTCGCCCCGGTATTCCCGCTCGACGAGGCGAGCAGTGCGGATCATAGGCGGAACCGCTCCGGGCCGCTCACCGGCGAGGCCCTCGGGAGGCAGGGATCACGCGTGCTACCCGAGCTCCTCCCGGGCGGCCCGTGGAGCCGGATCCAGACTCTTGCCGAGCTCAGGCGACGGCCTTCAGGAGCGCGGTCAGGAAACCCCAGAACCTGGGGACCGTGTCGATGACGATCCTCTCCTCGGGTGTGTGCACTTCCTCCACCGTCGGGCCGAAGGAGATCATGTCGATGCCAGGGTACGTCTCGCCGATGATGCCGCACTCGAGGCCCGCGTGGACGGCCCTCACATCGGGCTCCCGGCCAAACAGCGACGCGTACGTCGCGAGCGCTCTCTTGAGCGTGGGCGACTCCATGTTCGGCTTCCAGCCCGGGTAGCCGTCGCTCTGGCTGACGGCCGCCCTCCCCAACTCGAAGATCGTCCGCACCGTCTGCGTGATCTCCTCGATCTCGGAAGCCACGGAGCTGCGCTGGCTGGTGGCGAGCGACACCGTGTCTCCTTGAGTCGTGATCACGGCCACGTTGGTCGAGGTCTCGACGAGCTCGGGGATGGCTGCGCTCATCTTGATGACGCCGTGCGGCAGCGCCGAGATTGTCTGGAGGATCTGTTTCTGGCTCTTCCGCTTCAGGACCTGGAGGCCATCGCCCGCGGCCTCGGCCACTCTCAACCGGAGATCCGGCTCGACCGAGCCCAGCTCCTCGCGCACGACCCCTTCCCACCGGCCGACGAGCTTGCGGGCCCTGGTGGCGCGCGACCTGGGGACGCAGAAGGTCGCGAACGCCTCGCGCGGGATGGCATTCGGCTTCCCGCCGCCGCGAATCGAGACCACGCGGGCGCCCGCTTCCTGGGCGAGAGCGATGAGGACGCGACCGGCGATCTTCAGCGCGTTGCCCCGGCCCTTGTCGATGTCCACGCCCGAGTGGCCGCCGCGAAGGCCCGTGACGCCGAGCTCCAAAGCCACCGCGTTCGGCCTGGCTGGCTCACGCGCTACGTTCCAGGTGCCGAGCGTGTCCAACCCACCGGCGCAGCCCACGCAGATCTCGCCCTCCGTCTCCGAATCCAGGTTCAGCAGGATGCGGCTCCGGACGAAGCCGGGCTCGAGGTTGTGGGCCCCCGTGAGACCGGTCTCTTCGTCGATGGTGAAGAGCAGCTCGAGGGGACCGTGCTCGAGCGAGCGGTCCTCGGCGACGGCCAGCGCCGCCGCCACGCCGACTCCGTTGTCCGCTCCGAGCGTCGTGCCGTTGGCCCGGACCACGTCGCCGTCGCGCACGAGCTCGATCGGGTCCTTCGTGAAGTCGTGCACCTTGTCTGCGTTCTTCTCGCAGACCATGTCGAGGTGCGACTGGAGGCACACGCTCGGCATGCGGTCGTTGCCGGGGGCGGCTGGCTTCACGACGAGGACGTTGCCGATCGCGTCCTGGCGCGCCGGGAGGGCGAGCTGGCGTGCCGTATCGAGCACGAACTGCGCAGCGGCGGCCTCGTTCTTCGAGCCCCGCGGGATGCGCGAAAGCGCGGCGAAGTGCTTCCACAGGGGCTGCGGTTCCAGACCATCGATCGCCGAAGGCATAACCCGGAATTCTCCTTCCGTCGTTCGGCGGCGCCCGTCGGTGCCAGCGGACCAGCCCTCACGCTAGCACGGCCGGGCCCCGCTCGCATCGTCGCGCCCCGGCCCTCCCGGGTAGAATCCGCGCGAGAGGAGCCCGCCCATGGTCGCGACACGTCGAAGTTTCCTCCGATCCGCCGGGATCCTGGCCGTGGCCCTCTGCGCGGCAGGCACTCCGCCCGCTCCCGCCGAGGAGGTCCTGACCTACCGTCTCGCCGGGCTTGCGAAGCCGGCGGAGATCGTGGTCGACCGATGGGGTGTCCCACACATCTACGCCGCAGAGCACTACGAGGCCTTCTTCGTCCAGGGCTTCAACGCGGCCCGCGACCGACTCTGGCAGATCGACCTGTGGCGCCGGCGGGGCCTGGGCCAGCTCGCCGAGGTGCTGGGCCCGGACTACGTCGAGCAGGACCGCGCCACGCGCCTCTTCCTGTATCGCGGCGACATGTACCGCGAGTGGCTCGCCTACGGCTCCGACGCCAAGCGCATCGCGGAGGCCTTCGTGGCCGGCGTCAATGCCTACGTCGACCTGGTCTCGTCGCGCCCGGAGCTTCTCCCGCCCGAGTTCGACCTGCTGGGGTACCGCCCCGCGCGCTGGCAGGCGAGCGACGTCGTCCGCGTGCGCAGTCACGGGCTGTGGCGCAACGTCGCGAGCGAGGTGGCACGCGCGCAGCTCTACTGCCGCTTCGGTCCCGAAGCCGACGCGGCGCGGCAGCACCTCAGCCCCGCCTGGACGCCCCAGGTGCCCGAGGGCCTCGACCCCTGCGAGATTCCCGACGGTGTGCTCGAGCTGTACGAGCTGGCCAAGGCGCCCGTCGACTTCGCCGATCCGCGATCGGCGGTGGCCCGCGCGGCCTGGCGGGAGAGGCTCACGAGCTCCGCGAGCAACAACTGGGCGGTGGCGCCGGCGAGGACGACGACCGGCCGGCCCATCCTCGCCAACGACCCCCACCGGAGCCACGCGGTTCCCTCACTCCGTTACATCGCGCACCTCGTCGCTCCCGGCCTGAATGTGATCGGCGCCGGCGAGCCGGCGCTGCCCGGGATCTCCATCGGCCACAACGATCGCATCGCCTTCGGGCTCACCATCTTCGCGATCGACCAGGAAGACCTCTACGTGTACGAGACGCGCCCGGGGGCGCCCTCCGAGTACCGCTACGACGGCCGCTGGCTCCCCTTCGAGCGCGTGGTGGAGGAGATTCGGGTGCGTGGAGAGGAGCCGCGAAGCCTGACCCTCGAGTTCACTCGCCACGGCCCGGTGGTTTGCGCGGATCCCGAGAAGCGGCGGGCCTTCGCGGTGCGGGCGGGCTGGCTCCAGCCGGGCATGGCCCCCTACTTCGGCAGCATCGAGTACATGCGCGCCCGCAACTGGCGCGAATTCGTCGCCGCGCTCAACCGGTGGGGGGCCCCGGCCGAGAACCAGGTCTACGCCGACGTCGACGGGAACATCGGCTACAAGCCGGCGGGTCTGTTTCCCCGTCGCACGACCTTCGATGGCCTGCTCCCGGTGCCCGGCGATGGGCGCTACGAGTGGGAGGGCTACTTCGACATGGATGCCCTCCCGGAGGAGTACAACCCCGGGCGGGGCTTCGTGGCGACCGCGAACGCCATGAACCTCCCGCCCGACTTTCCCATCGCCGAGCGCCGCGTGGGCTTCGAGTGGTCGGAGCCCTGGCGTCACCGGCGTGTCTTCGAGGTCCTGGGCGGCGACGAGAGCCACGACGTGGAGGCGTCGCTTCGCCTGCAACGGGACTACCTCTCGGTCCTGGCCCGCGAGGTGATCGCCGGGCTGCCCGAGGTCGAGGACCCCACCGCCCGGCGGGCGCGCGAGCGCCTGCGGGCCTGGGACGCTCGCCTCGAGCCGGAGTCCGGAGAGGCGGCCCTGTACGCATTGTGGTTCTACCGTCACTTCCGGCCGGGGCTCGCGCGCGAGCGGTTTCCGGAGCAGGCCTTTGCCCTCGTCGACCCCATGGACACGCGCAGCGTGCTGGCGGCGCTCCAGGAGAACGGACCCCAGATCCGGGGGCTCGTCAACCGGACGCTGGCCGCGGCGTTCCGCGACGCCCAGGAGCGCATGGGGGCCGATCCCTCGCACTGGGCGTGGGGCACGCTGCACCGGATCGCGTTCGAGCACCCGCTCCGGGGACGAGCCTCCGGCGAGCTGGCTCGGCAGATGGCGTTCTCCGATCATCCCCGCGGTGGGTCTGGCTACACGACGAACAACACCTGGTTTGGCGAGGAGGACTTCCTGGTTCGGGCCGGCGCCTCGTGGCGCATGGTTCTCGACGTGGGTGAGTGGGACCACGCCTGGATGACCCAGGCGCCCGGTCAGTCCGGCGACCCGAGGAGTCCCTTCTACGGGAACCTGCTCGAGCTGTGGGCCCGGGATGGGCAGGCGCCGCTTCTCTACAGCCGAGACGCGGTGGAGCAGAGCGCCGTCCTGCGCATTCGGCTCGAGCCATGTCCGTGACCTTAGCCCTGCCACCTCCCCGATTCTGCTGACTACTGCACCCGGACCCGGATCTGCGTGAAGGAGTGGGGGGCGAACGCGTATCGGAAGGAGCGCCCCTCGGCGGGGACGGTGGAGGTCGCCGGGGCGTAGGCTTCCCGCTGCTCCCACGTGTAGCGAGCGTCCACGTCATCGGCCTGGATGACGCTGACGGTGGCGTCGCCCGCGAACTCGCCGGTGTCGCTGATGATGTCGGTGGCGATCACCTCGTTCATGTTCCGGTTCACCACGTTGAGGACCACCGTCCCGTCGTCCTCCGACCGGGTGGCGGAGACGTCCAGGTAGGGGATTCCCTTGTAGACCGAGCCGTCGAACGTGTCGCTCTCCGCCCAGACGTCCAGCGACGTGCCCCGGGCGTTCGTGGAAAAGAGCTTGTACATGTAGAAGAACGGGTTCCGATAGGTCTCGCCGTCCTCGTTCCTGGCGAGGAGGCTCGTGAACATGGTGAAGTTGGCCCGCTTCACGGCATCGGCGTGGCGCAGGAAGAGGTTGAAGTGGAGGGCTCCCGCCAGGGTCGACATGTGGGACCAGGTCCCCGGGGACCACTCGGTGAACGCGATGTGGAAAGGCTTTCCGCCGACGTCGTGCTTCACGCGGGCGACCTGGATCTGATGCCAGGTGGTGCTGACGTACTCCTCGAAGTGCACCGCCCAGTCGCCCAGGTACACCTCGGGTGCCCGCGAGTCCTCGACCTCGTCGTTGAAGCCGCGCCCCCAGTAGCGGTGGATGGCGATGTACTCGACGCCCTCCTGCTCGATGAGGCCGTCGATGACGGCCCAGTTCCAGTCCTCCCACGTTCCGGCGACGCCCTGCTTCACCCAGGACGAGCCCATGGCCAGGAAGACGGGCTGTGTGCAGGTCTCGCAGGTCCGGTTCACGTAGCGCATGATGTTGGCCGCGTTCTCGGCGAAGTGCACGTACTGCTCCGGTGTGGAGTACACCGCCTGCCAGGGCTCGCCGTCGACCTCGTTGCCGAGGTGCCAGTACTTCACGTCGAACGGCTCGGAGTGGCCGTACTCGGCGCGCCGGTCTGCCCAGTACGAGCCCGTGGGGGAGTTCACGTACTCGATCCAGTAGCGGGCATCGTCGTAGGTGCCCGTGCCGGCGTTGATGCAGATGGAGTTGTCCACTCCCATGGCCCGGCTCAACGCGATCCACTCGTCGGTGCCGACGTGGTTCCGGTCCAGAACGCCCCAGGCCAGCTCGCGGCGAACGGGCCGCTCCTCCTTCGGCCCGATCCCGTCCTTCCAGTCGTAGGAAGCGACGTAGTTGCCGCCGGGCCACCGCATGTTGGTGAGCTGGAGCTCGTGCGCGGCCTCGATGTAGTCGGTGCGGAAGCCGTCGTCGTCAGCCAGTCGGTGGTCGGGGTCGTAGAGCAGGCCGTCCATGGAGCTCCGGATGGGCTCCATGAAGACACCGTAGAGATTGGGGTCGACGTCTCCGATCTCACGCAAGACGTCGATCTTGATCCTGGCGTCCGGGCCAGAGTCGGCGCTCTGCGGGTTGGGCGCGGCGAAGGGCGACGACCAGAGGAGCAGGACGGCCAGGGCAGGTTGCATCATCGCTCGCCTCCATTCTCGGATCTGAGCTGCCGGGCCCCAGCATAGGCGATGGAGAGGGTTCGCGAGATGGGCCTTCTCAGGGCGACCATTGGGTGATGGACGTCGGGCCGGGTTTGTGGGGACACCCACCGAGATTGGCGCGCTCGATGGCGCGCCCGTAAGTCGCAGCGTCACAGCAACTTCGTGCCGCAACAGCGTCCGGACGCTGCTGCGGCTGCGACTCTCTGTGATAAGGAGACTTGCCGCTTTCTCGTCGACAGGAGCACTCTTGCCCGAATGCCTTTGGAGTCCGTGCGGCGCTGTCAAAGCTGAGGGGCCCGGCTCACGCCACACCGGAGATACACCGCGAGGGCGAGCGTTGCGATCCGAGCCACGCTGGGGCGGCGGGCCTCACGTCGGCGCCGGTGAGGAGCCCCGGGGCGTCGAACCACGACGGCGGGGGCGGGTTCCCGGGCTACCTGGAGGGGGGCCAGCTCCTGGGCTCCTTCCACACCTACTGGATCGCGGCCCCGCTCTCCGTGCCCCTGCTCAAGGGCTTCCGGCTCCACGGCCCCGGGTGGTAGCATCACTTCGATGGCTACCCGTGCGGTCGTGAACGGCGAGCACGTCGCCACCGCCGATCAACGCGTCGTGACCTACCAGGTCCCCTGGGCGCACTACGAGGCGCAGCTCGCCCTGCGCGGGGAGGCCCCCGTCCCCCGCATGGCCTACCTGGAAGGGGCCCTCGAGATCATGACTCCATCCAAGGACCACGAGCGCATCAAGTCCTACATCGGTCGTCTCGTCGAGACCTATGCCCTGGAGCATGGGATCGACCTTTCGCCGTATGGCGCGTGGACGTTGAAGAGCGCGCCGAAGGCCAGCGGTCTCGAGCCGGACGAGTGCTACATCGTGGGCGATCAGGGCAAGGCGATCCCCGACCTCGCCATCGAGGTGGCGTGGACCTCGGGAGGCATCGACAAGCTGGAGATCTACCGTCGGCTCGGGATCGGCGAGGTGTGGATCTGGAAAGACGGCGAGATCCAGATCCACATCCTCGAGGGCCCGGGCTACGTACGGGGCGAGCGCAGCGCTCTGTTTCCCGACCTCGACGTGCCCTTGCTCTGCTCGTTCCTCGACCGCCCCACCGCAATGCAGGCCATGCGGGCCTTCCGCGAGGCACTCCAGCGGAGCTGAAGCGGGGCTTGAGCTACAACGTCAAGTCCTCGCCGAATCCGGCCGGGCGGGTCCGGTGGACGGCGACTTGAGCGTCCGCACCCTGGCGCGCGCGAACCGCCATCGGGGCTCAACGGCGCGGAGGGCTGCGGGCGGGGAGATCGGCGTGGCGAGCTTCACCCCCCGATTCCTGTACATCGGCGGGTGCCAGTAGTCGGCCGACCGCCGCCATCCGAAGACTGCAGCATCTCTCAAAGAGCAAAGGCGCGGGAGGCGTACGCAATGAGCTGGTTGACGTCCGGGCCCCAGGTCAAGGCCAGGTCAGACGCTTCGGGGGAGTGGCTCCAGCGCCAGTAGAATCGCGTGTCTATTCATTGGGTAGAAGCGACCCGTCCGTCGTGGACGGAGTTGGTGCTGAAGAAAGCAGGGCTGTTCGGACGCCAACAGAGGATTCGAACTGCCCTGACATGCAGGAGCTCATGGCGAGAAGGATGCAAACCGATGGCAGAAACCAGTGACCCTGCGGCGTTGCGTCAGAGAAGGCTTGTGATCTCGGGGTACGTGATCCAGATGGTCATGTATGCCATCGCGCCCATGGGAATGCCGTACCTGGTCCTGGTGCCTTTGATCTACATCGTCATCGTTCGCCGGTCCGTATCGGTCGATTGGCTCCGCTCGCATGCCAACTGGCAGTTGGTGACAAGTGGCGTCAGGGTCATCGCCATTTCGGCTAGCGCCTTCTTCTTCTACCTCGGGCTTCGCGAGGTCAACCGGACGCCGACGACGATGGGGACCGCGCGGGAGTGATGTCTTTCGCGATGTTGATCGCCATTCCGGTATGGCTGATCTACCGTGTCGTGTTCGGCTTGATCGTCTCTGGGAAAGAAGCAGGAATAAGGAGACTGTTCCCGTGAGGAAGCGGTTCGCATAGTGGTCGAGATGCTGATCGACCAGGCGGAAGAGCGGCCACTCCCAGCCGCCTCGGCGTGTAGACGCGGCCGGTGATCTCCACTCCCGGCCCCGAGCTGCTCCGCCTACCAGGGGTTTTCGCCCCGGGCTGGCCGCTGTGGTTCAGACCTTCGGGGACCGGGCGGCTGCTCCTATACGTTTCACGCGACGGGGAACGCTTCCTCCTCGTCGAGAACGAGGAGCTCGGCGAGGCCACCAGCGAGCTGGTCGTCATCACCGATTTGTTCGACCACTTTCGCCGACTCACGACTGGTGTGAGTCAGCGAGAGCTCAACCGGGCCGGCCCAAGGAGCCCGGCGTCTCCCAGGCGACCGCCCACGTCAACGGGGTTCAGGTCTCGTGATAGCGAAGCTCGAAGGTGGCAGGGCGGCTGTCAGGGACGATTCACTCGCGGACGCCCTCGCTGTGGAGGTCCAAGGGTCGTGACTGGGGGCGTCCCGAGTTGAGGCGTTGACACTCAGGGCGGAGTCAGCGCTTCCAACGTTGACGGAAGCAGGTGGAATCAACGCAACCGGCTTGTTCTTCAGCCGCTTGGGGCCTGAATCGGCCCTCGAGGGAGAGTTGGTAGCGCTACAGCGTTCCCATTGGTTTTCCGTGGCCAGGTCAGAGGCTCCCGCCGCTACGTGAGGCGCCGTCAGAGCTGAGACGCCAAGATCGGGGCAAACCGCAGATCCACGGCGAGGGCGGTCTGTGTGAGGACCCTCCGAAAGCGTGCGCGTGAACTACCCGAGCCACGCGAAGCGGAAGGTGGGCGTGGAGCCCTGGCCCGAGCAGCGGTCGGGATCGCTGGCGATCCAGAACGAGCGCACCGCCGAGATGCGGGGCGTCGTCCAGGGTCTCGACCTGGCCCGGAAGTTGCTGGGATTGAAGGAAAGAGGGTGTCACGGCTACCTCGCTGTCTGCGAAGAGGACATCAACGGTCGCCGGTGCGTCGTCGCGCGCTGGGTCGGCTGGGGGAAGCCTTCCTCCCGGAGGACCAGAACCAGAGCGCGTGCTCAAGGACGTGCGTCCGCGCCTACGTCGTGAGAGGAGGTAAACAGTGACGAAGAAGCAGCTCCACCCGTCGGACGACGCGATCGACAAGGTGATCAGCGTCATGCTGTGGGACTGCGTGAAGCGTGACGCCGACGCAGTCCTGATCGAGCCGCGCGAGAAGGACATCCTCGTGCAGCTTCGTGGCGGCTACAAGATCAACGTCGTCGAGCCGGCCCTCGACCCGAGCGCCACTCCGGACGGCGGAACCGTGCGGGTCGAACTCATGTTGCTGCCGCTGCGGCTCAAGGAGGAGCTGACGAAGCGCCTCAAGGAGTTGGGCCGCCTGGACCCGGAGAAGAAGGGCTCGCAGGCCGACGTCATTCGCATAGAGATGGGGCCTCAGGGCGAAAGAAAGGA
>JAJDNS010000024.1 GCA_022340585.1 Acidobacteriota bacterium
CAGCAGCAGCAGGAACAGTCGTACGACGACGTTCAGGGGGCCGGCGGGGCGAGAGGAAACCGAAGACGTCATGGCGAGTAAACCGCAGATTACGGTTCTGGGCCGCACAAGTCAAGGGATTTCATGGCTCCTGGCCAGCCATGACCGGCCCCGATGGCTTCCATGAGCGGGGCCGACCCCTGTGCGGCCCGCCCGGGCGCCATCGCCCACCTCGACTGATCGGCCACCGACCGGCGTCGTCGAGGCTCAGCCCCGAGGGGGCCCCGCGCGGAGACCCGATGGGGTCGCGTCGGTGTGCTAGTAGGCTCCCGCGACGGGGAGGCTCTTCGGTGGTGGGCCTGGCGAGACACCGGCGACAGAATCGGTCAGCGCCCGCGGGGCTGACTGGAGGGGCGCTCTTCGGGGCCCTGTTCCTCGTCGCCCCCGCGCCGGCGTCTTCGCAATCGGTAACGGCTGAGGGACCGGGGATCCTCGTCATCGAGAGCGGCGAGTCCTCCCGGCCCGCGGCCCACGCCTACCTGGGGGCGTTCCGTCGGACGCTCGCGTCCGAGCTCGGGACGTCGGTGCCCGTGTACGTGGAAGCACCGGAGAGGAACATCCCCCCCCGAGAGGGCAGCACCCGGACGCTGGGCCCCATTGCCACCCTGCTCGCCCCGATCGGGGGGATGGTCCTCCAGTTCGCGGTGAGCCGCACCCGTGAGTTCAAGGCCGACGCCACCGGCGCGGAGATATCGGGCAGGCCCCTGGCCCTGGCCAGCGCGCTCCAGAAGCTCAAGGCGTCGGCCCGCCGCGTGCCGATGATGATCCCGCCTTCGGTCGGAGCGGTGGTCCAGGTCGACCCCCTCCCCGCCCTCGGCGGAGGCGTCGCCAAGCTGTTTTCCACACACCCGGCCACCGCCGCGCGGATGGAGCGGCTTCAGCAGATCGCGACGAAGATGGACAAGGGCTGAAGCCTCCGTGGACGGCCCGGCCCAGGGGAGAATCGAATGAGGAGCTATCGAATGAGTGAAGTGCAGACCACGCTGGGAGGGGTCCTCGGTGTCGCCCTCGCGGCCTCGCTGTTGGTGGCGCCGGCCACGGCCACGGCCCAGTCGGTGATCTCGGGAGAGGCGTCCTATCGGGAGCGGATCGCGCTGCCCCCCGAGGCCGTCTTCGAGGCGATCCTCGAGGACGTATCACGCATGGACGTGTCCGCCACGACCCTGGGAACGGTGCGCGTCGAAGGGGCGAAGACCCCCATCCGCTTCGAGATCCCCTACGACCCCGCCAAGATCGACGAGCGCATGAGCTACTCGGTGCGGGGAAGGATCCTCGTGGGCGACCGTCTCATGTTCACGACCGACCAGGTCTACCCGGTCCTGACCCGGGGCGCGGGCACCGAGGTGGAGCTGCTGCTGGTGCGCGTCCGCGGTCCGCGTCCCGCGGCCGCGGCTCCGCTCCAGGGCACGCGCTGGAAGCTCGTTCGCGTCGGCGACCTGGTCATCGAGGTCTCCGACCCGGAGCGCCAGCCCCACCTGATCCTGCAGGCCGAGCCCGCACAGCTCGGCGGCTACGGCGGCTGCAACCGTCTCTCCGGCGGGTACGAGCTCGAGGGCGACCGACTCCGCTTCGGCGCGCTGGCCACCACCATGAGGGCCTGCGTCGACGGCATGGACATCGAGGCTGCCTTCCACGCCGCCCTGGAGAAGGTGCGCAGCTTCACCATTGAAGGGCAGCGGCTCGACCTGCTCGACGGGGCGGGGACGGCGGTGGCCCATCTCGAGGCGAGCCTGGCCCCGTGACCTCGCGGCCGGATCCACACCCGGGCCGCGACACGCCGGTGGGTCGCGGGCGCGCGCGCCTCGCCACCGCCGTCCTCGCCATTCTCGGGGTGGCCGGCCCGCTGAGCGCGCTGGTCTGGAGCTCCCTCGATGGGGAGGACCGCATGGAGACCGTGACCTGGGCCGGAGTCGTCTCGTCGACCGGCGGCTCACCGACACGGCTGACGCTGACCCTCTTCCCGGATTCCACGTACCGCCTGCATCGGACTCCCCTCGGAGCCCGCCATGGCCAGGCCCCCGAGGCCTACGAGCTCGGTCGATGGAGGCTCGACGGTGACCGATTCGTGCTCCGCTCCGGGTCAAAGCAGACCCGTGAGCTCCATCTCGTGGACGCGACCACGCCGACGCGGCCAAGTCCAACGAGTGCTTCACGGGCCGGCGCTTCCCCGTGACCCAGGGCCTCCTCGAGCCGACGGCGGGGCGATTACGGGGTAGCGATCGAGCACTCGAGGGCGCTCTCGAAGCCCCTCCTCAGTCGGGGTGCACCGATGAAACGAGAAGGGCTTCGACGGTCTCTGGCGGTCCGCCAGGACCCGCCGGCCCTGTACGAGGTCGCCCCCGGGAAGATCCTCTAACTGCGCGGCGTCATTCTGGTCCACCGGGACCCATGGGAGTCGACGGCCCGCGGATCCCGGGAGTCTCTTCCTGTGTCCAGGTGGGCAGGCGTGCCTTGGACGGCCGCAGTCACTGGGGTGGGCTGTGCCGTACCCCGGGCTACAATGTCGCCACGGACATGAAGGGATCGGAGTTCGACGAAACCGACTTCTTTCGCGCAATACAGAACAGCGGGGCGCGCGCGCTTCTGATCGGCCGACGGGCCCTTGTTGCGCTCGGCATCCCCGTGCTCACCGCCGACTACGACTTCTGGATCCACATCGACGACATCGTCCGATTCAACGAAGCTGTCGAGCCCATGGAACTCATGCCGACCCGGGCACCCGAGGATGCTCGGGCTCGAGGTCGGTACGTACTCGAGAACGACGAGCGGGTCGATGTACTCGTTGCGCGATGGGTTCCCACGACGGACGGGGTGCGCGTGGCCTTCCACGAGTTGTGGGAACGCCGGAGCCTGCTCACCGTCGGGCCCGATGTCGAGGTCGCCGTCCCCGCTCTCGAGGACCTGATCCTCACCAAGAGGTTCGCCAGCCGGCCGAAGGATCTCGAAGACATCCGGCTGCTCGAGGCCCTGCGCTCGGAGGAGCAGGAGTGAGGCGCATCCGACCCGCTTCCCGGACCGCCCGCAAGCGCCTGTCGGCCCTGGCCGAGCGCGAGCTGACCGCCGGCGAGGTGCGCCAGGCGCTCGCCACCCCCCTCAGCGACGCGGAGCGTGACGAAAGCCTGTCGTTGATCCGTTGGTTTCGACGCCGGTATCCCACGCCCGGCGAGCGCCTTGCGTACGTGCGGCGGGCCTACCGGCGCTGGTCGGCGGCCGAGGGAGAGTAGCTCAGTCCGTCACCGCGCCCTTGGCAGCGCTGCCGACGAGCTTCGCGTACTTGGCGAGGACGCCCCGGGTGTAGCGCGGGGGGGGCGGGCTCCAGGCGGCTCGCCGCTTCTCGAGCTCGGCGTCGTCTACGTCCATGTGGAGGAGCCGCTGGTCGGCGTCGATGGTGATGGTGTCGCCCTCCTGCACCAGGGCGATCCCGCCGCCTACCGCGGCCTCCGGGGCCACGTGGCCGACCACCATCCCGTGGGTGGCCCCCGAGAAGCGGCCGTCGGTGATGAGCCCCACCGAGCCGCCGAGGCCGGCTCCCACGAGGGCCGACGTGGGCGACAGCATCTCCCGCATCCCGGGGCCCCCCTTGGGTCCCTCGTAGCGGATGACCATCACGTCGCCGGCTTTGATCCTTCCGTCGAAGATCGCCTTGATGGCGTCCTCCTCGCAGTCGAAGACCCGGGCGGGGCCGGTGATCTTCGCGCTCTTGAGACCGGTGATCTTGGCCACCCCGCCCTCGGTGGCGAGGTTTCCCCTCAGGATGGCCAGGTGGCCCTGGGCGTACATGGGGTTCGACCAGGGCCGGATCACCTCCTGGTCGATCGGAGGCTCCTCAGGAACGTCGGCGAGAACCTCGGCGATGGTCTTCCCGGTGATCGTGAGGGCGTCGCCGTGGACGAGCCCGTGGGCCAGCAAGATCTTCATGACCTGGGGCACGCCACCCGCGGCGTGGTAGTCGGTGGTCACGAAACGGCCCGACGGGCTGAGATCGCACAGCACCGGCACGCGGCCCCGGATCGTCTCGAAGTCCTCGATCGCGAGCGGCACCTCGGCGGCGTGGGCGATGGCGAGGAGGTGCAGCACCGCGTTGGTGGATCCTCCTTCGGCCATGACCACGGCGATGGCGTTCTCGAATGCCTGGCGGGTGAGGATCTGGCGGGCGGTGCGCCCGGCCTGGATCGCCTCGGCCAGGACCCGGGCCGACGCCTCGGTGTTCTCCGCCTTCTCCCGGTCGATGGCGGACATCGTGGACGAGCCGGGCAGGCTCATCCCCATGGCCTCGATGGCCGAGGACATGGTGTTGGCGGTGAACATCCCCCCGCAGGCTCCGGCACCCGGGCAGGCCTTCTTCTCGATGGCGATCAGCTCCTCGCGGGGCATCTTGCCCGCGATGTGCTGACCCAGCGCCTCGAAGACGCTCACGATGGTCAGGTCGCGACCGTTGTGGTGGCCGGGCTTGATGGTCCCGCCGTAGACGAACAGCGCGGGGATGTCCAGGCGGGCGAAGGCCATGAGGGCCCCGGGCATGTTCTTGTCGCAGGCTCCCAGGGCCAGGACCCCGTCCATCGCCTGGGAGTTGCAGACGGCCTCGATGGAGTCGGCGATGATCTCCCGGGACGCGAGGGAGAACTTCATGCCCTCGGTGCCCATGGAGATGCCGTCGCTCACGGTGATGGTTCCGAACAGCTCGGGCATGACCCCGGCCGCGCGCAGGGCCGCGTCGGCCTTCTCCGCGAGGTCCCCGAGCCCCATGTTGCACGGGGTCACCGTGCTGTGGCCACTGGCCAGCCCCACCAGGGGCTTGTCGAAGTCCCCGTCCTGGAAGCCCATGGCCCTCAGCATGGAGCGGTTGGGGGCCCGGCGGTCGCCGGCGGTGGTGACACTGCTGCGGCGCTCGGTGGTCATGTTCTCCTCCTCGTGAAGCGGGGTCATCATACCGCCGCCCGTGCCGGAATCGGGCGGCTCGTAGTCTTCAGTCGAGGGAGGCCGCCGGCGGCGGCGCCGAGCCCGTCTTCCTGGCCGGCACACCGCGGGGGTGACAGTCCTGGCACGACACGCTGTGGACGTTGTGCGGGCTCTCGAGGGAACGGAAGGTGGTGTCCATCTTCTCCACGTCGATGCCGCAGTTCGACAGCCGGGGGTGGCACCCGGCGCACGAGGGGCGGGTCTCCATGGCATGGCGCCCATGACACGCGAGGCAGCTCAGGCCCTCGTGGACGCCGGTGGGGGTCCGATCGTCTCCAGAGAACACCTGGAACTCCGCGAATCCCGCCCGCGGCGCGTGGCACTGGTAGCAGAGGGCCTGCCGCTGGTCCGGGCTGATCTGGACCGGACGGTCGCCTTCCATCATCCGGGGAAGCGGCAGCTGTCCCACCGGCACCGGCTCCCCTCCCCGGCGGTCGAAGAACGCGAGGGAGGGCGTGAGGATTTGCTCTTCGGCGGCCCGAAGCTCCATCCGCTTCTCTCGCGAGGGCACCGGGTCACCCGGGGTGTGGATGCCGTGACAGGTGAGGCAGGGAATGGCCGGCTCGTCGTGCATCACCGCGTCGAGGAGCTGCCAGGGGCCCTCGCGGTCGAGGGGGTTCACGAGTTGTCGGATCCCGCCGTCGTAGTGCATGCCGTGGCAGCGCAGGCAGTCGTCCATGAGCTGCTGGTTGGTGTTGTGGTCCTTGTCGAGGAAGATCCGCGAGTAGGTCACCCCGTGGGGTCCGCTCCGCCAGTCGGCGTGCTGCTGGGCGTGGCATGCCCCGCAGCGCGCGACGATCGCCGCCACGTCGGGTTGCTCGAGCTGGATCTGCTCCGGGACCACTCCTGCGCGGTGGAGCCGCATCCGGCTGAAGTTCTTGAGGTGCATCCGGACGCTGGCGGTGAACGAGCTGCCGTGGCACTCGGCGCAGGAGACGTTGCGGTGAGAGGACCAGGCCCAGTCGTTGGCCATGGGGCGGATCTCGTGGCAGCGCACGCACCCCGAGCCGTCGGCACCGCCGTAGTACCCATTCATCCCGGCCATGGTGGCCACTCCGGCCACGACCAGGACGACCGCGAGGAGGAGAACGCGACGCAGTGTCTTCATGGCATCCCCCTCAGCGGAGCCCGCCGCCCTGCCACTCCTTCACCAGGTGCTCTCCCGCCCGGAAGGCCAGGGCCATGATAGTGAGGACGGGGTTGAAGCCGCCGTTGGTGACGTGGACGCTGGCGTCGACCACGAAGACGTTGTCCACGTCGTGGATCCGGTTGTGCGAGTCGACGACCGAGGTCTGGGGGTCGTCGCCCATGCGGCAGGTGCCGGCCTGGTGCTGGTGGCCGGAGAGACCCTGACCCGCCCGGCGCTCCTCGACGAGATCCGCTCCCGCCTCCCTCAGCCACTCGGCGGCCCGTCCGGCCTGGTGGTTGCCGATGTCGAGAGTGTGGGGGTGCTTCCCGCCCGAGAGCCGGAGCACCGGCAGCCCCCAGTAGTCCTTCACCGCCGGATCGAGCTGCACCCGGGCATCCCAGACCGGGATCTCCTGGGTGGGGCCCCGCACTCCGATGTTGTGCTGGTAGTAGCGCCGCATGGCGTCCTTGTGGGCCCTGCCCCAGCGGGGGGTGTCCCGGGGAAGGTCGTCGATGAACTGGATGGGCAGGCGGATGAACTCGTTGGCCAGCATTCCCCCGCCGGCCAGGCCCTCGTTGCCATGGTTGTAGTCGCAGGCCGCGATGCAGGCTCCGGGGCCGACGTCGTCGTAGCAGTCGACCTCCTTGGGGAAGTACCCCGTGGCCCCGGTGTAGGTGTGCCCCTGGAGGTTGCGGCCCACCCAGTCGTGGCGATTCCCGAGGCCCTCGGGGAAGAGCTTGCTCTTCGACATGAGCAGCAGGCGTGCCGACTCGGTGGCCCCGCAGGAGACCACCACGAAGTCCGCGGGCTGCTCCTGGAGCCGGTCATTCTCGTCGAAGAAGGCCACCCCCGTGGCCTTGCCCTGGTCGTTGACCAGAACCTCCTTGACCACGCACCGGGCGCGCAGGAGGCAGTTGCGGGTGGCCAGGGCCCGGGGGATGACCGTGTTCTGGGTCCCGTTCTTGGCCTCGGTCTCGCACCCGAACCCCACGCACCAGCGGATGCGCATGCAGGCGGACCGCCCGTTGTAGGGCACCGAGTTGATGAGGAGGGGCAGGTCGAAGGGGTGCAGGCCCAGCCTCTCGGCGGCGGGCTTGAGGATCTCGTACTCCCGCGACTTCGGCACCATGGGGGGCATGGGGAGGGGCTTTCTCCGCGGTCCCTGGAAGATGTTCGGGGCCACGTCCCCGGACACGCCGATCTCGTACTCGGCCTTCTCGTAGTAGGGCTCGAGGTCGTCGTAGGAAAGGGGCCAGTCCTCGAGGGTGCTGCCCTCGATGGCCCCGTAGAGCGAGCGCATCCGGAAGTCCTGGGGCATGAAACGCCAGGCCTGGGCGCCGTAGCAGGCGGTTCCCCCGCCCACGCAGCCGGCGTTGGGGCTGTACCGGTGGTCACTCGGGTAGACGATGTGCTCGGTGCCGTCGAGGTCGACGAAGACCCGGGGGTTCCTCTCCTCGTCGGGCCCATAGGCGACTCCCAGGGAGAAGTTGCGCTGGTTGACGAGGTCGTCCTTGCGTTCGTCGGAGGCCGAGTGCCAACGGCCCCGCTCGAAGAGGACGACATTGAGGCCGGCCTCGGCGAGCTGGCACGCCACGACTCCCCCGCCCGCCCCGGAGCCCACCACGACCGCGTTGACCTTCGGGAGTGCCATGCCTACCCCTCCTTCGTCTTCGAGGTGGGAGTCGCCACGGGCACCTCGTGCAACCGCCCGCGGATGGGTGCGGGCGGGACGCCGAGCATGCGCCAGCTCACGTGCTGCCGGTTGCCGCCGTGACGGGGGTCGCCGTAGAAGCCCATCATGGTGTAGCGGACGAGCCGACCGAAGAACGCCTGGGGGTCGAGCTCCCCCCAGACCGTGGCCGGGACCTGGCCGGCCTCCACATCCTGGAGGAGCGCACGCTGCTCCTCGAGGGGTAGCTCCGCGAAGGGCGCCCCCTTGCGCTGCTGGGCGGTGGCGTCGAGCGACCGCACGCCCTGCTGCCACGTCCCGAGCTGATCCTTCTCGCGGGTGGCGAGCTGGCGGTCGATGAAGACGACCACTCCGGCCTCCGTCGCCCCGGGGTCGTCGTCGGCGGGCACGATCTGCTCGCACGCGGCAGCCAGCGTCTCGGCCTCCGCGTTGGTGAGGGCCCGCCACCGTCCCTCGGGGGCGCTGCAGGCGACGGTGGCGGCGGCCGCGGCGGTGGCGCTGGTCTTCAGAAACCCGCGCCGGTCAACGGCATAGGGGTCGTCCATGGGGGTCCCTCCGAAACAGGAGCACCATAGCGGCCAGGTCGCCCATCTTCAATGAACACAACGTCCCATCGGGCAGACACGACGCACCCGTCTGAGCCGTAGGGTCAATGGACACAGGGCCCTACGGCGTGGTGTGATCGGTCGACCCAAAGGAGCCTTTCATGAGCCACCGCCTCGCCGTCACGCTGTTCGCCGGGTTCGCCGTCCTCGCGGCCCCGACTCTCGCCCAGGGCTTCACCTGCGGCGACACCCTGGTCGACGCTCGCGACGGGCAGAGCTATCCCACCGTGGCCATCGGGAGCCAGTGCTGGCTGGGGCGCAATCTGGACTTCGGGCAGCAGGTCGAGGGCGTCGTGCCCCGGGACGAGGCGGTCGTCGAGAAGACGTGCTACGGCAACGACCCCGAGAGCTGCCGCGTCTACGGTGGTCTCTACACCTGGGACGAGGCCGTACAGGGCGCGAGCGAGCCGGGGGCCCGGGGTGTCTGCCCGGCCGGCTGGCACGTCCCGACCCGCGCGGAGTGGGAGAGGCTCGCCGATCACCTCGGCCCGGCCACCGCCGGGGAGAAGCTCAAGGCCCGCGAGGACCACGAGCCGCCGTACGACGGGACCGACGCGGTGGGCTTCACGGCCCTGCCCGGCGGATCGGGTTTTCGCGGGTCGTTCGGCCGCCAGGGCCACTGGGCGCTCTTCTGGGCGTCGACCCCGGTGAACGCAGAGCGGGCGGCCTCGGTCCAGCTCGACCGCTTCTGGAACAAGGCCCCCGAGCGGTATCGCAAGATCGTCTTCGACGACTTCTACCTGAAGGAGAACGCCTTCTCGGTCCGGTGCGTGCAGGACGCCACGTCGTCGAGAGAAGGGGGAGACCAGCACGCGACACGAGTCCTCCTCGACCCGAGCCCGCGCCCTGCCGACCGGGGCGCGGCGGCCCCCGCGAGCCGCCCCAACATCCTCTGCATCACCTGCGAAGACATCTCCGCCCGGCTCGGGAGCTACGGGGACACCGTGGCCCTCACCCCCGTCCTCGACCGCCTGGCCCGCGAGGGCGTGCGCTTCACTCGCATGTTCTCCGTCAGCGGCGTGTGCGCGCCGAGCCGATCCGCCCTCATCACCGGGATGTATCCCTCGGGCATCGGCACCAACCACATGCGGGTGAGCCACAAGGGAGTTCCCGGGATCCAGCCCTACGAGGCCGTTCCCCCGCCCTACGTGCGTCCCTACACCGAGTACCTCCGGGCCGCCGGGTACTACACGACCAACAACTCCAAGACGGACTACCAGTTCCACTCCCCCATCACCGCCTGGGACGAGAACGGCCGCGAGGCCCACTGGAAGAACCGTCCCGCGGGCATGCCCTTCTTCTCCATCTTCAACTCCACCACCACCCACGAGTCGCAGGTCTGGGACCGAACGAACGACCCGGTGGTGATCCCTCCCGAGCGCGTGCTCCTCCCCCCCTACTATCCAGACACGCTGAAGGTCCGCTGGGACGTCGCGAGGGTCTACAGCAACATCGCGATCATGGACCGCGAGGTGGGCGAGCTGCTGGACGAGCTCGACGAGGCGGGTCTCGCCGAGGACACCATCGTCATCTGGTACTCGGACCACGGCGGCCCGTTGCCCCGCCAGAAGCGGCTGGTCCTCGACTCGGGCCTGCACGTCCCGTTCATCATGCGCTTCCCGGGCGGTGAGCACGCCGGGACGGTGGACGACGAGCTGGCCAGCTTCGTCGACATTCCCGCCACCATCCTGTCCCTGGCCGGGGTGCAGGTCCCCGAGTACATGCAGGGCCGCCCGTTCTGGGGCGAGCAGAAGGCCCCGCCGCGAGAGTACATCTACGCGGCTCGGGACCGCCTGGACGCCCAGTACGACGCGACCCGAGCGGTGCGGGACAAGCGCTTCGAGTACATCCGGAACTTCAAGCCCGAGGTCTCGGCCTACCTGGACGTCCAGTACCGCACCCAGATGGGGATCATGCAGGAGCTGCTTCGCCTGCGCGACGAGGGGAAGCTGGACCCGGTCCAGGCCCGCTGGTTCCGCCAGCCGAAGGAGAAGGAAGAGCTCTACGACACGGTGGCCGACCCGTACGAGGTCCACGATCTCGCCCGCGACCCCGCCTGGGCGGGCGAGGTCGAGCGGATGAGCCGCGCGCTCGAGGAATGGATGGCGCGGATTGGCGACGACCCGCTGCGGCCGGAGAAGGATCTAGTCGAGTCGATGTGGCCGGGCGGTGTGCAGCCGAAGACCGCGGCCCCCGCGTTCTCATGGCGCGACGGCAGGGTCGAGATCGAGTGCCCGACGGAGGGCGCGGCCATCGCCTACCAGATCGACGGCCGCGGCCACGGACCGGAGCACTGGTTCCTCTACACCGCCCCCTTCGACGCGCCCCCTGGCAGCGCCGTCACCGCCACCGCCATCCGCGTCGGCTACACCCAGAGCGGCACCGTGGAGTTCACGGTGCCTTGATTCTCATTCCGAGTCCGCGTCGTGTGATCATCGGACTCGGAATTTTCCGTTCCCTGGGGCGGCACTCCCCACTCCGCCGCCACTCTGCAACCTTCCCTGCCGCGGCCTTGCTCGAGCTCCACCTCCTCGAGCGAAGCCCCGGTCGAGGCTCTCTCTGATGGCTGCTCCAGTGGCCCTCAGTCCTCACCCGGAGGCGGCTCGCGGACGACACGCTGTGGGAAGCCGGGCCGGATGCCCGCCTCGTCGAAGGCCTTCTTGATCCGGCGGAGGAGCTCTCGCCGGATCGGGAACATCCGCTCGGGCTGGGTCTTCAGCAGAAGCTTGATGATCACTCCGGACTCGGTGAACTTGTCCACACCGAGCATCTGGGGCTCGTCGACGATCTCCTCGGACCACTCCGGGTCCGCCTTGAGGCCCCGGGCCACATCGAGAAGCAAGGCCATCACCAGGTCCACGTCCTGCTCCGGGCCCACCGGGATCTCGACAAGGGCTCGGGCCCAGTCGTAGGTGCGGTTGGTGAGCGAGCCGATCTGGCCGTTGGGGATGAAGTGGACCCGTCCCTCGAGGTCCCGCAGCATGGTGACGCGCATGTTCACACGCTCGACCGTCCCGGTGATGCTCCCGATGGTGACCAGGTCGCCCAGCTCGTACTGATCCTCCAGGAGCATCATGAAGCCGGTGAAATAGTCCCGCATCAGGTTCTGGGCGCCGAAGGCGATGGCCACGCCCAGGATGGCGGCGCCGCCGAGGACGGTCTTGACGTCGATCCCCGCCTCCTGCAGGACCAGAAGGACGCAAGCGGCCAAGATCAACGTCGTGGCCAGGCTCTGGAAGCTGAGGGCGAGGGTGTCCGCCCGGTTGACCGCGCTGGAGCGCACCTTGCGGCTCTTCGTCACGACGGCACGGGCGATCCGGCGCAGGGAGAAGCGGATCAGGAGGAGCACGAGGCCGGCGAGAAGCAATACGGCCAGAACGCGGGGGCCGCGCTCGAGAGCCCACCGGCTCAAGTTGCCCGGGTAGAGCGGGCTCTCGAGCCAGACCAGCCGCCTCCGGGCCGCCTCGGCCTCCCGACGCCTCTCCTCGACGACCTCGGCGATACGCTCCTGCTCCCCCGTCGCGTACCCGAGACGCTCCTCCAGAGACGCGAGGTCGACGCGGCGGTGCGAGACCCCGTCGCTGACGCGCTGCCACTCGGCCTTGAGACGCTCGATCTGCGCGTCGAGCCCGGACAGCTCCGCGTCACCGGCGCCGGCCCCCATGCGGGCCTCGCGCCACTCCTCCCGCTCGCGCATGAAGCCGGCCAGGTTCTCGAGAGCCTCTTCGTCGACCCGCAGGAGGGTCTGCTCCAGGCCGATCTGTACCTCGACCGCCTCCGTGCGCTTCACGAAGGTCACGAGCGCCTGCTCGGCAAGCCGCGCGGCACCGCTCTTCCTCTCCAGCTCCTGGCGGGCCGCGATCTGCTCCGTGGTCTCGGGAAGCAGGGGGCGGGACCGTCCGGCGGGCGACGCGGTCGGGATCTCGGACGGCAGGCCCGGCACCGGCGAGAAGGCCGGAGGCGGAGTGGACGGCGTGGCGGGCTGTGCGGGCGCCGCCCCCGCCTCCGCCTCGATCGTCCGGGAGCCACGGACGGCGGCGAGGGCCTGGCGATCCGTCTCGATCTTCTCCTGGAGAGAGTCGATCTGCCTCCGGAGGGCGCTCTCGGCTTCGAAGGTGAGAGTCGCGTGGCGGTTGTAGCGCTCGTACTCGTGCTCGAGCCTCGAGAGCTCGTCCCGCAGCGCGGATGCCTCCCCCGACGCCGGGTCCAGCCCTCCGAGCCGGCCCCGCATCTCATCCCGGGTGGCCTGGAAGTCGGCCATCCGCCCGGTGAGAAGGTCCAGGAAGGACCGCCGGCTCTCCAGGTCGGTCCGCAGCCTCTCCAGCTTCGCCTCGTCAGAGGTGACGACCTGCTGCATCCGCAGCAGGTGCTCGGCGTCCGAGAATTCCGCGGGTTCTGCCCCCCCGGGGGATCGCTCGTCAGCCGGGTTCGCGCGGCCGGGCGGCGGCGCCTCGGCCGCTTCGCGAGTGTCGGAGGGCGCGCTTTCCTGCGCTGGAGCCGGGGTGGACCCCACGGCCAGGGCGCCCACCAGAAGGAGCACGGACACCAGGAGGGGCCGCAGGGAATCAACTCTCATGGCAAACCGCATCTTACTCGTCATGACCTGCCGTGACGAGAGTGGCCCGGCCCTCGCCCCTCGGCCTAGCGGGATTCCTCCGTCAGGCGGTGGACGATGATGGGGACGGCGGGGGGAATGCGCTCGTTCTTCGCCATGAAGTTTCGGATCATCGTCAGATGGGTCCCGTCGACGGTCTGGTGATCGACCCCCGGGATCCGGGTGGACTCGACGGAAACAAGGCCGTCTCCCAGCCCATGGGTCAAGGAAATCAGGGTGGCCGCCAGCTCGTTGAGTCGCCTCGTCTGGTCGACGTTTGCGTCCTCGCGCAGGCCATCGATCCACTGCTCGATCTGACCTTCGGTCCAGGGGCTGACCACGCCGGCGATGATCAGCATGTCCACCCCCTCCGGGTTTGGCCGGCTGTTCAGCTCGTTCAGGAAGCGGCTGTCGGGTAGCAAGTCGATCTTGGCTTCGCCGGCTCCGTCGAGGATCCCGCTCAGCCAGCTCGCCTCGCCCTTCGTCAGCCGGGCCAGCTGGTCGCGCGGCTCGGCCAGCCCCCGAAAGCGGGCCAGCGGCGATCCGTGATTCGGTGTTCCGACCATGACGAGGGTGGCCACCTCGGGGACGTCCCCCTCCCGTACCGACGTGGGGTAACCGGTCACGGGATTGGTCAACATCTCGCGAGCGACCAGCCCCCCCATGCTGTGGCCCACGAGGGAGATGCGCTCGACGCCGCGGCGCCGGAGCCCCTCGAGCTCCTCGAAGAGGAGCGCGGCCGACTCGGCCACCGGCTGGTCGTTCGGATACCGCATCAGCCACACGTCAAAGCCCTGTGCCTGCAGCTCCGGCGCGAGGCTGCGCCACACCTTCCCGGGGTCGTCGAGACCGTGGATCAGGACGACCGTCCCCCGCGACGCCACCCCTCCGGGCGGGGCGGGCCGATCCGGATCGAAGGGAACCAGACCGAAGCCTCGGGAAAACGCCGACGCCTCCTCCGGAAACTTCTCCTTCACGGTCTCCCGCAGCTGGGTGCGCAGCTCCTTCTCTTCTTCCCGATAGGTGTCGGTGAGGAAGAACCACAGACCGCCGAGGAGTGCCACCAGCCCGACCACCCACGGCCCGCGGCGGCGCCGGGTGCTCGTCCCGTCATCGGTCGGCTGTGAGCTCATCGGTCGGCCTCCTTCCCTCCCACGATCATTGCCTCGATGAAGCCGACGACCTGACCATGGCGTCCTTCCCCATAGCAGACGTGACCGGGCTAGAAGCCTCCCAGCTGCCAGGTCGCGTAGGCCCGGAGGTGGGTGAGGCGCCGGTCGACGTCGAGGAAGGCGCTGCTGAAGCGGCTGGACTGCTTCCACAGCTCGCCCTCGATGCCCGGACCCAGGCCCGCGAAGAGGGCACGTGAAGGCGCCCGCCCAGGAGCTGGACCTGGTGGTCGGTGGCGCCGCCGATGGTCGCGGTGTCGTTGATCACGTGGATCCACTGATACCGGTAGTAGGCCTCCAGGCGGGGAACGTTTCGGGTGACCAGCCGCGCCTCGGCAAAGGCACCGAGACCGGGTCCGTAGTCGTGTCGGCGTCCTTCGGGTGTGACCGTCGTCTCGGCCGCGGGCTGCAGATCCGGCGCGACCACGCCCTGGACGGTGCCGAGGACATCGCCACGCAGAACGAGACGGGTGGAGTCCGAGAAGGCCACCCGGCAGGCGAGGGAGACGCCGAAGCTCTGGGCGCCGAACTCGAAGGACCGATCGTTGAAGTAGTCGGAGTGCTGGGTCAGCGCGAAGGCTCCCCGCCCCGGGTCGCCCAGGGACCAGGAGGCGAGATCGCCCCGGACCACCATCGCGCACACGGGCTCGAGCCGATCGACGAGGTTGAGCTGGAAGCGAGCGTCGAACGAGTCGAACGGCCGGCGCCGCTCGTTGTCGATCACGCTGGTGTACCGGACGGTCAGGTCGGCGAAGGGGTCGGTCTCGACGTCTTCGCTCGACGACGGCCCCGGGTCCACGCGTCGCGCTCCCAGCGCGAAGAGTGCCCCCAGCTGCGGCGGTCGCCAGTCGAACGGTTCGGCAGGGTTCGGGGCCCGGAGTCGGCTGGGGGACACCACCCGGTTGACCCCGCGCACGGGATCCATCAGGAGGACCCCCGCCTCGCGCAGGGCGCGGGTCACGCCGCGGTCGCGGTTGTCGAGGACCACCGACGCCACCCGGTGCAGCGCCTCGCCCACCGCCACTCCCCCGAGCGCCGTCGACACCAGGTCGTTGAGCGACATCTGCTGGACCTCGCCGCAGCACTCCCAAAGCAGGCTGCCGGTGGCGGCGAAGGCCACCGAGGGCCAGAAGCCGAGGCCGTTCGAGCGGCCGGTGCTGAAGTAGCTGGCGCCGTTCCAGGGGTGATACAGGTGATTGGTGTCGAACTTGTTCCCGTCGTAGCCGAAGCCGCGCTTCAGGTTCGTCCACCACGTCTGGGGGCTGACCTGGGCCCACCGTGCGTCCCGGACGTACTCGTTGTCCACCGACCCGAGCGTCAGCACCACGAGGAGCTCCCCGGCGGCGAGCCCGAAGTCGGGGGTGACGCCCCAGGGCTCGGTTGCGGGCAGGGTGAAGGCCGTCCCTGGCGTGGGGGCGCGTCCGGGTCGCCACGTGAGGCCGGCGCGGGCACTCCAGGTGGTCCCCGAGGAGACGGGGGCGCTCCCCTCGCCCCCGAACGCGGCGTCTTCGAAGGCGTTCCGGGTCAGGGCCAGGGAAAGGTCCAGGCTGAGAAACTCGCGGAGGGGGACCTCGACCCCGGGCACGAGGGACAGGCTCCACCCGTTGACCGCGCCTCCCGTCCTCTCAGGCTCCACGAACGGCCGCACGCGCAGGGAGCCCACCCGGGCCAGGATATAGGAGCGGACGGCCGCCCGTCGCGCTGCTGTCCAGCCGACGAAGCCATGGAACGGGCTGACCGACCACTTCTCGTAGGCTCCAGCGCGTGTGCTCTCGTAGCCGGAGAGCTCGGTCCCGACCCCGAAGCGGAACGCCCCGGCCTCCACGAAGAAGGCGAAATCCCATGTCCATCCCGCGTCGAGAAAGGAGCCGAAGTCCCCGCCGGCGCCACCGTATCCGATGGTTCCGCTGAAGCCGATCGGGACGCCCGAGGAGGCCTGAGCCCCGGGCGGGGCCTGGGCCTGGGCGGACGGGGCGGTCAACGTCAGGACGGGGGTGGCCACCGCTAGCGTCGGGCCCCGCGGAGCTGAAGAGCGCTCGGCACTTCTCAAAAGACCTGCGACTCGTCGATGACGCCCTCGGCCTTGAACCACCACTTGGGCTGGTACTTCACGTAGACGGGCACGCCCTTCCACTCGCCCTCGGTGCCCACGACCAGGGTGAAACGCTCGGTGGTCTTCCGCTTGGGGTTGTTGCTCTCGAAGTCGATCCGCACCAGGTTCTCGTACTGGCGGTCCCCGTACGTCTTCGACTCCTCCCACTTCGTCTTGCGCAGCCTCAGCTCGTAGGCCAGGGCGTTGAAGTTGAAGCGGGTCGTGACCTCGTTCAGGAGCTCCCGGGGCTCGTGGTTGGCGGCGTCCACCACCCGATCCACCAGGTCGGCGACCGCGAAGAGGAACCCGGGGTGCGTCCCCGGGGGCATCGAGGCCTCGTTGACTCTGGGTGGACTCTGGGGCGGCGTCCCAACGAGACGCAGCAGCTCCCCGACGTCGTGGTAGGTGTAGTCGTCCTGCACCAGCCAGACGGTGTTCTCGGCCCGGGCCCGATCGTCCGCGATCTCGGTCTGGATGACCTTGAAGACGTACTCGCCCTCGAAGCCCACGTTGGCCTGGGCTTCCTCGACCGACTTCTCCTCGGTCCTGCGCATGAGGCCGATCTGGGTGGCCCCGTCACCGCGCAGCTCCTCCCGCACGAAGCCCCAGCGATTGATCCTCCGGGGGGCCCGGGTGGGGTCGGAGCCGAGGAGGAACTCGTACCCCCGACGGCCGTCGTCGCCCCGGCGCCAGACGATTCGGGCGCCCCCCACGTCGGAGTCGCCGATCCAGAAGAGGAGCGGGCGGATCGCCGCCGACATCCGGTATCGGCACTCCTTGAAGACCGGCGGAGAATCGAGGGCGGCGGAGGGACCCGCGAGGTCGTTGGCCCGCGCCTCCGGCGCCCCGGAGAGGCCGATGACGGCGGCGAGAATGACCGGGACGTGGCGGCTCAGAGGTCTCCGCATGGTCGAAGCGGCCATCCTAACACGGGTGGTTCGGGCTGCCAGAAGTGACAGTCGTCCACCGGCCGAACGTGGGGTATAGTCCGCCTCGACCGGCCGCGGGCCTGGCCCCACGGCCTCACTTTCCGGAGGAGAAATGTCACTATTCACTTGCTGCTTCTGGTGGCTTGTCCTCGGTGCGCTCATCGGATGGCTTCTTTCGTGGCTGTTCAACAAGCTGTTCGGCCGCAGCGACGTCCAGGAGATCACCCCGGCAGCCCAGGCGGGTGCCGCGGTCGACGACCTGGTGGTCATCGAGGGCATCGGTCCCAAGATCGCTGCCCTGTTGCGCGAGAACGGCATCAGTACGTACGAGAAGCTCGCCGCAACCGACGTGAAGACGATCTGGACGATCCTCGGGCGGGGCGGTCCCCGCTTCAAGCTGGCCAACAACCCCGGCACCTGGCCGGAGCAGGCCGCCTTCTGTGTGCGCGGCGACTGGGATGGCCTCAAGAGGTGGCAGGACGAGCTCTACGCGGGCCTGACGGTCGTCCACGAGGTTCCCGAGGGGGTGGAGATCAACCTCGACGCGGCGCGGGCCGCCGGCTTCGAGCTGAAGGCGGCGGATGACCTCGAGGTCATCGAGGGCATCGGCCCCAAGATCTCCGCGCTGCTCCGTGAGCACGGCGTTGCCACCTTCGCCCGCCTGGCCGCGGCCCAGCCGTCGGACATCCGGGCCATCCTCGACCTGGGCGGTCAGAACTACCGGATCGCCGAGCCCGCGACCTGGCCGGAGCAGGCGGGCTACTGCGTCCGCAACGACTGGGAGGGCCTCAAGGAGCTCCAGGACCGGCTGACCGCCGGCCGGGAGTGAGGGGGCACGATGCAGCTCATCAACGGCCGAACCCCTGAGCAGTGGCGCGCCTACGATCGCTGGAAGCTGATCGTGGCGGTCGTCCTCGCCCTGCTCCTTCTGGTGCTGTGGCTCGCGGACCGGGGACCCGGCCGGGCCGCAGCGTGCTGCGCCCTTCCCGGAGCCGAGACCGCGGCGGTGGCCCCGCCTCCGCCCGTGGCTCCGCCGGCGACGCCACCTCCCGCCGAGGCCCCGGCGGTGGCGGAGACGCCGCCGGGTCCCGACTGCCCGGAGACGATCGACGCCAAGGTGATGTTCGCGTCGAACAGCTCGGCCCTCGCTGCGTCAGAGCGCGACGAGCTGGGTGAGCTCGTGCCCTGCATGGCCGAGGGTCGCTTCGAGATCGACGGACACGCCGACAGCAGCGGGACGGACGTGATCAACATCCCGCTGGCCGAGGCGCGGGCGCAGTCGGTGGTCGACTACCTCGTCGAGCGCGGCGTCGACGCGGCGCGTCTCACCTCCCGGGGGCACGGGTCGAGCCAGCCCCTGGTCGACAACGCGACGCCCGAGGGTCGCGCGCAGAACCGGCGGACGGAGATTCGCGAGCAGTAGACGCCGTCGCCGCGTGTTCGCACTGCCTCGTCCGTCCTGCCCGGCCCCAACTGCCGGGCAGGGCGTCATGTGGAGGGAGGGAGAGCTCGTTCGTTCCCCGCTTGTCGAACCCTGAGCCCCCGGGAGATCGAGGCCCCAGCGTCGAGCAGATTCCGGCTGTGACCTCATCCGACAGAGGGGAGGACGTACCCCACCATCATCTCGTGGGGGCGGAGATACGCGGGCTGCCAGTAGGACCCGCCGGTGAAGAGCACCACCATTGTCTCCCCCGTTCAGGTCCTGGAGCTGGGGGAGGAAGTCGAAGACCCCCCTGCCGTGGCGGACGATCAGGATGCTGTGGACCCGGTGCCCGGGTCGAGCCTGGAGCTCGTTCATGAGGCGTTCCAGGGGCGCCGGGTCCATGCCGACGCTCCCCAGAGACGCCGTCTCCCACCCGTCGGCCACCTGCTCGGGGACCCGGTAGACCCACTGGACCGGGGACGCGGTCGGCGGGGCGGTCTCCGAGCCGGACTCGCCGCCACAGCCCGAGGCCAGCAGCCCGAGCGCGAGCGGCAGTCCGAGCCGGTCGAAACCGTCCATGTCAGAAACGATACGCCACACCGGCGGTGAAGCTGAGGATGTTGAAGCCGAAGTCCGCAGAGTCGTCGTCGGCCGGGACACCAAGCTGCCGGAGCTCGATGTCGCCAGGAATGTACCGCACCCCGAGGGAGGCGCCCCAGGGGGAGTCCTCGCCGAGGGAGAGGTCCAGTCCCGCCCGAGCCGACCACGTCACGTAGCTCTCCCCTTCCACATTGAGCCGCTCGATTCCCAGGATGTCGAAGCTCAGACCGCCCGGGCTCACCCCGGCGACGCCCACTCCGGCGTAGAGATCGACGATCGGGCTGCTCGGGGTCAGGTGGGCGAGGACATCGCCCGTGAACACGACCGTGGTCAGGCCGTCGGACAGGGAGAGGGCGCCGAGCTGGGGGATGTCGGCGCTCAGCGTGATCTCCGGGCTGGCCGCCGTGATCCCGGCGTCGATCCCCACGAACCGGTGGAACTGGTACTCGACGCTCCCGCCGCCACCGAAGCCGCGTCCGGCCTCGATGAGGATGACGTCGCCGTCGCCGTTCACCGTCGTCTCGCTGGTGTCGGGGGCGAGCAGGGCCCCGAAGCCCCGCACCCGCCACCCGGGCTCGCGGGCGTCGACGGGCGCGGCCGCCAGGCCGAGCAGAAGGGCCAGTCCCGGCAGAATGCTTGCGTACCTCATGAGTCCTCCGATCCGTTGCGTCGATCTCGCCCCCACACCTGGTACCGCGGATTCGGTGGGAGAAACGCGCAATCCCACGACGGGGACTTAGAATGGCTGGGGGGGGACCCGCGATGGCGGGCGAGCCGGAGATCGACGTCACGGAGGTCGTCCGCGAGCTGGGCCGGGAGGGGGCGGATCGCCCGGCCCGTGCCGAGACGCTCTTTCCCGTCGTCTACGACGAGCTGCGACGCCTCGCCCGGAGCTACATGAGCCGCGAGCCGGCGGGCCACACGCTGCAGCCCACCGCCCTGGTCCACGAGGCCTACCTCAAGCTGGTGGACCAGACTCGCGCCGACTGGAAGGGCAAGACCCACTTCTTCGCCGTGGGAGCCCGGGTGATGCGGCGCCTCCTGGTCGACCACGCCCGGCAGCGCGGAGCCGAGAAGCGCGGGGCGGGGTGGCAGCACGTGACCCTGTCCGGGGCCGTCGGGAGCGACCCCGGCGAGAGGCTCGCCCCGGAGCGGCTCCTCGACCTGAATGCGGCCCTGGAGCGCCTCGCCGGGCTCGACGAGCGCGAGGCCCGGGTGGTCACCCTTCGGTACTTCGGGGGGCTCACTGTCGAGCAGGTCGCCGAGGTCCTCGGCGTCTCCCGGCGCACCGTCGACAACGACTGGCGCCACGCCCAGGCGTGGCTGAGGCACGAGCTCTCCGACGGGGCGAACGAGTGAGCACCCCCGAGCGTCACGCGCGGGTGAAGGAGATCTTCCTGGCAACGTGCGAGCTGGCCCCGGAGAACCTGGCGACGGCCCTCGACCAGGCCTGCGACGGCGACGAGGACCTGCGGCGCGAGGTCGAAGCCCTGCTGGCCCTCGACGAGAAGACGACCCACGACGCCCGGATGGGACCGGCGCCCTCCACCCTCATCGGCCCCTTCCGCCTCCTGCAGAAGCTCGGCGAGGGGGGCATGGGCGAGGTGTGGGAGGCCGAGCAGCAGGAGCCGGTGCGGCGCCGGGTGGCGCTCAAGCTCGTCAAGTGGGGGATGGACACGAAGGAGGTGCTGGCCCGCTTCGAGTCCGAGCGCCAGGCCCTGGTCCTGATGAGCCACCCCAACATCGCCCGGGCCTTCGAGGCCGGAGCGTCGGGCGAGGGACGCCCGTTCTTCGCCATGGAGTACGTGAAGGGCCTCCCCATCACGACCTACTGCGACGCCCAGCGCCTCGACACCCGGCGGCGCCTGGAGCTGATCCGTCAGGTCTGCGATGGGGTGCAGCACGCCCACCAGAAGGGCGTGATCCACCGGGACATCAAGCCCTCGAACATACTGGTGGCTGTCGCGGACGGGCGGCCCGTGCCGAAGATCATCGACTTCGGGGTCGCCAAGGCCACCTCGCAGCGACTGACCGAGCGCACCTTCTTCACCGAGCTCGGCCAGTGGATCGGGACGCCCGAGTACATGAGCCCCGAGCAGGCCGACCTCACCGGCCTCGACGTCGACACCCGGTCGGATGTCTACTCCCTGGGCGTCGTTCTGTACGAGCTCCTGGCCGGGGCCCAGCCTTTCGACTCGGAGGAGCTGCGGAGCGGCGGCTTCGACGAGATGCGCCGCCGCATCCGCGAGGACGAGCCGCCCCGCCCCAGCACCCGGGTCTCGAGCCTCGGCGCGGGGTCACAGATGGCGGCCGAGAGACGCCGCACCGATCGGCACGGGCTGGTGCGGACCCTGCGCGGGGATCTGGACTGGATCGTCATGAAGGCCCTGGAGAAGGACCGCACCCGGCGGTACGCCTCGCCCTCCGAGCTGGCCGCGGACTTGGGACGCCACCTCCGCGACGAGGCGGTCGAGGCGAGCCCTCCCCGCACCTCGTACCGGGTGCGCAAGTTCGTGAGCCGACACCGGGCCGGGGTCGCCGCCGGCGCCCTGGTCCTGTTCGCCCTCGTGGCGGGGGTGGTGGGGACCACGGTGGGGCTGGTGCGGGCCCAGCGCGAGGCGCAGTCCGCGCACCAGGTCGCGGGCCTCCTGGCCTCGATGCTCGGCGACGTCGACCCCACGGGCCAGCTCGGGGCGCTGTCGTCGCCGACCACGATGCTCGACCGCGGGGCGGAGCGGATCGAGTCCGAGCTGGGCGACCAGCCCATCGTCCAGGCCCAGCTCCTCCACGTTCTCGGCGAGGCCTACCGCAACCTCGGCCGATACGATGACGCACGACGCGCGCTGCTGGCCTCCGGACGCCTGCGGCGGGAGCACCTGGGGCCCGATCACCGCAGCGTCGGCGACCACCTGCTCGCCCTCGGGTGGCTCGAGTACCTCGCGGGCGATGTCCGGCGGGGCCACGATCTTCTCCAGCAGGGCGTCTCGATCTACGAGCGGACCCTCGGCGTCGACCACCCCCAGGTGGCCCGCGCCCTGGGGCTGCTGGGCACGGCCCGGTGGCGCGTCGGAGACTTCGCCGGGTCGAGCCAGGCGTTCGAGCGCTCGCTCGAGATCTGCCAGCTCAACGGCCTCGAAGACGACCAGGCGGTCGCGCACGCGCTTCACGGCCAGGGGATCCGGCTGATGGAGCAGGAGGATCCCGTGGCCGCTCGTCCCCTGCTCGAGCGGGCCCTCGCCCTGAGGGAGAGCGGACTCGGCCCGGATCACACCGCCACTGGAGGAGTCCTCCTCGACCTCGGGCGCATCCCTCTCCTGGCCGGCCGCCTCGACGAGGCGCGAGCCCTCTTCCAGCGGGCGCTCGACATTCAGGAGCGGGCCTTCGGCCCTTCTCACCCCGCGCTGGCGATGCCCCTCACCGAGCTGGCGATCGTGGATCGCCGGCAGGGAAAGGCCGACCGGGCCCGAGAGAAGTTCGAGAGGGCCATCGCCATCACCGAGGGGGTGCAGGGCCCGGATCATCCCGACCTGGTGTGGATGCTGCTTCCGTACGCGCGACATCTGCGGCTGACCGGCGAGATCGACGAGGGGCTCGAGATGCTCGAGCGAGCGCGGGCGATCGCGGAGCGCTCCTTCGGGACCGTCCACCTCGAGACGGCCCGTGTCATCGAGGGCTTCGGGTACCACTACTACGGCCTGAAGGACTTCGACACGGCCTTGCGCTACTTCGACCGGGCCCGGGAGATCCGGGAGCAGCTCTTCGGGGCGGGCCACCGGGCCCTCGGCTGGAACAGCTACGACCGCGCGTGCATCCTGGCCCTCATGGGCGACCCACCGGCGGCCATCGAATCGCTTCGCCAGGCGCTGGCGGTGGGCTGGGCGAGCGACCGCATCTTCTCGGACCACGACCTCGACTCCCTGCGGGGGGACCCCGACTTCGAGGTACTCGTCGACGAGGTTCGGGGAAGGCTCGTACTCGCGACGTCCGGCTAGAGGCCCCACGCGCTAGACTGATCGGCGATGAAGCTCGCGCCAGTGGCCCTGTGCGCCGCGACCGGACTCGTCCTCACCGCCTGTGGCGCCCGGATGCCCCCGCCGCCGCCGCCCGCGCCGGGGGACGCGCTGCCCCCAATGGGGTTCAGCATTCAGGTGGGGGCCTTCCGGGATTCCGACAACGCGGTGCGCCTGAGCGAGGTCCTCCGGGACCGCGGAGTCGAGGCGTTTCACTTCGTCGCACGCGATGGCCTTCACAAGGTGCGCTTTGGCAGCTTCCCGAGCCGGGCGCTCGCCGAGCAACGTGCGGAAGCCCTCCGGCGGGAACGAGTCATCGACCGCTACTACGTCGTGCGCCCGGACCCGGGCCACACTCGTGCCGGCGACCTGCGGCACCAGGTCGTCGATTCGGCCATGGGCTTTCTGGGATCACCCTACCGCTGGGGCGGCCCCTCGGCGGAGGCCGGGTTCGACTGCAGCGGCCTGACGATGACAGCCTATCGCCTCAACGGCCTGGAGCTGCCCCGAACCTCTGCGGCGCAATTCCGGGCGGGCCGCTCCGTGCCGCGAGGCTCGCTCAAGGAGGCGGACCTCGTCTTCTTCGGGACCGGGCGCACCGGGCGCGTGTCCCACGTCGGGCTCTACATCGGCGAGGGGCGATTCATCCACGCGCCCAGCAGCGGCAAGGTCGTCCGCATCGACGAGCTCTCCGAGAGCTACTACGAGCGACACTTCCTGGGCGCACGCACGTACGTGCGATAGGGACCGACGCGGCCCTCGCCCCCACGCGGGGTGGGGGCGAGGCGTGCGCGGCCGTAGGCCGCAGCGGGCCTCCGGCGAGGCCTTGTCCTCTCCTAAGGATTGATCGTGATCTGAACGGCCTCGGTCCACGTGACGTCGAGGCGGTCGCCGACCTTGATCTTCTTCGCCAGCTCGGAATTCTGGAGGCGCCGGCTGTACTTGTAACCGTGGGGTCCCTCGTACGTGGCCACGTTGTTCTCACGATCGATGGCGGTGACGGTCACCGTCATCTTGCGCTGGGTGGCGACGGTCCCACCGGGGCTGGCGGCGCCCGAGGGGGTGGCCCCCACCTCCGCGGTGTCCACGGCCGGCTCACCGGGATCCTTCAGCCGGGCGGTGACGTTGTCGTAGTAGCGGAGCTGGAGCGTGTCGCCGACCTTGATCTCGGAGAAGCGCTTGGCCCCCTGCGGGATGGAGATGCTGTCGAACTCGCCGTCTTCCATCTTCAGGGTGAGCACGCGGTTGGTGTGGTCGATCGCCTCGACCGTCCCCTTGACCGTCACCATGTCGCCGGGGATCTCTGTCTGCTGGGCCAGGGCCGGGAGGGCCACGGCCAGCGTCAGGGCGGCGGCCGCCGCCGTGAATACGTTCTTCAGGCTCATCTTCTCTCCTCAGATTGCGTTGTGGAACTCGCTTCTTCAGCGGGTCGTCGCACCCGGAGTCCACCGGGTCGCGCTCGCGATCATAGCCGGAATTCGGGCAAGGAACGCTCACCTGTCATTTTTGCCAGCTCTCGATCCGTCGGCCTCTCGCGCCCCGGGAAGCCTGGGCGCTCTGTCCGGCGCTCGCGTTGACACGGAATCTCGCCGGTCATAGCATTGGGAGTTCAGTCGTTCCCCGCCCCCCGTGCCGGAGTGGTGGAATTGGCAGACACGCACGCTTGAGGGGCGTGTGGAGCGATCCGTGCGGGTTCGAGTCCCGCCTCCGGCACCACCTGATCGTTCTGAGTCGCCCATCGTATGAGCCCGGCGACTCAGAACCTCGTCAACGTGGAGTCCCCCAGGGCTCCTTCCGCCCTCACTCTTCCTTTCTCCGTCCCCCCACTCCTCCGTCCCCGCTCCTCCCTCCCCCACTCTTCCGTCCCCTCCCCCACCAGTGCGGCCAGCCCCAGCAGCACGATCGGCACGCCCACCGCGTCTGGCGATAGTCTCGGGGCCAGGGCGACCCACGCCAGGGCCGCCAGCCCGGCGAGGGCGAGGGGCGGCGCTTCCCTCCGGCGCAGGAGGGCCAGTGTCACCAGGGCCGCGGCGAGCGGCGCCAGGGCGGCGAGGCCCCGCGCGGCGGTCGAGTCTTCGACGCCCCAGTACGCCATGACGCTGAACACCCCGACGCCCGCGCCCGGAGACGGAGGCGTGAGGAGCCGCCCGGCGAACGCCGGGAGGTCCAGAAGCGCCACCGGCAGCACGATCAGGCCGTACGCGAGGGCGCCCGCGCGCAGTGCCGGACGCCACGCTCGGGGCCGGCCCTCCAGCGCCAGCAGCAGGAGGGGGGCGAGGAGGGCCGCCTGGTGGTCGAGAGCCAACGCCACCCCGGCCAGCAGCCCCGCCGACCCCGCGTGCCCCGCACGCGCGAGCGCCCAGGCGCCCAGGAGCGCACACAGAGCCAACGCCATCGGCGCTCCGAGGACGGTGCCGAGTGCGAGGGGAGGCAGGAGGAAGGCGAGCCCGAGCACGCTGGGCTCCCTCTCGCCCTCCGTCCGGCTCACGGCGAGGACACCCAGCACCGCGAGAGCGAAGAGCGCCCACAGCCGGACGTCGCGGCGGTCGACGAGCCGTCCCAGGGTGGCGAGGATCGAAGGGCCCGGGGGCATGTTCGGTTCATCGGGGAGGATCTCGACCGGTGGCTCCAGCCGGAAGCTGGTCGCGTAGACCTCTCGTCCCCGTGGGGTGTCCTCCGGGGGTGGAGTGTAGGGGCTGCGGCCGGCGACGAGGCGCTTGGCGTCGCCCGCCGACTGGACCACCGCCGGGTCCTGGGCCCGGATGAGGCCAGTGCGATCGCCCACCCGCACCACGACCAGAAGGGGCACCGCCACCACGAGCACTGCGGCCAGGGCAACGACGGTGAGACGGAGGCGACGACCGGCCCCGGTCATCGCCACCGTCAGCCAGGTGATGGCGAGACCTCCGGCGGTGGCGCTGAAGAGCAGCCCCAGCGCGTCCTGGGTGAGTGCGGGTCCGGCCCGAGGCGCGAGGGCGGCGGCGAGGCCGCCGAAGCGCGCGGGGAGACCCGCGGCCACGGCCTGGTCCCACGTCGTCCGGAAGACCTGGTGCTCGGCGATCTCGACGGCGAGCCCGAACAGGAGGAGCGGCACGAGGGCAAGGTCGGCTCGCAGACGACGCGCGAGGACACCCACCGGCAGCAGAACCGCCGCGGGGATGAGGTAGTTGGGGTGGACGACGCGCGAGAAGTAGACCGCGGCCACGAGGGCCACGCTCCCGGTGACGAGGGCGGTCTCGGCGCCGCCCTCCCGCATCTGCCGGTGGACGAGGAGGAGCCCCAGGGGGATGAGGAAGGCGTAGAACGCCGAGAACGAGACGTGGTCGCTCAGGCTCTCCACGAACCCGAAGTAGATCAGGTAGTTGGCGAAGCCGAACCCCGGGGTGCCCCCAAGGGGGTAGTTGTCACCGCGCAGACCCACGTTGTAGGTGACGATGTCGGCCCAGAAGGCCTCGAAGTCGATGGCAGCCACCGGTACGACAATCGTCAGGAAGACGACCGTGGCCGCCGCGAGCGGCCCGACGAGCCGCTTCCAGGTGGCCGGCGCCAGCAGGTCGCGCCAGCCCCGAGCTCCGCTCACCGCGATGAGCAGGAAGGGGGCAAAGGGCCAGGCAAGCTGCTTGGTGGCGCAGGCGAGGCCGAGAACCGCGCCGGTGAGGACGAGCCTTCCCTGCCGCGCCGCGAGGACCGCGGCGAGGATCAGCGCCACGAAGACCAGGTCGTTGGCCCCGAAGATCTGGTGCCAGTAGACGAGGGGGTTGAGGGCCGCGAGCCCCGCCGCCGCGAGGCGGGCGTCGTCGGCCCGGGGGAGCCTGGCCGTCAGCACGACGACGAGGGCGTAGAAGAGCAGCGTGACGAAGCGCGGGTCGAAGAACCCGAACACGGCCCTGCTCGCCAGGTAGAACGGCATCATGACGAGGTGCGTCCCGGGGAGGTAGGCGTGGTGGTGCAGGATGGGGTTGCCACCGTACTCCTCCCAGAAGGCGGAGACGCGAGCCTGTCGCGCCAGCATGGTCCCGGAGTAGTCGGCCGCGTAGGGGCTCTCCCCGGCGAGAAGCACGTCGAGGGCGAGGGGCAGCTGGACGACACCCCCGTCCTGGCCGTACGGCCGGTCGGTGGCGACGCCCATTCCCACGAGGGCAGCGCTGGGGAGCACGACGAGGAGAAGCGCGGCCACGACCAACACCCCCGCGCGGGTGGCCGCCCGGGCTCCGAAGATGGCCAACCCGCCGTAGGCGAGGGCGAGCAGAGTGGCACACCCGGCAAGGAGGAGGGCCACCGGGTCGCGGTCGAGTGACCCCGAAGGGTCGGGAAGCAGCGGGCCGAGCCAGGCCGCCGCCGCTTCGAGGCGAGGGTCGTGAAAGAGCCGCCAGGCCAGGACCCGAAGAGGGTCGAACAGCGAGAGGTCACGCGCGACGAGAAGAAGGAGACCGGGGATGACCGCCGCGTCGAGGGGGAAACGTCGGGGCGTGCTCAGACCTCGTCGTCCGACACTTCGACCGGCACCGGTGCCCCGCAGGAGCACACGAGGCTCCGCACCTTCCACTCGATCTTGAGGAGCCGCCCGCAGGCCGGACAGCCGATGTAGCGACCGGCCTCGAAGCTCTTGACGATGCGGCCCCCACCGACAGGGCGATTCCCGGTCGCCGGGTTCCGCCGCCGCGGCCATCGATTCAGCAGCGCCACGCTCGCGAGCTTACGCCCCGCCTTGGAGGGCGGTCAAGCGAGCGGGCTCACAGCGCGCGCAGGGCCCGGTGGCGTACGAGCAGGAGAGCCGCCAGGGCCACGAGGAGGGCCGAGTAGACGGCGAGGACCGGGGGGGCACCGGCGTTGCGGACGAAGACACCGGCGACCAGGCTGCCGAGAGGCATCCCTCCCCGGAAGGCGAGCCCGTAGATGGAGAGAACGCGACCCCGGAGCTCCTCGGGTGCGTATTCCTGGACGAGGGAGCTGAGGGTGGACATCGCGGCGGTGACCGTGAACCCGGACCCGACGAGAAGGGCCATCGAGACCCACTGCCACCGGGAGAGGACGGCCCCGATCGTCACCAGGCCGAACACCACGAGGTACACGAGGGTGAGCCGGCCCCGCCCCGACGCGGTCCCACGGTGGGCGGTGGTGAGCGCCCCCACGATCGCCCCGACGCCCATGCTCGTGAGGAGGAGGCTGTAGCCGGAGGCACCGGTCCCCAGGACGTCGCCGGCGATGGTCGGCAGGAAGGTGACGAGGGGGAAGCTGAGGAAGCTCGTCGCAGCGGCGAGCAGCGCGAAGGTCCTCAGGAGCGGCGTCTCGGCGACGTGGCGGATTCCGGTCCGGAGGCCTTCGCGCAGGTTCTCCCCGGTCGTCGCGACCACCGGGAACCGGATGAACCACAGGACCAGGATCACCACGACGAAGGAGCCCGCGTTGGCCACGAAGCAGGCCCCGGTCCCCGCGTGGGCCAGCAGCAGTCCGGCGATGACCGGACCAATGGCCCGCGAGGTGTTGAACTGGAGTGAGTTGAGGGCGACGGCGTTGGGGATGTGCTCGCGCGGGACCAGGCTGGGGAGCACGGCCTGATAGGTGGGAGCCGACTGGGACTGGGTGAGACCGGAGAGGAACGCGACGACCAGGATCGCCACGATCCCGAGATGACCGAGGTAGAAGAGAACGGCGAGGGCGCCCGCCAGCAGCATCTGGACGACCTGCGAGGTCAGGAGGATACGCCGGCGGTCGACCCGGTCCGCCACCGCCCCCCCCACGAGCATGAGAGCGAGCAGGGGCACGTCCTGGGCGAAACGGCGCAGACCCAGGTAGAACGGGTCGCCGGTCTGGACGTGGATCAGCCAGGACAGGGCCACGTCCTGGACCCAGGTCCCGATGCTCGAAAGGAAGGCCCCGATCCACAGGAGGCGGAAGCTCCGGTGCTCGAACGCCGCGAGAAAGCCCGGCGGCTTCATCTATATACTGCGGCGGTGAGCTTCCCGTGCCCCGGCTGCGACGCACCGATCGCCGGGCGTCCCGACCGCCTCCTTCTCCGCTGCGGCGCCTGCGGGGCCCGGCTGCGCAGCCGCGCCGTGGAAACGAGCGCCTCCTCCCCTCTCTTCGAGGTCCAGGTCACGGGCCGACCGGAGACGCTCCGGCGGGTCGAGATCCCCTGGGACGAGGCGGAGCGGCGCCGTCTCTCCTCGTGGTTGCTCGTGGCCTCGGTCGTGACCGTCGCCCTCGTCCTGGTCCTCTTCGTGCTCGCCCGGATGCTCTGACGCTCGGAACGAGAACGAGCGGAATGGGTGCTAGGGATTCTTCCCGCCCTTTCGCGCCGCCGCCGCCTTCCGGCGCTGCTTGCGCGCCTTCTTGCGGCGGTGCCGACGGCGGCGGATCTCTCTCGCTCTCTCGATCATCCGTCCCTCTTCTTGCTGGAGTTCTTGCCGTTCCCGGTCGGGGACACGGCTTCCTTCTTCGCCTCGGCCACACGCGTCCGGATGATGCGCAGGTAGGCCCGGGGGATCTTCTGCATGTGGGCCATGAGCTGGCCCAGGTCGGCACGTCCCGCCCCTCGTGCTCCGCTGTCACCCCAGATGAGGTTCACCATGCGCCCCCGGACCGCGACCGGCAGGAGGGCGGCAGTGGTCCCGGGCTTCTTGCCGATGGCCGCGAGGAACTTCAGGTTCGTCTCCTCCGAGCCGGGCCGACCCACGAAGACCGTACGGTTGCGGGTCACGCCCTGGAAGACCGAGGGGAGGTCCAGGGGAATGCGCAGGGCGGCGGCGCGGGCCCGGTCCATCTTCTCTCCGGCCCCGTCCCACCCGATGAGCCAGGGCTCGCGCACGATGAAGAACACCACGCGCTTGAAGTAGCACAGCCCGAGGCTCAGGACGGCCGCCACCACCTCGTCGCGAGTGGTGGCGGTTTCGATCGCGGCCGCCGCCTCGTCGGGGTCCTTCTTCCGCGGGGGAGGCGCGGGCGGGGCCTCGTCGCCGTGGGTGTCGGTGAACCGCCAGCGATCGTCGATCCCGAAGTGCTCGCGGAGCATCCGGACCATCCGGAACTCCGGGACGACGAGGGGGCGGACGATGTAGCCGAGGGAGTAGCCCACGCGGGCGACGGCCTCGTGGTCGCCAGGATCGACCATCCCCAGGAAGAGGGTCTGGCCGCGCAGCTTCCAGGGAATGACCTTGAAACGGGTGACCAGCTTGTGGGGGACGAGGGTGATCGCCTCGGGGTTGAAGGCGTCGGGGTCAGCCGCCGGGACCCCGTACGCGCGCGTCAGGGCTTCCGACAGGCGCTCCTCGGTGATGAAGCCCAGCTCGTGGAGGCTCGTCCCCAGCCGCCCGCCGTAGAGCACCTGGTGCTGGATGGCCTCCTGGAGCTGCGCGTCGCTGATGACCCCGCGGTCACGAAGGATCCGTCCCAGGATCGACAGAGGTCCACCTCCTCGAGAGCGCCGTATTCTAGCCCGGATTGCCCATGAGGCCGTCCGCCGTGGCGCCGCGCCGCCCTCGCGGCCGTCGGCCTCTGGACCAGCTTTGACTCCCGAGCTATCATTCGCCGGTCCCGCGTCCATGCCCGAGCCCATCGCCCCCTACTACGAGCGGTTGCCCGATCTCGACCGCGAGTTGACCGAACGTGGCAGCCTGGGACTGCTCGTCCTCGACGCGTCCCTTCTTCGCAGCATCGAAGACCGCTACGGGCTTCAGGCCTACGAGGAGGTCCGGCAGCGGATGCTCACCATCATCGAGGACGCACGGGGGAAGGACTACCGGGCGGGAGACATCCTGTGCCTCGAGCGGCCGAGGGGGCTGCGATTCCTCTTTCTTCTCGAGCGCAAGAGGCGGCGGAACGTCCCGCTGTCGGTGGCCGATCTCCGAGCGGCCCGAGCGCGAGTCATGTCGTCACTGGTGCCCAGCATCGCCCGGGCGGCGTTTCCCTACATCAAGCCCGGAGACCGCTGCGATCGCCCCGAGGTGGGCCACGGGCTCGCGGTCTTCAACCCCCTCCTGCATCCGGCTCGTATGGTGGAGCGCGCCTTCGAGGACGCGCTCGCTCAGGCCGCGCACCAGCGCCGCTCCGACGAGCTGCTGGTCCTGGAGCGGCTCCAGGACGTGCTCCTGCGTGAGCGAGTCGTGACCGCATACCAGCGTATCTTCCGGATGAAGGACGACACGATCCTGGGGGCCGAGGCCCTCTCGCGGGGCCCCCGGGGCTCCGGGCTCGACACCGCTGACGCCCTGTTCGGGGCCGCCAGAAGCCACGGCCTCGAGGTGGAGCTGGACCGGCTCTGCCGTCGCCGGGCATTGCTCGCCTCGGTCGGACGCGTCCCCTCGAGCGCGAAGATCTTCGTCAACACCCTGCCCGCCACCATGAGGGATCCCCAGTTCCGGGGGAAGGCCCTCATCGATTTCCTCGACCGTGCCCAGGTCTCTCCCGACCGTATCGTCATCGAGATCACCGAGAAGCTGATGATCGAGAACTACGCGCTCTTCCGGGAGACGATGGCCGATTTCACCCAGCTGGGGATGTCCTTCGCGGTCGACGACGTGGGAGCCGGCTACTCGGGGCTCGAGTCGATCCACAAGCTCAAGCCGAGCTACATCAAGATCGATATGGGCCTGGTTCAGGACGTCCACGTCAGCACCGTCAATCGGGCAATGGCCAAGGCCATCATCACCCTCGGACACAGGATCGGGGCCGAGGTGATCGCGGAGGGCATCCAGAGCGAGGAGGAGCTGCAGGTCCTTCGCGCCCTCGGGGTCGACTTCGGCCAGGGCTACCACCTCGCCCGTCCCGACACCGACCAGGGATAGGAGAGCCGGGGGCCTACTCCTCCGGGCGCCCTCCGGGAGCGGGCTCGGACAGGTGAAAGCGGCACTTCGCCCGGGCGAACCGGACCTCGTCGCCGTCGGCGAGGTCCCGATAGTGCACGATCTCGCCGTTGACGCGGGTGTAGTTGGTGGAGTCGAGGTCGACCACGACCCAGGCGTCATCGCGCCACTCGATGCGAGCATGCCGTCGGGAGACGAGGGGTTCGTCGATCAGGATGGGCGCGTCCTCCCGGCCCACCACCAGGGCGTCCTGGTCGAGGGGGAACTCGACCCGCTCCCCGTCCGGGCGCTCCCAGACGAGACGGGCGGCCGCAGGGGAGGTCACCGCCCCGCCCGCCGGGACGCCAGCGGGGCCACCGCCGGGCCGTCGTTGTCGATGAGCGTGGCGCCCGGCGCCGCCGCCGCCGCGCGGTAGGCATCGGCGGCCTGGGGGGCGTAGCCGAGCCGCTCCAGAGCCACCCCGAGGTAGTAGAGCGAGGTGCCCCGCGACAGACCGGGACGCTCCGGAAGCTCGGCCTTGGCCTTCTGCAGCGAGTCGTGGGCGCCGGCGAAGTCCCCGAAGTGCATGGCACACAGGGCCAGGTTGAGTCGGGCGTAGGCCGCCTGCTCGGTGCCCGGGTAGCCGTCCACCACTCCGCGGAGGTCCACCATCGCCCGGTTGTAGAGCAGCTGCGGGTCGAACAGCGGGATCTCCCGCACGGTCGCGCCGAGGACCAGCTCGGCGGTGCGTCCGCCGCTGGCTCCCTTCACCTGCAGCGCGAGGGGATCCTGGGGTTTCTTCCCGGCCACCGCGGCGAGGATGTCGGCGGTCCACTCCACCCGCTTCCCGTCGACCGTCTGGACGAGATCGCCCGGCTCGAGACCCGCGGTGGCGGCGGGACTCCCGGCGACGACCCTCAGAACGGGAGCGCCTTCGAAGAGGAGGGTGTCCACGGTGATGAGACCGCTCCAGGTGCGCTCGCTCGTGAACCGTCGGTCCAGCTTCTCCAGGGCGTCCAGATACGAGGCCGACTCCCCGAACACCACGTCCATGCCCTCGGCGGTGGTGCTCCCGGCGGCGAGCAGGTAGAGCCGGGCACTGCGCTGCAGGCGCTCCTCGGGCAGGAGGCCCACGACGAACCCCTGGACCTCGAGGGCCGCGGCCAGGCGATCGCTCACCCGGCGCACGAGGTCGGGCTCGCTTCCGAAGTTCGGCAGGAGCCCGGCGCGAGTCGTCTCCTCGAGGTCGAGAACGCGGTCGACCGCCTCCCGAGGAGCGCGGATCAGGTTGACCGAGGTGAGCTGGGAGAGGTTCTCGAAGATCTTCTTCTCCGCCTCCTGGCGATGCCTCTCTCCGGACGCGGATTCCGCCTCGACCCCGAGGAAGGCCAGGGTCGGGCGGATCGGACAGTCGAGGCTGATGGCCTCGTCCTTCGGGAGGACGAGCTCCCGAATGAACTTCCCGGCTGCGTGCTTGACCTCCACCCGCACGTCCCCCGAGCAGATCCCGTCGACTTGGGAGGGGGTGACGCCGCGGGCCTCCCCGTTGATGTAGATCCGCGCACCCGGGGGGTCGGAGGACAGCTGCAGCGAGCCCACCGAGTCCTCGAGCCGAACGGGCTCGAGGTTGTAGTCCTGCGCGGTCGGAGTCTCGAGGGTACGGCGCAACGTCTCATAGCACTCGCGGCGGAACTCGATGGTGTGGCTCCCGAGGGAGAGGTTCGGGATCTCGATCCGCGCCGAGGAGCGTGCGGGGTCGAGGCCGAAGCCGCGGGCCCGGTCGTACTGGTCGGGGGCGAGGCCACCCGAGGTCGTCACGCGCAGATCGCCGTCGATCCAGACCTCGACGTCGGGGGGCTGGGTGACGATGAAGATGCTGGCGCGCACCCGCTCGAGCGTCGCCTCGTGGGTCTCGGTGGCCCGGGCGGCAATGCTGAGGGGGAAGCTCTCGGTGCGGTAGCCATCCTTGGCGACCTCGACGGTGTACTCCCCGGCCAGGACCTCGAGGGGAAAGAAGGGGGTGATCCCGAGATCAACGGGGGGACCGTTGGTCCCGATCAGCGTGACGCGGGCGCCGGCCGGATCCGATGAGACCGCGAGGTAGCCGACGAGCGCCTTCTTCACCGAGTCGAACAGCCCCACGATCTTGGGTGAAACCTGCTCCTTGGACATGACGTGGTCGGGCTTGAGGAGGATGATGCGCCGGAAGTTCTCGGACGCCTTCTCCTGGAGACCGATCGTGTAGTAGGCGCGCCCCCGGTACTCATACGCCTGGACGAGCATGTCGCGCGCAGACGCCGGGAGCGTTGGAGCCGGGAGGCCCTCGAGGCGCGAGACGACGTCGTCGAAGCTGACGATGGAGCGGCTCTGCTGGGGCCCGTTGAACTCGGCGATGGCCCGGGCCAGCACCTCCTGAGCCGCCTGGATCTCCAGATGGACCGCTTCCGGCACCTCGGGGGCGGCCACCGGCTCCTGCCCCGGGGCCGAGGCCGCGACGAGAAGCAGGGCGGCGAGGGCGAGGGTTGGTCTAGCCGTTCGCGCTGTCACGTCCATCCTCCTCATCGATAGCGAAGAACCCGGTCCGAGCCGTCGTCGTAGACGAGCACTGCCCCCGTGGCATCGAGGGTGATCGCCGTGGGCTTCTTCATCTCCGGCCCCGTGATCTTGAAGAACGGTTGGCCCTGCGGGTCGAAGACGAGGACGCCTTCGTCCTCGTCCGCAACGTAGACATTTCGGAAGGGATCGACGGCGATGTCGCTGGGCTTCCGGAGCCCGCTCGGCCCGATGGTGCGCAAGGTGCGTCCGCCCTCGTCGCAGATGGCCACCATCTTCTCCTTTCCGTCGAGGAGGTAGATCCCGCGTTCACCGTCGACGACGATGCGCGTCACCTCACTCTCCCGGGCAGCGCCCTGGAAGAAGGGCCCCAGCAGCTCTCCGGCAACGCCGAACCGGAAGACGGTGTCGTTCTTCTCGTCCGACACGAGGATCGAGCCACCGGGCGCGACCGCGGCGGCGCGAATCTTCTCGAGCGGCTTCCGCTCCTCGCCCTGCTTCTCGGGGGGGAAGAAGAAGGTCCGAATGTCCCGGAGGCCGATACGCACCGCGGACTCGGCCGCGAACACCACCCGGCCATCCGGAGCCAGGGACAGGGTGCGCGGCTCCTGGCCGGCGAGGCTCTCCCCCATCTTGCCTGATGGGTCGAACGCCACCGCGCTCTTCGTCTTCTTCGAGGCGATCCACAGACGACGGTCCGGGGTCACGAGGAGGGCTTGCACGTCCTTGAGGACGTTGCCGCCGGCGACGGAGAAGCCGGAGTCGAGAGTGAAGACTGGCCGGGCGGTGGCATGAAGGCGGTAGAGCGCAGTGATCCTCTCCAGGGCTCTCTCCGCCCAGGGGCTCTCGGGAAAGCGATTGCGGACCTGCTGGAACTCCTCCATGGCAATTCGGGGCTTCCCCTGGAGGGCGAGCACGTGCCCGGCCTCGAACTGCGCTCGCGGCGCGGCATCGCTGGCCGGGTACTCCAGGGCAACGCGACGGTTCAGGGCCACCGCGTCGTCGTAGCGGCCGGCCCGGCGGTCGACGAGGGCCGAGGCCTGGAGAGAGCGGGGCACCCAGGGGCTCTGGGGATAAAGCGTCTCTACGCGGGCGAACTGGGCGAGGGCGTCGTCGAGGTCTCCCGGTGTCCGTGCCCCTTCGAGGGTCAGGAGGCCGAGGTAGTGGTAGGCGCCGGGGGCGGCGTCGCTCTGCGCGTGCTCCCGCGAGACCTGCTCGAAGGCCTCGCGGGCGCCCTTCTCGTCGCCTTCCACCTCCATCCGGTAGCGGCCGATCTCGAGCCAGGCCTGGCCGACGGCGTCGGTCCCGGCGAAGCTGCTGATGACGATGTTGAAGTTGTCGAGGGCCTGCTTGAGCTTGCCTTGTTCGCGGTAGGCGCGGCCGTCCTCGAGAAGGCGCTGGGCCTGCTCCTCCGCGCCCTCCTGCGCGATCGCGGACGGAGCCAGGGCGAGAAGCGGAGCGAGAAGAAGAAGCAGACGTGGCGACACAGGCTAGTCCTTTCGTCCGGTGACGTAGGCGGAGCGGCCGGCGACGACCTCGACCGCCTGTTGGCTCGTGACGCCGTCCGGCCACCGGAACGTCACGGTGTGGTGCCCTGCCGCCAGCGCGCGCTCGAGAATCGGTGGATAGTCCTTGGAGGTCCCGTCGATGAGAACCTCGCAGTTGTCCGGCAGGGCCCGGATGTTGATCTCGCCGACCCCCGGGGCCTCGATCGAGGCCAGTCCCCCGGCCGGAACCGACACCGGCACGTCGGTCCGCAGGAGGAGACGAGACGAGGCGAGAGTGATGACCTGCCGTCCGCTGGGCAGCTCGACCCGGGGAGAGGTCACCCCCCGGACGAGGGCCTTCCCCTGCCAGAGAACGTCCACGGGGTAGGAGGAGGCGACGGCGACGTGGCCGGGGGGGGGTACCAGGTCGAGGCGGGCCTCGATCACCTCGGGCGTCTCACCGGCGGCCACCGTGACCTCTCCGGGAACGTGACCGTCGAGGGCAAAGCCGAGGACGTGCTCCCGCTGGGGATCGAGGGCGATCTCCAGGGGCGTCACCCCGGCCACCCGACCGCCGTCGAGGGTCACGGTGGCCCCCGCCGGGTCCGTCCGTACCGGGGTCACGGCGACGGCGGACTGCAGCGTGACCGACACCGTCTGCGAGGCAGGGAGCGGAAGGTGAACGGTCCGGGTCTCGTCCCGGTGGCCGGCCTTGCGGAAGGTGAGCTCCACCTGCTCGGGGACCGGCGACGGGAGAACCAGGACCCCGTTCGTCGTGACCCCGGAGTCGGCGCCGTCGATGAGGACCGCCGCGCCCAGCGGTTGCGACCGCACCGGGACGCGCGCCTCCGCCGGGACCGGCGGGCCCTGACCACCGCGCAGCAGCGAGAAGCCGAAGCCGGCGGCGAGGACGATGACGCCGGCGAGCACCCAGAGCAGGCCCCGGCGCGGAGGCGATGGCGGTGGGTCCGGCTCGGAGACGGCAATCGTGGGCTGCAGGTCGGTCGGTGGCTCCAGGCGGGTGGGCGCCGCCTGGAAGGTGGCGTCGAGCTCCGGGAAGTCGACCGCCCCCTGGGTGGGTGTGCGGAGCATGCGCTCCCGCTCACGCCGAGCCGTCCGCAGCTCGCGATGGGCGTCGAGCAGGTAGGGATTCTTCGACACGAGAGTGCGGAGCTGGGCGATGGCGTCGTCGACCTTGCCGCTCCGGATCTTGCGCCGGGCGGTGGCGAGGGCCTCCATGGCCGTCGGATCGGGCGCGGGGACGGTGCTCTTTCGGATTTCGTCGAGCTCTCTCTGGAGATCGTCGGCCAGCTCGGACGCCCCCTGGTAGCGCTGCTCCCGATCCTTGGCCAGCGCCCGCCCGACGATCGCCTCGAGGCGGGGCCCCGCCTCCCCGAGAGGGGAGAGGTCGAGGGGCGGCGGCGGCTCGCTGACGATCTTGTAGAGGACCTGGGTGGGGTTCTCGCCCTGGAAGGGTCTCTGGCCGCTCAGGAGCTGATAGAGGATGACCCCCACCGAGAAGACGTCGGTTCGCCCGTCGAGCTTCTTGCCCCGCACCTGCTCCGGGCTCATGTAGTGGACGGTGCCTACCATGACGCCGGTCTTCGTCAGCTGGGTGCCCTCCAGCTTGGCGATGCCGAAGTCCATGATCCTGACCGTCCCGTCGTCGAGGAGCCGGATATTGGCGGGCTTGATGTCGCGGTGGAAGACGTGCCTCTCGTGGGCGTAGGCGAGCCCGCGACACACCTGGATCGCGATGTCGAGCTTCTCGGCCAGGAGCATCTCCTCTCCCGACCGCAGGAGCTCCTCGAGGTCCAGGCCCGGGAGGAGCTCCATGGCGATGAACTTGACCCCCCGATCTTCGCCCAGCTCGTAGACGATGACGATGTTGGGGTGCTGCAGGCGAGCCGCGGCCCGGGCCTCGACCTCGAACCTTCGGCGACCGTCCTCGTCGACGAGTCCCTCGGAGATGAGGGTCTTGATGGCCGCCTTGCGGTCCAGGGCCTCGTCGAGGCCCTCGTAGACCACGCCCATGCCCCCGCGACCGAGGCGGCCGGTGATCACGTAGCGCCCGATCCGTCGGCGGGCAACCCTTTCCGCCGCCTCCGGCTGCATGATCAGCCCTCGTACTTGAGGAGGACGACGGTGATGTTGTCCTCGCCACCCCGGTCGTTCGCCTCGTCGACGAGCTCCCTCGCGGCCCTGGCGATGTCCCCTTCGGCGCCGCCGAGGATCGCGGCGATGTCCTCGTCGGGAATCATCGTGGTGAGCCCATCGGAGCAGACGAGCAGGACGTCGCCGGGGGCCATGGTGAGCGACTGGACGTCGACCAGGAGATCGGCACGCCCCCCGAGGGCCCGGGTGACCACGTTGCGGAGGGGGTGGCTGCGCGCCTGCTCCGGGGAGATGACCCCGGTCTGGATCTGCTCGTTGACCCAGGAGTGGTCGCTGGTAAGGAGCGTCATCTCCCCCTCGCACCAGCGATAGATGCGGCTGTCCCCGACGTGGGCGAGGTTGGCCACGTCACCGTCGACGAGGATGGCGGCGACGGTTGTGGCCATGCCCTCGAGCTCGGCGCTCTCACGAGTCGCCTCGAGGACCTTGCCGTTCGCGTGACGGATGGCGGTCTTGAGACGATTGCCGTCATAGGAGATGGTCTCGTCGAGACCGAAGGGCCAGGTGATCTCCTCGTTGCCAGACGTGAGAGTGACGAACTCCTCGATGGCCTCCACCGCGATCTTCGACGCGACCTCGCCCGCGGCGTGCCCGCCCATGCCGTCGGCGACCACGTACAGGTTCAGCTCACGATTGACGGTGTGGGCGTCCTCGTTGCCCTTGCGCTTGCGCCCCACGTCGGTCAGGGCCTCAACGGAGATCTTCGAGGCACTCATGAGCGGGGCCCTCCGATCTCGGTAACGGCGGCGGTGACACGGGGGTTGCCGGGCCCGAGACGCTTTGCCGCCTCGAGGCTCCTCTGGGCCCTCAGGCTGAGCCCCTGTCGGTGGAGCAGGATGGCGAGGTCGGCGAGGACCGCGGCATCCCGCGGGGCGAGCTTGGCCGCACGGTCGAGCTCCTGGATCGCCTCGCGGGCGGCGGCGGGGTCGCGGCTCAGGGCCCGTCCCAGCGCGGCGTGGTACTCGGCGGTCTCGGGTGCGTGGTGCACCGCAGTGCGCAGCAGGGTCACCGCCTCATCGAAGGCTCCCCTCCCGAGGAGCGTGGACGATCGCTCGAAGGCATCGCGGGCGATCTCTTCGGGAGTGGTCGGCCGGGGTCGGCCCCGGGTCTCGTCGTACTCGCGACGGCTGCGCTCGTTGCAGAGTGTGTTGAACGCAGTGGTCAGGTCCTGGAAGACCACGCCAGCGGCGTCCTTCTCCGGGCCCTCGGAGAACCGATCCGGGTGCTTCTCGCGAGCCAGCCGGAGATAGGCCTTGCGGATCTCCCCCGTGGAGGCGGTGGGGGCAACGCCGAGAAGCTCGTAGTAGTCGGCCACCATCGCCCCCTAGCGCCCCGGCGTCCGGACGAACTTCTGGGCCTGCTTGCGGACCGCCTCCGGCACGTTGCGGTCGACGGTCAGCCCCTTCATGTCACGCGGGTTCATGCGCGACACGAGCCCGATGGAGACCGCGATCGGGGTCCGCGGGTTCTTGACCAGGTTGGAGATGACCTGGTAGCGCTTCGTCCACTCCCGGTGTTTCCCGATCTTGCGCAGCACGTCGTCGGAGACGTTCTTCATCGCCGAGATCGCCTCGACCTCCGCCTCGGTGAGCTGCGGGCTGCCGAGGACCGCAGAGGCCACGAGGCGGTTGGGGTCGCGGATCAGGATCGATCTCTCCTCGCGTGAGCCCTTGATGGCGGTGATGATCTTCTCGGCAACGTTCAGGCGATAGATCTTCTGGACCGCGGTGACCTTCTCGGCCTGGTCACGCTCCTCCTCCGACAGGTAGTGGACCATCGCCTCGTCTTCGGAAACGGGGGCGACGGGCTCCGGCTCCGGTTCGGGTTCCGGCTCCGGAGCGGGAGCGGGCTCGGGCGCCGGAGCGGGCTCGGGCGTGGCCCCGATCTTGAAGGTCTCGCGAAGCTCGTTCAGCCTACGGCGCTGGTCGTTGTTCAGATGGGGGTTGGTCTCGAGCGCCTCGAGGAGCGAAGTGCGACGGAGGAGCCGGACCTGGTTGATGACCACCAGCTCCGCGAGATCGGAGGGCAGGGTCGGAGCCAGCGCCTCGATGGTCTCGTCCGCAGTGGAGGTGTTCTGCAGTGCCGCCTCGCGCAGCGCGGGCTCCTCGCGATACGTCACCACCCACGTGAGCACCGCCCCCGGAGTGGAGCGATCCTTCGCAATGGGAAGGCACTCGTCGACCGGGAGGGCGGTGAGCGAATCGGCGGCCGCCCTGCGCACCCCCTCGTCGGGGTCGCGAACGAGGTCGCTCCACAGCTCGACGAGGTCGGCGGGAGCCAGGGGCAGGAGGCCCTGGGCGGCCATCAGCCGCAGCTCCCGATCGGTCCCGCCACGGCGAAACTGCTCAACGAGGGGGTTGGTGGCCCGCGCCTCCGCCATCAAGCGACCTAGCCGCTCTGCCCGTCGGGGGATACCCCGCCCTCGGTGTCCACGAGGGCGGGGAGGCTCTGACGGGTGATCACGATGTTCTTGCGCACCTCCCCGCGGGCCCCGAGAGGAAGTGCGGGCTGGTCGTTCACTCGGATTGCGAGCCCTCCGGCGTTCCCGACGGAGAGAACGATCTCGCCCCGTGCTTCCAGGGTCTCCGACTCGCCCTCCGCCAGCACGCGGTTGATCACGGTCTCACCGTCCGCTCGGACCTCGACCCAGCAGCTCTGCTCGGCGGTCATGGTCAGGACCAGAGTGTCGCGCGCCAGCTGCTGGGCCGGCGCGCTCACGGGCGGAGGGTAGACCCGGTCCGTGGGAAGAACGGTCGGCGTCGCCGCCACGGGTGCCGGTGTCGCAGTCTCGGCGGCTCGCTTCTCCCCCTCCTCGGGGGGCCGACGGAGCACGAGGAAGGCGGCCACCAGAGCCACCGCAGCGAGGAACAGTGCACCCGGGGAGAGCCAGGAACGAGAGCCCGCCGACGCGGAGCTGGTCTGGTTCCCCTGGGGCTCGGGCTGCTGGCCGTGGTGCGCCAGAAAGTCGGCCACCGCCCGGTCGGGGTCGAGCCCGACGAAGGTCGCGTACTGCCTCACGAAAGAGCGCGGGAAGAGCCCACCGGGCAGCACGTCCACTCGATCGTTCTCCAGGGCTTCGAGGAACCGCATGGCGATCTTGGTGTTGTCGGAGATTTCGCGCAGGCTGACGCCCCTCAACTCGCGCTCTCTCCGAAGGTCTTCGCCGAACGAACCCATTGGCTCCCCGCCCTGATGACCCGACACGAATACCCAGACTGCAGCGCGCGGATTTTAGTGCGCGGCGGCGAGGGCTGTCAAGGGTATCTAGTTGAGCCGTCGAGAATTGGGGAGCCCGTCACGCTCTCCCCTCTCCAGGACGGCGCGGGCGGCGGCACGCACGAGGGGTCGCAGCTCGCGCGCATCGGCGACCCGCTGCAGATCGCGGGGGACGAGGGAGCTGATCTGCAGGAGGGCGACCGGCTGCGGGGTCCGCGGCTGAAGCACGAGGGCGAGACGAACGGCGTAGCTGGCCGACCACCGGGACGAGGAGGCGCAGGCTTCGAGGAGGGGGCGAGGCACGTCCTCACGGCGCACAACGGTGACGAGATCCTCCTCCCGCAGGCGTGGGTTCGGCAGGGCCGCCTCGATGACGCGAGGTTCGTCGTCCAGCAGCAGGCGGGTCAGGACGGGCGCCGTGGCGAGGCGGGAGAGGGTGATCCGGTCGCCGAGGCGCAGGTCTCGGAGCACCTCGCCCAGCAGGGCCTCGGCCCGGAGACGGACGGCGGCCGCGACCCAGGGGGCAGCCGCCACGTCCGCGAGCTCGCGCCACGACAGCTGGGCGAGGAGTCGCAGGGACAGGCCGCGGGACGCTCGCGGGCTCAGGACCACCCGGGCGAGCACGCGGGGGCGCTCCGACCAGGGCGCGGTGGCAGCGAGAATCTCGAGGAAGTTGGGGGGCAACGCGCGACGGAGGACGGCGACCAGCACCTGCTCGTCGATCGGCTCCCGGAGCAGCTCCCGCAGCCGCACGCCGTCACCCCCGGCCCGCAGCAGGGCGGCGTGGAGGGCGTCCACTGCCGCCTCGGCCGCGCCGCCACCCGCTCCCGTCATTCCCCCTGTCGCCTCAGCGGCGACGCGCCATCTCGCCGAGATGCGCCCGGACGTCGTGGAGCGCGATGAGGATGTTGATGATCCCGAGCCCGCTCACCGCCCCCCTGGTGAAGGCGTTGAGGAGAATCCCGCGCAGGGCCGGATGAGGCTGAAGGAGCCAGTTCGAGTCCCACAGCGACGTCCAGGGGGCGACGAGAAGCACGAGTCCCACGAGCAGGGAGCTCAGGATCGACAGCAGGTGAGCCAAAAAACTGCCGGTTCTCAGGCGCCGGAGAGCTGACGGACCTTCTCCGCCACGTCGCGGAAGCTGGCGTCCTGGCCGTAGAGCTCGGTGAAGATCTCGAGTGCCCGGTCGGTCTCGCCCGCGGCCTCGTGGGCGTCGCCCAGGTCGTAGCGGAGGCCCATGTACTCCTCCTCGGTGCGGCCCTGGGCCTGGAGGCCCTTCTCCAGCCACTTCACCGCGAGCTTGGGCATGCCCTTCTCGGTGAAGCAGATCCCGAGCATGCTCGCACACTCGAGCAGGCGGCTCTCGTCCTTCGCCGCGAGCTGGAACTCGGCCACGGCCTCGTCCACGAGCCCCATCTCCTTGTAGGCGATCCCGAGGTTGTAGCGGGTCTCGTAGTCCTCCTTGCCGAGCTGCTTGTCGACGCCCTTCTGGAACTCCTTGAAGAGGTCGGTGAGGGCCTGGTCTCCGAGGTCTGTGCCTTCGACCGCCTCCTCCTGAGCCACCGCCGGCTGCGCCCCGAACAGGCCACCCAGCTCGCTGGCGAGATCGAAGCCCCCTTCCCGCTCGCCGGCCGACGCGTCCGGGGCCGTCGTCGGCCCCGGGTCGTCGAGAGACAGGCCCGAGGGCACGGGTTCGGCGGGCGTGAACTCGAGGAACCCCTCCCCGAGCTGGAGTGGCTCGTCGGGGGCGGTCCCGCCGGCCGGCGCCGGGGATTCGGTGGGCGGGACCACCGGCTGAACCGGCGCCGTCTGGTAGTCGGCCGCCGGGCTCTCGAGGAACAGCGCACCGGCCTGCCCGGGAGCCTCGAGTCCCAGCTCCGCCAGCTTCCCCCGGAAGGCGGGGTGCTCGGTGTAGCGGCCACCCAGCTCGGCCAGGGCCTCCTGGGCATCCTCCACGAAGCCCAGGGACACGAACTGCTCGACTTCGGAGAGCACGCGCTGGAGGTCCTCGGGCACGTCGGAGACCGGTGCCGCCGCCGGGACGGCCTGGGGTACGAGCCCACCGGTCTGGTCGGCCCCCGGGGGGGACGGGGCCTCCGGCACCTCCAGCTCACCCAGGTCGAAATCCTCCTCCGCCGGCACCGGCTCAACGGGCGGCGAAGGCTCGTCGTCGATGAAGGCGCCCTCGATCTCGCCGCTGACCGCGGCCAGGTCCTCGTCGCCGAACAGCGGCTCATCGGCCGCTTCGGCGGGTTCCTTGGGGGAGTCCTCGGGGATCTCGACGAGCTCGAGCTCCGGGGTCTCGACCTCGGCCCCGGGGGCATCGACGTCCACCGCGATGTCGAGCTCCTCCGCCTCGTCCACGGCGGTCCCCGGAGTGGGGGCGGCGGTCGCTTCGACCGGAAGCTCAGGCTCAGGGGGCGCCGCCGCGATGGGCGATTCGCCGGGCCCCTCCTCGAGGTCGAGAGACACCTCGGCCACCGGCTCGGACTCGAGAGCCGGCGCCTCGGGGAGGGAGACCTCGGGTTCCGGCGCCGGGGCCTCGACCGGGGGCGCCCCTGCCTCGGGAGCGACCGCTTCGGCGGCGCTCGCCTCGGCCTCCGCCGCCCCCGCCTCGTCTCCCGTCAAGCGGAGGACCTGGGCCAGGGCCCGCAGGTGCGTCGCCACCTTCTCGAGCTCGTCTCGCTCCCGGTGCAGATCGATCAGCTCGCGGCGGGCGTCGAGATTGTCGGGAAAGCGGTTCAGGGCCGCCTCGAACTGATCGCGGGCCTTGTCGGTGAGGCCGTACTTGCGGAAGACGCGTCCCTCGGAGAGGTGCTCGTCGACGAACTCCTGGTCCTCCGGACTGAGGGGACCCGACAGCTCGATGGTCCCCTCGGACGGCCCTCCCGCCGCCGCGGGCGTGCCACCGGGCGGGGTGACGTCGGGCGGCGCCTGGGGGACTCCGGCCGGCAACGGGGCCGGCTCCACTCCCTGCTTGCGGATCCAGTCGAGCTTGGAGCGGTGTTGCTCGTTGTGGGGCTCGAGCTGGACGAGAAGCTCTAGAACCGACGCGGCCTGCCCCATCTCCTCGTCACGCAGGTAGGCCTCGACCATCTGCGAGTACGTCTGGATCACCATCGCTTCGTTGCGCGACTGACGGTAGAGCTCGACGAGCTTCCCGAGCGCCGGTATGTGGGGGGGATCCAGCTGGGCGATCGGCTGGAGAAGGGAGACCGCCCGGTCGATCTCGCGGCGCGCGACCAGACGCTCCAGGGAGGGCAGGAACTGCTCGTAGGCCTCGTCGGGACGACCGGTGGCGAGAAACACCCGGCCCAGAAGCATCTTGGCGTCTTGGTCCTCGCCGTCGCGGGCGAGCAATGCCTCGAGGGCCTCGCGCGCGTCGTCGAGGCGCCCCACCCCGAGGTAGGTCTCGGCGGTGCGCAACGCAACCTCGCGATCGTCGGGCGCACCCTTGCGCGCTTCCTCGAGATAGGGCAGAGCGGTGGCGAAGTCCTTCTGGACGAGGTGAACCCGCGCGACCTCGGTCAGCAGGCGCGGGCTGCGCTTGCCGACCTTGAGGCCCTTCTCGAGGAGCTGCAGCGCCTCCTGGCGGTGCCCCTTCTTCACGAGCTCGTCGGCGAGGGCCAGGTACTCGCCCGCCGCCTTCTCCTGCTGACCCTCGCGGGCGTAGAGCTCGGCCAGGCGGATGCGCACCTTCATGTCGGAGGGATCGAGCTCCGCCATGCGGCGCAGCACCTCTCCCGCCTCCTTGTGGCGTCCTCGCTTCACGCACTCGTCGAAGGCCTCCCCGAGCATGGTCTTGGCCTCGGCGGTGAGGCCCTGCTTCGCGTAGAGATCGCCGAGGTGGAGGTGGGCGTCGAACAGCGCGGGGTCGTTCTTGAGGACCTTCTTCCAGCAGGCGATGGCCTTGAGGTAGAAGCCGTCCTTGGCGTAGAAATCCGCCACCTTCGCGTACTGCTCGTTGGCGGCCTTGGTGTTGTTCAGCTTCTCGTAGAGGAAGCCGATCTGGTTGAGGGTATTGGCGTCGCGAGGGTTCTCCTGGACGATCTGCCGGAGCAGCTCGATCGCCTTCTCGTAGCGGCCGGCGTTCGTCTCCTTGGCCGCGTCCTGCTTGAGCTTGAGTGGGTTGATCCTCGCCACGCTAGCCCCACCACCTCATGCGAACAGCCATCGCTGCGTGCCCTGGAACGTCCGGCGGTGGATCACCGAGGGACCGCGCCGCCGGAGGGCGTCGCGATGGTCCTCGCTAGCGTAGCCCATGTTGTGGGCGAGACCGTAGCCCGGGTGCTGGCGATCCAGCTCGCACATGACCGCGTCGCGGGCCACCTTGGCCACGATCGAGGCGGCGGCGATGGAGACGGAGAGAGCGTCGCCCTTGACGATGGCGCGCTGCGCCAGCTCGAGCCCGGGAATGGTGAGGGCGTCGACGAGGAGTGCGTCGGGGGGATCGGTGAGGCCCTCGACGGCGCGTCTCATGGCGAGGAGGCTGGCCTGCAGGATGTTCAGGCGGTCGATCTCCTCCGGCTCGGCCCGACCGAGCGCCCAGTCCCGGGCGTGCTCTCGGACCCGCTCGTCCAGCCTCTCACGCTGCCGGCGGGTGAGGCGCTTCGAGTCGTCGAGGCCCTCGGTGTCGAAGCCCTCTCCCAGCACGACTGCGGCCGCGACCACGGGACCGCAGAGGGCCCCGCGGCCCACCTCGTCGACACCGGCAACGGCCGCATGGCCCTCGGCCCGAGCCTCTTCCTCGAATTGCGTGCCGCAATGGAGCTCGACTCCCCGGTGAACCTCCGGCCGCCGAACTCGACCCGACGCCCGCGTCATCGCCGTCCGTGCTCCTCCCTGAGCCCCGCGAGGCCCGACGCTGATCAGGCCTTCTGCACCCGAGTGTCCGTCCTCCGCTCCCGCATCCGTCCGGCCTTGCCCTTCCGCTCGCGCAGGAAGTAGAGCTTGGCGCGACGCACGTGAGCGTGCTTGACCACCTGGATCTTGTCGATGGTCGGTGCCTGCAAGGGGAATATCCGCTCCACCCCCTGCCCGGAAGAGACCTTGCGGACGGTGACGGTGGCGCGTGTCCCGCTGCCGCGCAGGGCGATCACCACGCCCTCGAAGACCTGGACGCGCTCGCGCACTGTCTCCTTGGGCTTGCCCTTGATCTCCTCCTTGACGCTGGTCTCCTTGACCTTCACGTGCACGCGCACGGTGTCGCCGGGGGTGAGCCGCGGCAGCTTCTTCTTCAGGTCTGCCGCTTCGGTGGTCTGGATGGCGTTCATCTTCTTTTCGTCCTATTTGTGTAGTACTGCAATCGTTTTGTCCAGCGTTCGGGGATCGTCGGTCTGGCCTTCTGCGTCGATCTCACGGAGCAGCCGCTCATCTTCCGCGGTGAGCCGGGCGGCGTCGAGCAGGTCCGGGCGCCGCTCGCGCGTGGCTCGGAGGGCCTCCCTCTGTCGCCAGCGCCGGATGCGGCCGTGGTCACCCGAGAGCAGGATCTCGGGGACGCCGTGACCGCGGGCGGTCGCGGGCCGCGTGTAGTGCGGCCAGTCCAGGAGTCCGGTCTGGAAGGAGTCGCTCTCCGCCGAACCTTCGTCGCCGAGGGCACCGGGGAGCAGTCGCACCGTGGCCTCCACCACCGCCAGCGCCGCGACCTCGCCACCGGTCAGCACGAAATCGCCGAGGCTCAGCTCCTCGGTGGCAAGGAACTCGGCCACTCTCTCGTCGATGCCCTCGTAGCGCCCGCACAGGAGCATGAGCCGATCGACCCGTGCGAAGCGACCGGCCGTCCGCTGATCGAAGGGGCGCCCGCGGGGAGTCAGCAGGGCCACCACGTCGCCTTCGCCCTTCCCGTCGGGCCAGATGGACTCGAAGGCCCGGAAGAACGGCTCGGCCTTCATGACCATCCCCGGACCTCCGCCAAAGGGGGCATCATCGACCGTCCGGTGCCGGTCGTCCGAGAAGTCACGGAGGTCGTGGACCCGGATATCGACGTGGCCGGCCACCCGGGCGCGATTGACGATCCCGTCGCCCAGCGGGCCCTCGACCATGCCCGGGAAGATCGTCACGAGGTCAATCCGCACTGGCGTACTCCGGCCTCTCGATCACGATCCGTGCCCCGGCGAGGTCCACCTGCTTCACGAAGTCGGTGGCCAGGGGCACGAGGGTCTCGCCCTCGGGACCTCGCACCACCAGAATCGGGGCGCCGGCCCCGGTCTCCATCAGGTCCTCGACGACCCCCACGAGGGCGCCGTCGCCGTCCGCCACCGTCAGGCCCTTGAGCTGGTGGTGGTAGAAGGAGCCCTCGGGCAGCGCCGCCAGCTCTTCCTCGGCGATCCCCAGGTCACAGCCACGCAGGCGCTCTGCGTCGTCGATCGAGTCCACGCCCTCGAGCTTGAGCACGTGACGGCCCTTGTGGGGCCAGCTCGACGTCACCCGGACCTCTCGGGCCTGGTCGTTGGGGCCAACCACGAAGGCCCGGCGGAGCGACTGGAAGCGGTCGGGGCGGTCGGACAGCGGGTGCACGAGAACCTCGCCGCGGCGGCCCTGAGGCTTGACCACGCGTCCAATGACCACCAGGTCGTCGGTCTCCGCCATCAGTCGACGATCTCCAGCTGACAGGAGCGGTCGTGCTTGCCGGCCACCGCCGCCAGGACGGTGCGCAGCGCCCGGGCCGTCCGCCCCTCCCGGCCAATCACCCGGCCGCGGTCCTCCGGATCCACGCTCAGCTCGATGACGAGCCGGCCGTGAGCGTGCCGCTCGCGCACGTGAACCCGGTCCGGTCTCCGGACGAGACCGCGGGCGAGCGTCGAAACGATCTCTCGCACGTTACTCGGCCGGGCTGGCTTCGGCGCTTCGCTTGAGCAGACTGCGCACGGTGTCGGAGGGCCGCGCACCCTTGTCCAACCAGTGCTTCGCCCGCTCGGTGTCGATCTTCACGACCGCCGGGTCCGGGCGCGGGTCGTAGTGCCCGAGCACCTCGACGAACCGCCCGTCCCGGGTCGACCGCGAGTCGGCCACCACCACTCGGTAGTAGGGTCGCTTCGCCGCCCCCGTACGCCTCAACCTGATGGAAAGCATTACTCTCGTCGTCCTTGCGTCAACTCGCGGCACGGGGTGCGCGCCGCTACGGTTCAGTGTTTCCTAGCGCAGCTGGGGCATCCGGGCCGCCAGGCGCTTCATCGCCTTCGAGCCGGACCCCAGCCCCTTCATGAGCTTCCTGGTCTGCGCGAACTGTCGCAGCAGCCGGTTCACGTCCTGCACGGTGTTGCCGCTGCCCCGGGCGATCCGCTTGCGTCGGCTCCCGTTGATCACGGAAGGCTCCCGGCGTTCCCGCGGGGTCATCGAGTCGATGATGGCGATGGTGCGCCGTATCTCGCCCTCGCCGCGGTCGACGTCCACGCCCTTGAGCGAGCCCATCCCCGGCATCATGGACAGGACCTGGTCGAGAGGGCCCATCTTCCGCAGCTGCTTCATCTGGTCCCGGTAGTCCTCGAGGGAGAACTCGGACCGCCGGATCTTCCGGGCGAGCTCCTCGGCCTTCTCTTGCTCGACCGTCTCCTCGGCCCGGGCGATGAGTCCCAGCACGTCGCCCATCCCGAGGATGCGAGACACCATGCGGGCGGGCTCGAATGGCTCGAAGGCCTCCACCTTCTCGCCCAGCCCGGCGAACTTGATCGGGCGTCCGGTGACCGCCGTCGCCGACAGCGCCGCCCCTCCCCGGGAGTCGCCGTCCAGCTTGGTCAGCACGATCCCGGTGATGCCGATCCTTCGATGGAACTCGTCCGCGCTGCGCACGGCGTCCTGACCGGTGAGGGCGTCGGCGACGTAGAGGACCTCGCTGGGCTCGGCAGCGGCCTGGAGCTCGGCGAGCTCGGCCATGAGCGCCTCGTCGATGTGGAGTCGGCCGGCGGTGTCGACGAGCACGAAGTCGTGCCCGACCGCCACCGCTTCGGCGAGGGCCGAGCGCAGGATGGCCAGCGGCGCGGTCTCGTCGGGGTGATGGACCTTGAGCCCAGCCCGCGTGGCGACCGTCTTCAGCTGCTCGCGGGCCGCCGGACGGTACACGTCGGTCGAGACGAGCACGGGATGGCTGCCCCGCCCGGCCAGCCATCGGCCGAGCTTGGCGGTGGTGGTGGTCTTGCCCGAACCCTGGAGCCCGGTGATCAGCACGACCGACGGGGGACGCTTCGCCGTCTCGATCCCGGGGACGTCCCCTCCCCCGAGCAGAGACACCATCTCGTCGCGCACGATCCTCAGGACCGCCTGGTCGGGGTTCAGGCTCTTGAGAATCTCCTGCCCGGTGGCCCTGCTCCGGACTCGCTCGACCAGCTCCTTGACGACCTTGAAGTGCACGTCGGCCTCGAGCAGCGCGAGGCGGATCTCGCGGAGCGCAGCGTCGATCTGGGCCTCGGACAGGACTCCCTGGCCGCGCAGCGACCGGAAGACACCTTGAAGCCTTTCGCTCAGCGACTCGAACAAGGACACGCCACCCCGGTCGCCGACACACACCACTCCGCTCGCGCGGCGGGTTGGGCCCACGGGCGACCGTACAGGCACGGGCCAACCCAAAGCAATAGACCATCTTATGTGGCGTCCCGGGTGCTGTCAAACAACGGGGGTCAGGTCGTGAATGTTGAATCTCCCCGGCCCTGGCCGTCCGAATTCAACATTCACGACCTGACCCCTCTAGACGCTCCGCAGGAGGTGCCCCAGCTTGTCCTTCTTGGTCCGCAGGTAGCGCTCGTTCGCCTCGGAGGGCGAGATCTCGATGGGCACCCGCTCGGTGATGCTCAGGCCGTAGCCCTCGAGCCCGACGAACTTGCGGGGGTTGTTGCTGAGCAGGCGGAGCCTCTTCACCCCCAGCTCGACCAGGATCTGGGCGCCGATCCCGTAGTCCCGCTGGTCGGCCTTGAATCCGAGCTCCTCGTTGGCCTCCACCGTGTCGCGACCCCGGTCCTGCAGCTCGTAGGCCATGATCTTGTGGACGAGGCCGATTCCCCGGCCCTCCTGGCGCAGGTAGAGCAGCACTCCACGCCCCTCGGCCGCGATCCGCTCGAGGGCCGTGTGGAGCTGGGCACCGCAGTCGCAACGAGTGGAGGAGAAGATGTCCCCGGTCAGGCACTGGGAGTGGACCCGGACCAGCACCGGCTCCCCCGAACGGACGTCGCCCATGACCAGGGCCACGTGGTGCTCGCCGTCGATCATGCTCTCGAAGGCATGGACCCGGAAGGGACCGTAGTCGGTGGGCAGGCTCGCCTCGGCGATCTTGCGGACGAGGCGCTCGTGCTCCATCCGGTAGTGGATGAGGTCCCGGATGGTGACCAGCCGGATCCCGTGCTCCTGGCAGAACGGCTCGAGGTGGCGGACCCGGGCCATGGTGCCGTCCTCGTTCATGACCTCGCAGATCACCCCGGCCGGGTAGAGGCCGGCGAGGCGGGCCAGGTCCACCGCCGCCTCGGTCTGTCCCGCCCGCTGGAGGACTCCCCCCGCCACCGCCCGGAGCGGAAACATGTGCCCGGGGCGAGCCAGGTCCTCGGGGCCCGCCTTCGGGTCGATGGCGGTGAGGACGGTCTGGGCCCGGTCGGCGGCGGAGATGCCGGTTGTTGTTCCACGCTTGGCCTCGATGGGGACGCAGAAGGCGGTGCCGAACCGGGCGGAGTTCTGCTCGTCCTGGACCATGAGGGGAAGCCGAAGCTCGTCGAGCCGCTCGCCGGTCATGGGGAGACAGATGAGCCCACGCCCGTAGCGAGCCATGAAGTTGATGATGTCGGGGGAGACCTTCTCGGCGGCGATGGTGAGATCGCCCTCGTTCTCGCGGTCCTCGTCGTCGACGACGACGACCATCTTGCCCGCCTTGATGTCCTCGAGCGCGTCGGGGATGGAGCTGAACGGCATCTTGGGATCCCTCTCCAGGTGCGAACCTAGAGGCCGCGGGCGGCGAGGAGCCGCTCCACGTACTTTGCGATGACGTCCGCCTCGAGGTTCACGAGCGTGCCCGGGCCTGCGTCTCGCAGGTTCGTTACCTCCAGAGTATACGGGATCAGGGCGACGGAGAACGCGGAGTGACGGATGTCGTAGACGGTCAGCGAGATGCCGTCCACCGAGATCGAGCCCTTCTCGACCAAGAACCGATCGAGCTCCGGCGGGACCTCGATACGGATCTCGGCCGACTCGCCGAGCGAGTTCATCTCCTTGACCGTCCCGATGCCATCGACATGGCCCTGGACGACGTGGCCGTCGAAGCGACCGTCGGCCTTCATCGGGCGCTCGAGGTTGATTCTCTTCCCCGGGCGGAGCCGCTCGTCGAAACGGGTGCGCCGCAGGGTTTCCTCGGTCAGCTCGACGGTGAAGCCCCCGGGGTCGGCGTCGACCGCGGTGAGGCAGCAGCCGTTGACGGCGATGCTGCCCCCGAGGGGCAGTCCCTCGAAGAGCCCGCCGACGTCCACCCTCACCACCAGCACGTCCCCGCGCCTCTCGGCGGTGCGTACGGTGCCGACACCTTCCACGATTCCAGTGAACATGATTCCTACCTCAATGAAGCGACGATCGGCGCGAGCTCGGAGGCGACTCGGGCTTCCAGAGCTCGAACCGGGGCGGCCAGGGCCAGGGAAACGGCGGCTCGGGGGGGACCGGCCGCAGTCGGAGCGCATCGCCGATCTCTCGCGGGTCCGGCCCGCCGAAGGCGGGACGGCTGCCCCGGCCGCCGAGCAGGAGCGGAGCCCGGAACAGGGCCACCTGGTCGACGAGCCGCGCGGAGAGGAAGGAGCCCAGGACCTCCGAGCCCCCCTCTACCATGACGCTCGTCGTGCCGCGCGCCCCGAGCGCCTCGAGGGCCTTCCCGAGAGACACCCGCCCGGCGAGCGCGGGAACCTCCAGCACCTCCACTCCCGCCCCCTCGAGGGAGCGGCGACGGGCCGGGGAGGGGCGGCTCGTCAGCACGAGCACCGGCGATCGGCCACCCGCGGTGCGCGCGAGGCGGCTCGCGGGAGGCAGCCGCAGTCCCGTGTCCAGGACCACGCGCGTGAAGGGACGTCGGGTACGAGGCGAGGGCAGTAGGAGGGGGTCGTCGGCGAGAACCGTACCAACGCCCACGAGAACCGCGTCGTGGAGCCTCCGGAGCCAGCGTGCCTGCCGTCTCTGCGCCGGGCTCGTGATCCATCTCGAGTGGCCGGAGGCGGTGGCAATGCGCCCATCGAGGGTGTGCGCCGCCTTCAGCAGCACGAACGGACGGCGCTCCCGGACGGAGGTCAGGAAACGCTCGTTGAGTCGCACCGCCTCGGCGGCGAGGATCCCGGTGCTCACCGTCGCCCCGCCTCGCCGGACGAGCGCCAGCCCCCGGCCGGACACCAGCGGATTGGGGTCGCGCAGGGCGACCACCACCCGAGCCACCCCCGAGTCCCGCACCAGGGGCGCGCAGGGCGGCGTGCGCCCCTGGTGGGCACAGGGCTCGAGGGTCACGTAGAGAGTGCTCCCGCGAGCGCGCCGGCCGGCCTCGGCGAGCGCTCCCACCTCCGCGTGAGGTCCCCCGGCCCGCGCGTGGAAACCCTCCCCGACCACGCGACCGCCCTTCACCACCACGCATCCGACGGCCGGGTTCGGGTTCACCTCTCCCAGGCCCCGTGCGGCGAGCTCCAGTGCTCGCCGCATGAACCGCTCGTCGCTCACTCCTCCCCCACCAGGCTGGTGGCGAAGGCGTCGGCGTCGAAGGGCAGCAGGTCCTCCACCGTCTCTCCCACACCCACGTAGCGGATCGGTACCCCGAGGTCCCGGACCACCGCCACCGCCACCCCGCCGCGAGCGGTGCCGTCGAGCTTGGTGAGAACCAGCCCGCTCACGCCGCCGGCCCTGGCGAACTCCCGACCCTGGGTGAGACCGTTGCTGCCCACCGTGGCGTCGAGCACGAGCAGGGTCTCGTGAGGCGCTCCGGGCACCTCGCGATCGGCCACCCGGGCCATCTTCGCGAGCTCGGCCATGAGATTCGAGCGGGTGTGGAGCCGGCCGGCGGTGTCGACGAGAACGGCGTCATGCCCCCGGGCGCTGGCCGCTCGGAGCGCGTCGGTGAGGACGGCCGAGGGATCGGCCCCCTCCGCCCCACGGTGGAAGTCGGCCTTCGCCCGCTCCGCCCACGCCTCCAGCTGCTCGGCGGCCGCGGCCCGGAAGGTGTCGGCCGCGCACACGAGGACCCTCCGCCCACGTTCGCCCCAGGCCGCGGCCAGCTTTCCGATCGTCGTCGTCTTCCCGGCGCCGTTGACGCCCACCACGAACACCACCCACGGCCGGGAGGAGAATGGCTCGACACCATCCGGGCGCTCGAGAGCCCTCCGGATCTCCTGGCGCAGGGCGCTGCGCATCGCGGGCAGCCCTCCCGAGGCGATCTCGCCGCTCCGGGCCTCGAGGACCACCATTGCCTCCTGCACCGCCGGCACCCCCATGTCGGCGGCGAGCAGAGCCTCCTCGACGGCCTCGAGGGCGGCGGCGTCGAGGGGGCGGCGCCCCCGGACGAGGTCCTCGAGGGGCGTCGTCAGGATCTCGCGCGTCCGGGAGAGGCCCCCGCGCAGGCGATCGGCGAGGGCCACTAGATCTCCGCGTCGAGGACCAGCCTCGCGTCCTGCGCGCTCCGGACCCCGGCGGCCACGAAGGCATCGGCATCGAGGAACACCGCGAGGTAGTACCCGTCCTTGAGGGGACAGATCACCACGCTCCCGTTCTCGTACCGCCAGACGAGGTGGTCGATGGGGCCTGCCCCGTGCCGGCTCGCTGCTCGCAGGGCCATTCCCAGGGTGATGCCCGAGTAGGCTCCGATGAGCCGCTCCCGCTCCGCGAGATCCCCGGCGCCGACGACGAGCTCGCCCTGCGAGTCCAGCAGGAGAGCCGCCCGGGCGCCGGCCACCCGGGAGCGCAAGGCTTCGAGAATGCGAAGGTAGGGCATCGTTGGTTCTCAGTGAGGCAGGGACTGGAGCTGCTGGGCCGCGGCCTGGCCCACCGGCCCCGAGGGGTCCTTCCTCATGGCCTCCTCGAGAGACGAACGCGCCTCGGCGAAGCGCCCGGCCTTGAAGTAGGCCTGGCCGACGGCGAGGTACAGCCCGGGGGCCGGGGCCGCCTCGACGCCGCTCTCGAGCAGGATCACCGCTTCGTCGAGCCGATCGGTGGCCATGAGCGCGGCGGCCAGACCCAGGTAGGGATCGGGGTAGGCCGGGGCTCGGCCGATGGCAGTGCGGAACCAGTTGATGGCTTCCGGGTAGTTCTTCTCGTCGAGGTAGGCCTGACCGAGGTTCCGGGCGGAGACCTCGGGGGTGGGGTTGGTGGCGTCGGCGTAGGCCGTGAGGAACTCTCTCTTCCCCTCCTCTCGATTACCGGCCAGGATGAGGGCGGTGCCGAGGTCGTTCCTCACGTCCACGTAGTACGGGTTCAGCTCCAGGGCTTCCCGAAACTGCTTGATCGCATCCTTGAAGTCGCCCCGCCCCGCGTAGGCCTGGCCGAGCCCCTTGCGGAAGTACGGGTTCTTCGAGTCGGACTTGACCGCGCGCTCGAACTCCTTGACGGCCATGTCGACTCGCCCCTCCCGGAGATGGATCAGTCCGGAGTTGAAGTGCGACTCTCCTTCCGGCGAGCCCTGCGCGAGCGCCACGGCAGGCCGCACGAGCGCCACCGCAGACGGCACGAGCAGTACGGGGATCAAGAGGATTGCGGCACGGAAGCACTTGGTCATGTCTCTCACACCGGGGCGAACGGCCCGTGGGCCGTGTTCACGCCGCTGGCTCGCCTCCCATCAGTATGTCTATCTCGAACTGGCGCGAGGCGGTGGACGCCTTCCGCGCCTTGGCCGGCGTGACGTCTCCAGCCGCGAAGGCGAGCTCGAAGGCGTCGACGCACTCGGGATCGAACTTCTTTCCAGCCAGGAACTTGAGGCGTGCGACGGCGGCTTCGAAGGTCATGGCCTTCGAGTACGGGCGATCGGTGGTCATGGCGTCGAAGGCGTCGGCCACGCACACGATGCGGCCCAGCCGGGGAATCTCATCGCCCTTGAGCCCGTCCGGGTAGCCGCTGCCGTCGATGTTCTCGTGGTGCATGAGCCCGGCTCCCGCCTTCTCCTTGAGGAGCGGGACCGCGGCGAGGATGTGCAGCCCCTTGGTCGGATGCTGCTTCATGATCTCGTACTCGTCGTCGGTGAGGGCGGCGGCCTTGCGGAGGATCTTGTCCTCGATCCCGATCTTGCCCACGTCGTGGATGATCCCCGAGAGGTGGACCTTCTCCACCTCCTCCGGTGGCATCCCGAGGTGCTTGGCCACACAGGCGGAGTAGTAGGCCACGCGCTCGGAGTGGCCCCGGGTGTACGGGTCCTTCTCGTCGATGGCGTTGGCCAGCATGCGGATGGAGCCCATGAAGAGCTCCTTGTTCTCCTGGGCCGCCCTCTTGATCTCCTGGATCGCCTTCTGGATCTCTTCCCCCATCTGGTTGAAGGCGTCGGCGAGGACCCCGACCTCGTTCTCGCTGCGGATGGAGACGCGGGTGCCGTAGTCCCCGCCGGCCAGCCGGCGGGCTCCGTCGGCGAGCTTCCGGATGGGCCGACTGATCTGCCCGGCGAAGAGCACCCCGAGGACCACGGCGAGGGCGGTGACGACGGCCACCAGGAGGATCGCGTCCCGACGGAGCTTGTCGGCCGCGTAGTAGGCCTTGTCCTCCTCCACCTGGACGATGACGCCCCAGCCCGAGTTGTCGGGAACGCCGCGGTAGGTCCCGAGCATGTTTCGGGGGCCGCCCTCCGCGGGTACCGCGAAGGGTACGGTCGCTCCCGTGAGCCGCTGCGACTCGAGGAAGAAGCGCACGATGTCGTAGCGTTCGGACATGTCCGCCGCCAGGGGCATCTCCGCGTTGGAGTGGGCGATGAGGCGGCCGCGGTTGTCCACGACGTAGACGTCCAGGAGTCCCTGCTCGCCGCTCTCCGCCGTCATCAGGCGAATGCGCTGGAGGCTGGCCACGGCCAGGACGACACCCTGGACCACTCCCCCCGCGGAGACCGGCTCCTCGAGGACGAGCACCGGCTCCTGCAGCGAGGTGGAGACGACCGGCACCGAGACCATGGGCGTGCCGTGCTGCCCCCTCAGGAAGCCCTCCTCGAGGGTGCTCTGGACGGGCGGGTCCTGGAGGCGCCACCCCGACCAGGGCCCGATTCCGCTGACCGCATCCACCACGTTCACGTAGATGAAGCGCTCGTCGTCGACGTAGCGTTGAAGGGCCTCCTGGTCGCGTATCCGGGCCAGGCGCTCGGAGAAGGGGACCCGCTCGGCGTCGATCTCCAGGGTGCGGGCGACCACCGACACCTGGTCCCTCAGGCTCTGGACGTACATGGCCACCTGGGAGGAGAGACTGCGGGCCTTGTCCAGCTGCATCTGCTTCTGGTTGAGCTCGAGGCCCCGTCGGCTGTCGGAGACGAGCCGGTACGACGTCCACAACAACGGCACCACACCGATGGCAAAGAGCAGGAGAAGGATCGAGAAGAGGATGCGGCCACGGCGGCGACGGGGGCCGGTGGCGGTCATGGGCCCGAGGCCCCCCCGGGGGCCTCGGGTTCCCGGCGGGGGATCGTGTCGGGGTCGTTCGTGTCGGCGCTCCGGACCTCGTAGACGCGGACCTCCTTCTCCTTGCCCTTGAGGCTGAACGTGCCGAGGGGCTCGAGCTCGAACTCGTCGCCGACGCTCTCGCGGGTCTGCTCGCCGACGACCACCGAGCCGGGCCGGGCAACCCCGCTCTCGAGCCGGCTCGCGGTGTTGACGGTGTCACCGAGCACCGTGTACTCCATCTTGTTGACGCTGCCGATCTCGCCCGCCACCGCCTTGCCGGTGTTGATCCCGATCCGGACCAGGATCTCCGGACCTTCCGGACGCTCCGCGTTCCACTCCCCCACCCTCTCCTGCATCTCCAGGGCCGCGCGTATGGCGCGGGCAGCGTGGTCGGGCATGTCGAGAGGGGCCCCGAAGACGGCCATGATGCCGTCACCCAGGTACTTGTCGAGGGTTCCCTCGTACTTGAAGATGACGTCGGTCATCCGGGACAGGTAGTCGTTGAGGAGAAGGGCCACCGCCGACGGGCTCATCCGCTCCGACAACGGCGTGAAGCCGGAGATGTCGGCGAACAGGACGGACACCTCCCGAACCTCCGGAGCCCCGAGGGCGGACTCCTGGGTATCGCTGGCGGCGAGGATTCGGTTCGTGACCTGGGGGGAAAGGAACCGGCCAAGCCTCTCGCGCTTCTTCTCCTCGGCCACGATCTGGAGGTTGAGGCGGGCCCTCTCCACCGCCACCGCCGCGTAGTTGGCCAGCGCGGTGAGCACGTCGAGGTCGTTCTCGGTGAAGCAGTTGGTGAGCATCGGAGAATCGACGTGGATGATCCCGATGACCTGGTCCTTGTTCCACAGCGGCGCGCACATGGCACTGCGAATCCCGTGGAACCGGATCGAGTCGCCAGCCCCGAACCGCGGGTCCACCATGGCGTCCGAGGTCAGGATCGCCACGCGATCCCTGGTCACGCGGTCGGCGATGGTCTTGGAGATCGTGATGCGGTCCTCGCCGCCGGACGGATCGCGGTGCTTCACCACCATGGGCACCAGCTGCTCGGATCCGGTCTCCGCCAGCATGAGAAACCCGCGGTCGGCGGGCACGTGATCGAAGACGATGTCCATGACCCGGTGCAGGATCTCCTCCACCGGCCTCACCGCGATGAGGGTCTCCGCGACCTTGGTGAGGATCTTGAGGATCCGGTTGGACTTCTCGATCTCCTCGACGTCAACCGGCGGGATCTCCTGCTCGCCGGTAGGCTCCTTGGGGGTGGCTTCCTCGAGCAGGCGCGACAGCTCCCCGACCGAGCGGATGATGGTCCCCGCCTCCTCGCTGAGCGGCTTGTCGTCGTCGAGGACCACCCGGCTCTGGAGGGCGTCGGTGAAGGTGATCTGGAACTTGCCGAGAAGGATGCGGTCTCCGTCGCGGAGCGAAGCGTCCATGACCTGAACGCCGTTGACCTGGGTGCCGTTCTTCGACTTGAGGTCGAAGATGCGCACGCCGGAGGGTTCGGCCACCACCTTGGCGTGCATGCGGGAGATCCCGAAGTCGCGAAGCACGATCTGGCACTCGGGGGAGCGGCCGATCACGACTTCCCCGGAGGCAAACGTGTACGTCTGGGGCGTGTCGCCGTCCTGGTAGATCAGCCGATACATCGCTCCTGGGCCGGGGGCAGACGAACCCCCTCAGGTCGAACAGTTTACTCCCTTTTGAGGGATCGCAGCATGAGCTCCTCGAGGGCCTCGCGGGGCGCCTTGCCGTCGTACAAGACAGCTTTCATCTGCCCGGCGATCGGCATCTCGATTCGCTCGCGCTCCGCCAGCGCGCAGGCGGCGCGCGTGGTCCGGACCCCTTCGGCCACGAGCCCGGCACTCGCGTCGGTGAGAGAGAGGCCACGGCCGAGGCCCTGACCCACCCGCCGGTTGCGCGAGAGGGACCCGGTGCACGTGAGTACCAGGTCTCCGAGCCCAGCGAGCCCGGCCAGGGTTTCCGGCCGCCCGCCGAGAGCCTCGGCCAAGCGGCTGATCTCGGCGAGCCCCCGGGTGATGAGCGCGGCCAGGGTGTTGTGGCCGTAGCCCAGACCGTCCACGATCCCGGCCGCGATGGCGATGACGTTCTTCAGCGCTCCCGCGAGCTCGACCCCGATCACGTCCTCGCTCGAGTACACCCGGAAGGTCCGGGTAGACAGCGCGTGCTGGATCGACTGCGCCACCGCGTGGTCGTGGGCCGCGGCCACGACCGCGGTGGGCAGGGCGCGGGCCACCTCGAGGGCGAAGGAAGGCCCGGAGAGCACGGCCACGGGGTGAGTGGGGGCCTCCTCGGCCGCGACCTCGCTCATGCGCCGGAGCGTGTCGATCTCGAGGCCCTTGGTGGCGGAGACGAGCGTGGCCCCGCCAGGGAGCAGAGGTGCCATCTCGCGGTAGATTCCCCGGCTGTACTCCGAGGGCACCACCACGAGGACCATCCTCGCGCCCTCGAGCGCCTCGCCGAGGTCGGAGGTCGCCGGCAGCCCACCAGGCAGCTCGACGCCGGGCAGGAAGGCGGGGTTCTCGTGCCGCTCGTTGATCGCGGCCGCGACCTCCGGCTCCCGGACCCACATCCGCACGGGCAGCCCGGCGCGGGCGCAGTGGCTCGCCAGAGCCGTCCCCCAGGCCCCGCCTCCGACGACGCTGACTCTCACCTCGTCACCTCCTGGGCTCTCCCGCCCGGCGTTCCTCTCCGGTCCACAGGCGATGGACGTTCGACCGGTGGCGCAGGACCACGAGGCCGGCGGTGAAGGCGCTCGCCCAGACCACCGGCCCCGGCCCCCCGAGCACGAGGGCGAAGGAGAAGAGGCTCACCGCGCCCACGATCGAGCTCAGCGACACGAAGCGCGTCGCGCCCAGCGTGAGCAGAAAGAGGACCGTGGCGCCCAGCGCGGCCACCGGGGCGAGCGGCGCGAAGGCGCCGAACCCGGTCGCGACGCCCTTGCCCCCCTGAAAGCGGAGCCACACGGGGTACATGTGGCCCACGACGGCGGCCACCGCCGCCAGCGCCCAGATGAGCTCCTGATCGGGAGCGAGGGTCACCGCGGTCAGCGAGGCGACGACGCCCTTCGCGGCGTCGAGAAGGAGGGCCAGGCCCCCGGCCCTCCGGCCGGCGCTGCGGAGCACGTTCGTCGCCCCCACGTTGCCGCTTCCCACTCGCCGGACGTCCTCGACCCCGAACGCCCGGGCCACGAGGAAGCTGAAGGGGATGGAGCCGACCAGGTACGAGGCAACGATCACGAGCACGGAGGGCATTCTCGGCTCAGCCTACGCCGTGGCTCCGAGGGGGAACCGGGCGATGGCAGTGTACACCGCGCCCCCCGGCCGCAGCTCGCTGCGCACGAGGGCGAGAGTCTGCAGGGGGATGGGCCCGAGATCGACGGGCGGCAGGGCGGGACGCGAGACGCGCTCGCGGAAGCGCGCGAGGGTGAGGTGGCCCCGGAAAGGCCTCTCCTCTCGGGGGAAGCCGACCGCCACCGCGGCGCGCTCGCAGGCCGCCTGGAGCGAGAGGGCCGAGGGAGGAAGGCCGATCCCCAGCCAGAGCACACGGGGAGGCTTCCCCGGGCCCGGGAACGTGCCCAGCCCCGTGGCCCGGGCCTCCACCGGCTCGCAGCCGGAGGCAGCGGCGGCGAGGAGCGGAAGAAGCTCCTCGATCCTCTCCGGCGGGGTGTCCCCGAGGAAGCGGAGCGTCAGGTGCACGCCCTCGGGCCGGACCCAGCGGGCTCCCGGCGTGCGCGCACGCAGCGAGGCCATGAGCTTCCCGATCGCGTCCCGGACCGCCGCGCCCAGCTCCAGCGCCACGAACGCCCGCACGTCGCCTGCCGGATCGGTCACAGCGGCCCGAGCCCCAGGAGAGCGCGGCGCAGGATCTCGAGGGCGATCTGCGTCGCCTGGAAGCGCACGCGGCCACGCCCCCCGGGGAAGAGAGCCCGGTGCACCCGGGTGCCGGAGTTGCTGTCCAGGGCGATGTACACCAGCCCGACCGGCTTGTCGTCGGTGCCGCCATCCGGGCCGGCGATTCCCGTGATGCCGATCCCGAGGCTCGTCCCGGCCACCCGGCGGACCCCGGCGGCCATGGCCGCCGCGACCTCCTCGGACACCGCGCCCGCTCTCTCGAGCAGGCCGGGTTCCACCCCGATCTCGTCCACCTTGGACTGGTTCGAGTAGGTCACGAACGAGCGGTCGAGGAAGCGGCTCGCGCCGGGCACGTCGGTGAGCCGCACGGAGAGCAGCCCGCCGGTGCACGACTCCGCGACAGCCAGCGTGAGGTCCCGCTCGACCAGAAGCTCCCCCACGACCGCCGGCAGCTCGCGGCCGTCCTCGCTGAAGATCCGGCCGGGCAGCCGCTCTCGCAGCCCGACGGCGAGGGACTCGATCCTCTCCTCCGCCTCCTCGGGGCTCGCCCCCTCACCGACCAGATGCAGCTCGATCTGGCCCGGCGCGCCGAGGATGGTGGTGCGCGGGTTCTCGACGGAGCGATAGAGAGGGGCGACGAGCTCGTCCACCTGACTCTCGGGCATGGCGGCAATCCTGAGCACCCGCCGGCGGATCGCCCGGCCCCTCGCCTCGAGGGCGGGCAGAACGTGGGTCGCGAACAACGGCTTCATCTCGCCGGGTGGGCCCGGAAGAAGCACCAGGACCCGGCCCTCGTGCTCGATGCGCTGCCCGGGAGCGGTGCCCCGGGGATTGTCCAGCGCCACCGCGCCCTCGATGAGGTCGCCCTGCTTCTCGTTGACGCTCGGCATGGCGCGCCCGAAGCTCGCGAAGCGGGCCCGCAGGCTCTCCACGATGGCCGGGTCGCGAACCAGCCGGCGTCCGAGCGCCGCGGCGGCGGCCTCCCGGGTCAGGTCGTCGGCGGTGGGGCCGAGGCCCCCGGTGGTGATCACGAGGTCGGCACGACCGAGCGCCGCCCGCAGGACCGACTCGAGGAGCTCGGGGTCGTCGCCGACCGTATCCCTGACCGCGACCTCGACGCCCGCGTCCAACAGCCGCTCGGTGAGCCACAACGTGTTGGTGTCGGCGCGCAGCGGTCCCAGCAGCTCGCTGCCGACCGCCACCAGCTCGGCCCTCATCGCCGCCCGGGCGGAAGGTCTCATTTACGACACCCTACGCCGCCGGCCAGACGAGGAGGATGACCCGCAACGCGAGGTGAGCGTATACGCCGGCCGCGATGTCGTCGGCCATGATGCCCCACCCGTCGGGGAGCCCCTCGAGGGCCCGGGCGGGCCAGGGCTTCACCACGTCCATCACCCGGAAGAGGGCGAAGCCCACCAGGGCGGTGGCGAGCCCGAAGGGCAGCCCCACGAGGGTGACCCACATGCCCACGATCTCGTCGACCACCGCCAGCCCCGGATCCTTCCGCCCGAGCTCGCGGGCCAGCCGTGTGGACGCGTACACCCCGAGCGCGAACACGACGGCGCAGGCCACGATCTGCCAGGGCCAGGGAAGCGACGCGAGGGGCCAGAAGAGCAGCAGCCCCACCGCCGAGCCGGCGGTGCCTGGAGCCACCGGCGAGTACCCTGCCCCGAACCCGGTGGCCAACAGGCGTGCGCCGGTGCCGAGCAGGCGAGACATGGAGTGGATGATAACAACGGAAGGCGGAAGGGGTCAGGTCTTGCATTTTGCATCCGGATACGCGACGGATGACCGGACGCGCGACGACAAGACCTGACCCCGTTCTCTGGGTGACCGCTATCGCCGGCGCAGGCGGCCCTCGGGGTCACGGGGCACGACCCGGAGCGTTTCCGAGTGGCCGACGAAGACACGCCCGGGGCCACCACCGGCGGGGCGGACGTGCTTGCGGCGGGTGGCGTGCACGTCCACCTTCGGCTGCCGGCGAGCCTCGCTGAAGAAGGCGGCCACCTCACCGGCCTCTCTCAGGTCGGCCGCGCCCGCCCGCCCCTCGTTGTCGCGCAGAATCACGTGCGACCCGGGAGCGTCCCGCGCGTGAAACCACAGGTCCTCCGGGCGGGCCACCCGAAACGTCAGGTGCTGGTTCTCCCGGGCGTTGCGTCCCACCAGGATCGACAGCCCGCGGCTGGTGAGGTAGTGCGGCGGTCCCGCGGCGGCGGCCCCGGTCTTCTTCTCGCCGAGCGGGGCCACCGGCTCGAGAGTGTCGAGGTCGTGCCCATCCCGGGCCTCGAGCAGGCTCCCTTCGCGCTCCCGCTCCTCCTCGAGAGCCGAGACCGCCTCGCGCCGCCGCAGATCGATCTGCCGGCGCGCGCGCTCGGCGCGCCGCGCCCTCTGGAAGCGTCGCTCGGCGTTTTGAACCCCGCCCAGCTTCGGGTCCACCTGGAGGATCAGCTCTCGCCCGGGCTCGTGCGGGTCGGGGACGGTGACCTCGCTCGCCCCCGGCTCGAGACGCGTGGCGAGGGCGAGGAGCGCCTCGGCCTCACGCCGCAGGACCGTCTCGTCGGCGAGCCGAGCGAGGTCCCGGGCCAGGTTGACCCCGAGCTGCTCCAGGCGCAGGACCCGGCGGCGGACCGCCCTCAGCGCCGCGCGGCGACGACGCTCGAACCCCAGTCCCCGGCGGCGCGCCTCGAGGAACAGCTCGGCCGCGGCCGACCAGGAATCGAGGTGGAGAACGGTCCGGCCGGGGCGCTCGAGGGGAGCCGGGGCCAGGAGCACCGCGTCGGGTCCGGCGAGGTCGGCATCGTGCCACGAGCTCGGAGGCCCGGGGACGACGAGCGTCGGCCGGCTCCGCCGCAGCTGCTCGACGACCTCGGCGAACGACGCCGCCGAGCCGTCGAGCTCGGCGGCGAGAGTCGGCCCGAGTGCCGGACAGGCGGCGAGGACTGCGCGCCGGCGTGATCGGCCCGCCGCCTGGGCCGCGGCCACTGCGGATTCGAAGGCCTCGGGGGCAAGGCGATCGGGCTCGCGCTCGGGCGCCTCCGGCGGCAGCGGCCAGGCTTCGGGTCCGTCACCGAGCGTGGCCAGGGGCGCTCCCCCGACGACCAGCGTGAGGGCAGGCGCGGGGCCCGACAGGCGCAGGACCAGCTCGCCTTCCCGCGTCTCGATGCGCACCGTTCGCTCCCCGGCGATCCGGGCGAGGGTGGTGACCCGGGCCCCGTCGAGGTGCTTGCGGAGGTGCAGCCGTGCCTGACGCGAGCGTCCGGAGGTGCGCTCGTCGGCGAGGCGCTTCACCGTCTCCCGGCCCACCCAGTACACGCCGGCGCTCCCCCGGCCGGCGTCGAGCCAGAGCCGGCGGTCGCGGCTCGCCGAGGTCTCGAAGCAGACGGCGGTCGGGCCCACGAGCCTCGGGCGCGAGAGGTGCCGTCCCGTGAGCAACGGCCTGAGCTCACCGAGTATGCGGTCGAGGGTGATCGCGTCCACCGCGCGCTGCCGCGGGGCGGGAGAGGGCGTCAGCGGTGAACGACGCGCGTGTGGAGCAGGCGGTCGTGGAAGGCTCGGCGGGCAGGATCGAGGGCGATGGGAATGAGCCCGAGGCCGGCCAGCGCGGTTCCCACCGCGGCCACCGCGGCGCGTCCCACCGCGCGCAGATACCCCGGGGGTCGCCCGCGCGCATCCACGACCCGCAGGCCGGTCACCATCTTCCCCGGGGTCTGGCCGGAGGTTCCGGTGAAGTAGCCTGCGTAGAACAGGCCGAGAAAGGCCAGGTAGGACGCCATCCATGGCCAGCTCACGGTCAGGGAGAGAACGTCCACTCGGGCGGTGCGGCCAGTGAAGTAGACGACGAGAGCGCCGAGCACGCACAGGATTCCGGCGTCCACCGCCGCCGCCTGGGTACGCTCGCCAATCCGAGCCGGGCGCTCCAGCGGACTGGGCTCCGGGGGCGGGGGGGTCAGCGAGATGCCCGCGTCTGCGTCGTCGTCCCCGGACGCGATGGGCTCCTCGTCCAGGGTGAACCGGCCGGAGAGCAGGTCGACCTGGACGGCCGGCGCTTCCGGCTCGGGTCCGGCCCCGACCTCGGGCGGGGTGTCGTGGGGGTGCAAAGGCAGGTCGGCAAGCTCCTCCTCGCTCAGCGGAGCGGCCTCGAAGCCCTGGTCGGGCGTCCCGATCTGCGCCGCCGTCTCTGCGGAGAGAGCGGGCTCCGGCGGCGGGGCGACGATCGGGGACTCCGGCTCCCGGGCCGGGGGCTCGGGCGGGGCGACGAGCTTTCCCCCGATTGCGGGCTCGGGCTCCGTGGCGAGCAGCGCCGGCTGCTCGAACAGGGGCAGGCTGGACTGTGTGCGCTTCTTCCTCCGCTTGCGCACGCGCTCCTGCACCTCGTCACGCCACGTGCGCTCCTTCTTCGGCAGCCCCGGGATATCCCGAAGCGGCTCGACCCTGTCCCTCGGGGGCGGTGTCACCGTTCGGGGGTTGGGCGCGAGAGCACCGTCGATGGGGGGACCGACGATCCCGCCACACCCGGGGCACCGCTCGGCCCCCGCAGGCAGGGTCTCACTGCAGGCCGGACACTTCATCGCGGCGCCCCCTCCGCAGCCGTGTCCCCGGCCGGGGGCCGGGCCAGCCGCGCCATGAGCACCTCCCACCGCGCCGCCAGCACTCCCCCGCCCACGACGAAGGCGAGGAGCCAGAGGCCCACCACCGCCCGGCGGGGCCAGACGACGTTCACGCGCCGAGGCTGCGTGCTCTTGTTATCTCGCATCAGGAAAGAAACCGACCGGAACAGCGCGAGGTCATTATCCGGGAAGCGCACCTCCCGGTTCAAGCCTCTTCACGGCGGGCGGGGAGGAGCCCGTAGCCTTTCATCTTGCGGTACAGATTGGACCGCTCGACCCCGAGCGCCTCCGCGGTGCGGCTCATGTTTCCGCCACACTCGCGATACCTCCCCAGGATGAACTGGCGCTCGAACTCCTCCCGGGCGGCGGCCAGCGATGTCGCGCCGGCCACGGACGCGGCGGCCACGGCGGCGCCGGCCGCTCCCGGGGGCAGTGCCTCGAGGAGCGAGGATGGAAGGTGGCGCAGCTCGATCTGCTCGCCTGGCGCCATGATGACCAGCCGCTCGATGATGTTGCGCAGCTCGCGGACGTTGCCTGGCCACGGAAGCCCGGCGAGCCTCTCCACCGCCTCCGGGGCGAGCGGCTTCGGCCGACGCCCGTGCTCCGCCGAGAGTACCTCCACGAAGTGGCGGGCGAGCACGGGGATATCCTCGCGACGTTCCCGAAGCGGGGGAACGTGAAAAGGGATGACGTTGAGGCGGAAGTAGAGGTCGTCACGGAACGTCCCGGCCTCGATTTCCTTCTCCAGGTCCTTGTTGGTCGCAGCGATCACCCGCACGTCCACCTTGATCGAGCCCGCTCCGCCCACCGGCTCGATCGTCTGCTCCTGCAGGGCCCGGAGGACCTTGGCCTGCGTCTTCAGGCTCATGTCGCCGATCTCGTCGAGGAACAACGTCCCCCCGTCGGCCAGCTCGAACTTGCCCTTCCGCGAGGCGTGAGCTCCGGTGAAGGCGCCTTTCGCGTGCCCGAAGAGCTCGCTCTCGATGAGCTCCTCGGGTATGGCGGCACAGTTCACCTCGACGAAGGGCTCCCGGGTCCGGAGGGACTGGGCGTGGATGGCACGGGCGACCAGCTCCTTCCCGGTTCCGTTCTCGCCAAAGATCAAGGCCCGTCCGTTGGAGGGCGCGGCCTGGGCGATCTCCTCTCGGAGCTGGCGCATGGCCGGGCTCTCCCCCACCATCACGTAGCGCTTGTCGAGCTGCCTCTTCAGGGTGCGGACCTCGGCCTCGAGCTGCCTCTGCTTCAGCGCGTTGCCGACGGCGAGCAGGGTCTTCTCCAGCGACAGGGGCTTCTCCACGAAGTCCCGCGCCCCCAGCTTCACCGCGCGAACCGCGGTCTCGATGGTGCCGTGGCCCGAGATCATCACCACCGGGATTTCGGTGTCGCCCTCTCGGATTCGCTCCAGGGTCTCGAGGCCATCCGCTCCCGGCAGCCAGACGTCGAGCAGAACCAGCTCGAAGCGGCGGGCGGCGAGAGCAGCGAGGGCCTCCTCTCCGCTCCCCACCGCTTCGACATCGTAGCCGTCGTCGGCCAGGATCGCGCTGAGCGAGGACCGAACGCCCGCCTCGTCGTCGACCACCAGAATGGGCTCACGCATCACGGGTCCTCCGGTGGGACGACGGCCCCGGCGAGGACAGGGCGGGGCGCCGATGCCCTCTCACGCCGGCAGCTCCACCACGAAGCGGGCCCCGCGGGGATCGTTGTCCTCGGCCCTGATCGTCCCCAGGTGCTCCGCCACGATCCGGCTTACGATGGCGAGGCCAAGCCCGCTCCCGCGCTTCTTGGTGGAGAAGTGGGGCACGAAGAGCTGGTCGCGGTCGGCGGGGGCGATCCCGGGACCATCGTCGGCCACGATGAGACGGACTCGGACCTCCGCCCGGTCGAGCTCTGTCGTCACCACGATGCGCCCCCGCTCGTCGAGGGCCGCGATCGAGTTATCCACGAGGTTGATGAGAACGCGCTTCATCTGATCGGGATCGAGCCTGAGCTCGGGCAGGTCGGCGGCCTCGCGCCGCTCGATGACGATCCCGGGGAACAGGCCCTCGTAGAGCGAGAGGGCCTGATCGACGACGTCGTGAAGCGAGGCAGGCTGCAGGCTCACCGCGGGAAGGCGTGCGAACTGGGCGAACTCGTCCACCAGGTTCTTCAGGGCCTCGACCTCGTCGACGATGGCACGAGCGCACTCCGTCAGGACCCGATCGAACTCGGGATCGGACTTGAGCCACGCCTTGCGGATCCGCTGGGCGGAGAGCTGGATCGGCGTGAGCGGGTTCTTGATCTCGTGGGCGAGCTTGCGGGCCACCTCGCCCCACGCAGCGACCTTCTGAGCCCTCATGAGCGGGGTCAGATCGTCGACCACCACCAGCGCGCCGGGAGCGGAGCCGAGGGACCCGGGAAGGCTGACGACGGTGATCGCGAGGTGCCGGGACCGGTCCCGGGAGGGCACGAGCACCTCTCTCTCCTGGCGCGCCACCCGGCCGGAGAGCAGCCGCAGAACGAGCGCCCGGACCTCGTCTCGGCCCGGCCCGCGCAGGACCCGGTCGATCGAGAGCCCCACCGAGCCACCTTCGAGGTCCAGCAGTCGTTGGGCGGCAGCGTTGACCGCGGTCAGGGTGCCCTCCTCGTCCGCGACGAGCACACCGGTGCCCACGGTCTCCAGGACGGTCTCGGTGAGCTTGCGGCGCTCCTCCAGCTCCTGGTTCTTGCGGAGGAGACCGGCCCGGCCGAACGCGACCTCCTCCTCGGTGCGGGCCAGGCGCTCCGACATGCGGTTGAACGACGCGATCAGTGCGCGGGGTTCCTCGCTCCCGGACGGGAAGTCCACGCGGACTCCCCGCTGCCCGGCGGCGATGCGCTCCGCGCCCTGGGCCACCAGACGCAACGGCGTGGTGATGCGCCGGGCGAGGTAGAGGGCCAGCCACACCGCCCCGAAGAGAATGAGCAGTGCCGGAAACAGGTAGAGCGAGCGGTAGAAGGAGAGTATGGGCTCCCGGTAGGTCTGCGTCTCGCGGAACTTGGTGAAGTGGGCGTGGACGTCGCGGGCTGCCCGGGACACGTCGGCGGGCACGAAGCCCGAGACCACGACCACCCCCTCCGCGCTACCGTCGGCGGCCTCGACCGGAACCGCGGCCCGGGCGAGCTCCCCGGTCCCGTAGGGCACGATTGCCTCCGCCGCGTGCCCCTCCAGGGCGGCATCGGCCAGCGTCTCCGTCGAGGCCGCGTCCCACGACGTGGCCGGCGGCAGGCGGGGATCCATGACCGCGACGATCTCGCCCTCCCGGGTGTAGACGTTGACCAGGTCGATCTCGAGCTCGCGGGCCCGAGCGCCCACCGTGCGCCGCAGACGCCCCTGCTGCCCGCTGCCGAGAAGCCCCCGGGCGCGGATCTCGCGGGCGAGGGCCTGGGCGTGGACGCGGCTGCGGTCCGTGGCCGACTCGCGCAGCGAGGTTTCCAGGACCTGTGACGACGCCAGGATCCTCTCGACGTCCACGTTGAACCAGCGGTCGACAGTCTGGCGGATGAGGTCGCTGCCGACGAGCAGGAGCAGGACGGAGGGCGCCACCGCCATGAGGAGGAACACCAGGAGAAGCTGCACCCGCAGCCGGGCTCCGAAGACCCCCCGCCGCCACTCCATGAGCATCCGCACCAGGTTGCGACCGAGGACGAAGACGAGAACGAGGAGAAGGGAGAAGTTGAGAACGGTCAGGCTGAAGAGGAGCACTGAAGCCAGGAACTCGGTCTGGAAGTCCTGGCTCTTGCGGAGAACCAGCTCCGACAGCAGAAAGACCGTGAGCAGCCCCACGGTGATGGCGGCCACGAGGCGCACGTTGTTCTGGATGCGCTGTTTCGGCACTGGAGCAAGTGTAGCTCCGCAGCCACACCCACGACAACGTGCTGAAGGACAGGAAGATATCCCCCGTCCTTCCCCTGCAGAGGGGAAGGACCGGGGGTGATCAGCTACTGCTCCCTGGACTCCAGGAGGCCCTTGAGGGTGGCCATGAACTGGTCCACGTCCTTGAAGTCCCGGTAGACGGAGGCGAACCGGACGAAGGCCACCTTGTCGAGCTCCCGGAGCTGCTCCATGAGGAACTCGCCGATCTGGTCCGCGGCCACCTCCCGCTCCGGGCTTTCGTGCATCATCGACTCGACCCGGTCGACCACCGCGTCGAGGCTCTTCATGGAGACCGGCCGCTTCTCGCAGGCCTTGAGAAGCCCGGCCATGACCTTCTCCCGGTCGAAGCGCTCGCGGCGACCATCCTTCTTCACCACAAGATGCGGGATCTGGTCAATCCTCTCGTACGACGTGAAGCGCTTGCCGCAGCTCAGGCACTCGCGGCGGCGGCGGATGACCTCCCCCTCCTTGCTCTCGCGCGAGTCGACGACCTTGTCCTCAAGGTGGGAGCAGAACGGGCATTTCACGGCTGCACCTCCTGGAAGGATGCGGGTGAACCGTCTTCGGCCACCGCGGCCACGCGACCGAGACTCAACCCCTCCCGCCACAGAAGAGGGAATCCGAACACGAGGATCGGCAGGAAGGAGAACGCGTGGGCAGTGATGCCGGCGGCGGCGGCGGTGGCCCGGTCGACCCCGAACATCTGGTGCAGGGTCACCATGTAGAAGGCGTGGAAGCCACCCACCATTCCCGGCGTGGGAATGGCAACGCCGACGGTGAGAAAGGCGATGAGGAGAAACGTGGCGTGAAAGGGCAGCTCCAGCGAAAAGGCGGTGTGGTTGAGATGGAAGCCGGCGGCGATGAGCAGCCAGATGGCGAACGACTGGGCGAAGATGGCGGCCAGGTGACCGGCAGGGGCCCGGAGAACGGCCAGTCCGTCGGAGAAGGCCCGGACGATCCGGCGCAGGGGCCCCGCAGCCCAGTCGGGCAGGTGGGTGAGGATCTTGTCCAACAGCCCCAGGACCCGGTCCGCGTGCGAGTGCAGGGCCAGAAGCACCGCGAGGACGACGAGGGCCACGACGGCGGTGGCCGCCCCCGCCGCCTTGACCACCCCCATGAGCGCTCCCCCCGTTTGCTGGGGCGGGGTGGGGAGCACGAACAGGTACAGCGCGAAGAGCACCAGAACCGTGATCAGGTCGACGAGGCGCTCGATGACGATGGTGGCGAAACCAGCGGAAAGGGGGATCGGGTAGCGCCGCGAGATCAGCCAGGGGCGGAGGATCTCCTGGGCCCGGGGGACGAGGAGTCCCGCCGCGAAGCCCACGTAGGTCGCCGAGAAGAGATCGGCGAAGCGGACCCGGCCGAGAGGGGCCAGGAGGAAGCCCAGGCGCCAGGCGCGGAAGGCGTACACCCCCACCGTCACCGCCGAGAGCCCGAGCAGGGGGCCGACCGAGGCTCCCTGGAGGGCGCCCCGCAGCTCGTCCCAATCGACTTGCCAGAAGACGACAACGAGCAGGAGGGCGGCGAGGACCACGCCCAGGAGGAGTCTCCCGCGCTGTCCTCTCAACGCCTCCTCCGTTTGCTCACAACCCCTTTTCCTTCAAATACTTGATAGCGGATTCGGACTCTACTACAATGCCGACCCGAGCGTCAAACAACGGCGGTCGGCTCCTCCTGAGCACCACTTTCGCGAACCGGGCCCTTCCCGGGTGCGTTTCTTCGATCGGTGGCAGGAGACCGTCGGCCAGAGACAGCGAGTCCCCCTTGAGCACGACCGTCGACGACATCCTGCCGCGGTGCCGCAGTGGGGACGAGGGTGCGTGGCACGAGCTGGTCACCCTCTTCAACCGCAAGGTCTTCGGTCTGGCCTACCGGTTCACGGGCCGGGTGGACGAGGCGGAGGACCTGACGCAGGAGATTTTCATCAAGGTGTATAAAACGCTCGATCGATACCGGGAGGCGGACGGGTCCTTCCAGGCGTGGCTGATGGCCGTGGCCCGCAACCACGCCATCGACCACTACCGGCGCCGGAAGCAGGAGCTCCTCCGGCGGACGGAGGACCCCGAGATCCTCGAGACCGCGACGGCCCCGGAGGAGCACCCGGTCGTCGGCCTCGAGAGGCAGGAGAGGGCGCGCCTGGTGCACCGCGGTCTGCGGACGCTGCCGGCCGACCTGCGGCTCCCGCTCATCCTCTGTGACCTGCAGGGGCTGCCCTACGACGAGATCGCGGCCGCGTTGCAGGTGCCGCTGGGAACCGTCAAGAGCCGTATCAACCGCGCCCGCCTCGAGCTGGCCAAGCGCCTCAAGGGGCGCCGGGCCGAGCTCGTCGGGGGCCACTAGAGGTCGACGAGAATGGACTGCGCACGCTCTCAGGAGTTGCTCTCAGATCACCTGGAGGGGACCCTCCACGCGATTCTTCGCTCCGAGCTCGACGCCCACCTGGCCGGCTGTGGCGACTGCCGGTTCCTCCGTGAAGCCGTCGCCGAGGTCGTGGACGCGCTGCACGCCTTCCCTGACCTCGAGCCGCCGGTGGGTCTTGCCCAGCGCGTGGTGGCGGCCACCCGGGCGGTGCCCCGTCCCGCCCCCCGCCCGGTCGTCGTCCGCCCGGCCCTGGTGATTCCGTCCTGGATGCAGGCGGCGGCGGCGGGGTTCGCTCTGATCACGCTCGGAGTGCTGCTGATGGTTGTGGGGCCCGAGGCCCCCACCCGCGCCGCCACGAAGCTCGTCGACCGCACGGTGAGCGCGGGCAGCGAGATCATCCAGCACAGGGACCGTATGGTCGAGGACGTGCGCATCCTCGGCGTCGTGCTGACCACCGCCTTCGAGGGGCGCCTGGAGAGAATGAACGATAGGGTGGAGGACTACCGACAGCTCCTCGAGCGCCGGCGTGCCGGCGAACAGGAGGACTCCAAAAGGGGCAGCGGGATCGGCCCCCGTCCCACCCGTGTCGCCGTCCACCCAGCTTTCCGAACCGGAGTCGGAGCCGACTCGTAGGGAGCCAGTGAAGGAGAATAGACGATGAGCAGCCAGCCGCCCGCACCCGAGAGTCCAGAACCCACCGTCCCCGAGGCGGTGCCCCCGCTTCCGGCGACCCCGGCCGCGGCCCCGGCGCCGTACGTACGGCAGCTCCCGAAGAGCCCGGGCCTGGCCGCCTTCCTTTCGCTCTTCCCGGGCCTTGGGCAGGTCTACAACGGGCAGATCGCCCGGGCCTTCGTGTTCTTCTTCGCGTTCGTGGGGAGCATCTACCTGACCGCGAGCGGCCACGAGTTCCCCTTCGCGTTCGTGATTCCCTTCGTCTACCTGTTCAACATCATCGACGCCTGGAAGGGCTCGAACACCATCAACCAGCGCTTCCTCGGCGGCGACAGGGTGGACGCGGCGGAGGAGGACAGCGTCGAGTCGCCGCTGTGGGGCATCTCCCTCGTGGCCATCGGGCTCCTCGTGCTCCTGAGCAACATGGGGTGGCTCGACCTCGACCGCCTCGCCCGGTGGTGGCCCCTCCTGCTGATCGCGGTGGGCGCGTACTTCATCTACGGGTCGATCCAGAAGAAGAAAGCTGAGGAGAGGACGGATGAGCCGCCGAGCCTTTAGCCCGGAGAGCCTCACCCTCGGGGTGGGCCTGGTTGCCATCGGCGTCCTCTGGACGCTCTCCAACCTGGGGCAGCTGGACCTCCTCCACGCCCTGCGGACGTGGTGGCCCCTCCTTCTCATCCTCTGGGGCGCGCTCGAGCTGGCGGATCTGGCGGTGCGGCGCGCCTCGCGGGAGTCCTGAGCGTTGAGCGCACGCAAGATCGGCTTCCTGATCCTGGTCCTGCTCTTCGGGGCGGTCGTGGAAACGGCCTGGCAGCTTCGGGAGAACCACTTCTCCATCGGGCCCGAGGGCTGTCGGGTCCTGGGCGGCCGCTTCTACGGGCCGTCCTTCGAGTTTGAGGAGGCGGCCGAGCGGCCCGTCCCCGCCGATCGGGCCCCCGAGATCGAGGTTCGCAACGCCTTCGGATCGGTCCGGGTCCTCCCGGGCGACGGCCCCCGGGTCGAGGCCAGGCTGCGCAAGGTCGTGTTCCAGCCCACCGAGGCGAAGGCTCGCGACTTCGCCGACCGCATCGAGCTCCGGCTCGAAGAGGACCAGGGCCGGCTCCGGGTCGGGACGAACCGGGACGATCTCGGGCGGAAGAACGATGTGGGGTTCGAGACCCACCTCGAGCTGCGCGTGCCTCCGCAGACGGGGGCCACGATCCGCAGCGACCACTGCCGCGTGGAGGCGAGCGGCATCGCCGGGGCCGAGGTCCGCGCGGCCTTCGACGACGTGCGCGTGGAGAACATCGCGGGCCCGGTGAAGATCGACGCGCGGGATGGCCGGGTGGAGGCCGCCGGGCTCGGGTCCGACCTCACCCTCAAGGCCCGCCAGATCGAGGTGGACGTGAGCGACGTCGAAGGGAGTGCGGACCTGGACGTCCAGCACGGTCGCGTGACCCTCCTCCGAGCGGCGGGTGTGGTCGCGAAGCTCGCTCACGTGGATGTCGTGGTGGAGAACGTGGGAGGCGACGTCGAGATCGATGCTCGGAACGGGGCGGCTACCGCCCTGGACGTGGGCGGCCGGGTCGAGGTGGAGACCAGCTTCGGGGCCATCCGCCTCGAGCGCATTGGCGGGGACGTGCGAGCGAAGGCCGACCGGGGCGCGGTGTCGGCGGAGGAGGTGCGAGGCGCGCTCACCGCCGAGGCGACCCACGACGACGTCCGGCTCGACCGGGTCGAGGGCCCCGTCGAGGTCGGGGTCCGCCACGGTGCCGTCACCGCTCGCGCGCTGGAGGGAGGAGCCCGAGTGCGGGGAGCGGATGGTGACGTCACCATCGACGGCTTCGGCGGGCCCGTGGACGTCGAGGTCGAGCGGGGGACGGTGCAGCTCAGCCCCGGACGGCCGATCACGGAGGCAATCACCGCCACCGCCCGCGAGGGCGCGGTCCGACTCGAGGTGCCGACAGGCAGTCGTTTCGAGCTACAGGCAGAGTCGCGCCGCGGCGAGCTCGATCTCGACGCCCCCGGGCTGGACGTCACCGTGTCCGAATCGGGACCGCCGAGCCGCGCCACCGGGCTGATCGGCGGCGGCGGCGCCACGGTGAGGCTGACGGCGGACCACGACGTCACCGTTGTCGCCGGCCCCACCCCTCTTCCCGCCGAGCAGCCCTAGCCCGGGGTGAGCCGGAGGGTCCATCGGCACTGGTCCCGATCGGCCTTGCCACGCGATCGCTCCTTCCTGTAGACTTCCCGCCCTCCGACAGACCACGCCTTCCGTGGGCGCCGGACCAACGGCCCCTCGGGGGCACACGAGCACAGGCCAATGAAGATCGATCCCAACGCTCCTCCACTTCTCCGAACCGACCTGCCGGGCGTGACCCCATTCAAGCGGGGTAAGGTCCGCGACGTCTACGACCTCGGAGACCGGCTTCTCGTGGTCGCCACTGACCGGCTGAGCGCCTTCGACGTGGTGCTGCCCACCGGCATACCCGGCAAGGGCATCGTGTTGACACAGATGTCGCTCTTCTGGTTCGAGCGGCTCGGGCACATCGTGCCTCACCACGTCATCACCGCGAACGTGGACGAGTACGACCCGGAGCTGCAGCCCCACCGGGCGCAGCTCGAGGGGCGGTCGATGATCGTCAGGAAGACGGAGGTCCTGCCGGTGGAGTGCGTGGTCCGTGGCTACCTCGCCGGCTCGGGCTGGAAAGACTATCAGGCCACGGGCGCCGTGTGCGGGATCCCGTTGCCATCGGGGCTGAAACAGTCCGGACGACTGGAGCGACCGATCTTCACCCCCGCGACCAAGGCGGAGACGGGGCACGACGAGAACATCTCGTTCGAGACGATGGAGACCAGCGTCGGAGCCACACACGCGGCGGAGGCACGGCGGATCAGCCTGGAGATCTACACCCAGGCCCGGGAGCACGCCGAGGCGCGAGGAATCATCCTCGCGGACACCAAGTTCGAGTTCGGGACGAGAGACGGAAGCCTCATGTGGGTCGACGAGGCCCTGACGCCCGACTCGTCGCGCTTCTGGCCAGGAGACGACTACGAGCCGGGCCGCTCGCAACCCTCTTTCGACAAGCAGTACGTGCGCGACTACCTCGAGACTCTCGACTGGAACAAGCAGCCGCCAGGTCCCGAGCTCCCTCCGGACGTCGTCGCCCGCACGGTCGGCAAGTACATGGAGGCGTTCGAGCGCCTCCGGGGGGAGGCCGGCTAGCCGCCAGGCGGCTCGGGGGGCGCAGGAGGCGCCAGGAGAGCCGGGTGACGCGCCGGCATGTTGATCAGGGAAGGTCGAGCCGTGAAGCAGCAGCTGGATGCGCTCATCGTCGAGATGGTCGACAAGGGGATCCGGTTCTCGGACGCCAAACGGGAGTTCGAGAAGCGTTTCATCGCCCGCGTCGTCCAGCGGCACCGGGGGAACCTCTCCCGCGCCGCCCAGGATCTGAAGATTCATCGCAACACCCTCGGCCGAAAGGTCGAGGAGTACCGGCTCCAGACGCCTCCGACCTCCCCCCGGAAGTGAAGACCCGTCGAGCCAGCGCCCGGCCATTCTCATAACCGCCTCTTTAGTCGAGAGATACGGGCTCACGGCACGAATACTTGAGCCTTGTGCTAGCAGTCTCCTTGACAGACTGCTAGTGCCCCCCTATACTCTTAGCAGTCAGCAATAGTGACTGCTAAATGGCGCCGTCGGGCCGGTCCTGGCCCTCGGGGCACCAAGACGAACAGAGCAGCGACAGCGACTCAGTCAAGCAGATGACCGCAGAAAGGAGACGACGCACGATGGCGAAAGTTCGTCCGCTTCACGACAGACTGTTGGTGAAGCGTATCGAGGAGGCGGAAACGGTCAAGGGCGGGATCATCATCCCGGACAGCGCGAAGGAGAAGCCCCAGGAGGGCGAGGTCGTCGCGGTGGGGAATGGCAAGATCCTGGATAACGGGACCAAGGTGGCGCTCGACGTCAAGGCCGGGGACAAGATCCTCTTCGGGAAGTACTCCGGCACCGACATCAAGCTCGATGGCGAGGAGTACATGATCCTCCGCGAGGACGAGGTCCTGGCCGTCATCGGCTAGCAGGGAGTGCGCGCCGCGTACCCCTCGAGCAAAACCTTTCAGGAAACAGGAGAACGTAGGAAGCATGGCGAAGCAGATCACGTATGGGAATGATTCGCGCCAGGAGCTGCTCCGGGGCGTGAATCGACTGGCCGACGCGGTCAAGGTGACCCTCGGCCCGAAGGGGCGCAACGTCGTCCTGGACAAGAAGTTCGGCTCTCCGGTCATCACCAAGGACGGCGTCACCGTCGCCAAGGAGATCGAGCTCAAGGAGCCCCTGGAGAACATGGGCGCGCAGATGGTCCGCGAGGTTGCCTCGAAGACCTCCGACGTGGCCGGTGACGGCACCACTACCGCCACCGTGCTCGCCCAGGCCATCTACCGCGAGGGCAGCAAGAACGTCACCGCCGGCGCCAACCCCATGGACCTCAAGCGGGGTATCGAGAAGGCGGTCGCGGCGGTGGTGGAGGACATCGCCAAGCTGTCCAAGGGCGTCAAGGGCAAGATGATCGCCCAGGTGGGGACCATCTCCGCCAACAACGACGAGACCATCGGCGGGATCATCGCCGAGGCCATGGAGAAGGTCGGCAAGGACGGCGTCATCACCGTGGAGGAGGCCAAGACTCTGGAGACCTCCCTGGAGGTGGTGGAGGGAATGCAGTTCGACCGTGGATACCTCTCCCCCTACTTCGTGACCGATCCCGACCGGATGGAGGTGGCCCTCGAGAACCCGCTGGTCCTCATCCACGAAAAGAAGGTCTCCAGCATGAAGGACCTTCTCCCGGTGCTCGAGCAGGTCGCGAAGCTGGGCAAGCCGCTGCTCATCATTGCCGAGGACGTCGAGGGCGAGGCCCTGGCGACCCTGGTGGTGAACAAGCTGCGGGGAACGCTTCAGGTCGCGGCGGTGAAGGCCCCGGGCTACGGTGACCGCCGCAAGGCCATGCTCGAGGACATCGCGATC